>CAJMSG010000293.1:0-1500 GCA_905216105.1 uncultured bacterium | reverse complement strand
TAGCCGAGCTGCAGAAGGCGGGACTGAACGTCCTCGACGGCTGCTCCCTGCATGCCCGTTGTAATAGGTTCCATGAACGAACCCCTTTCGGCGTACCATTCGTACTATTTGAGCGTGTGTCGGATAGACAACGCAAAGGGATGCATAAACATGCACTCAACAGTGTAGCAAGTTGTACCCAAATACGCTGCTGACAGGTTTTATAACCCCCGCTAGTTAAGGCGCTCCACAAAGAAATCTGCCATGGAGAGGAACAGTTCGCGTGCATGCGCCTCGAGCGAAACGTCCTCGATGGCGGCCTTGGCTTTGGCGGTCAGGTCCAGCGCGTAGGCGTGGGCGTAATCAATAGAGTCGGTCTCCTGGAAGATCTCCACGGCGCGCGCGAGCTGCGCGGGGTCCTCGGTGCCCGAGGAGAGGATCGCTTCAATCTCGTCGTGATAGCGCTCATCAGACAGGGCGTGCACGGCAACGAGTGTGCGCTTACCCTCGGTGATGTCGGTACGGAAGTCCTTGTTGGCGGCCTCCTTTGTACCGATCAAGTTGAGTAGATCATCTTGGATCTGGAAGGCAAGGCCCGTGTGCAGGCCAAAGGCGCGCAGCGCCTCAATTTGCTCCTCGCTGCCGCCGCCGATAATGGCTCCAGCGGCAAGCGGCGTGGCTCCGCTGTAGTACGCGGTCTTGTGCGTTGCCATGTCCAGGTAATCGTCGACCGAGATGTCAAAGCGCCCGTCACGGACCCAGCCCAAGTCGAGCGCCTGGCCCTCGATGGTGCGGACGATCATCTCGGTAAGCTCGTGGAGCACGCGCAGCTTCACGTCGGACTCCAGCGTGGGGTCGTCGAGAACCGTCTTGGTGACCATGGTGAGCGCCAGGTCGCCACAATTGATGGCAAGGCCCGTGCCCTCGGTGAGGTGCATGCAGGGCTTGCCGCGGCGCAGCTGTCCGTTGTCGGCGATATCGTCGTGGATGAGCGCGCCCGACTGGAAATGCTCGATAGCTGCCGCGGCGCTGCGGGCGCTCTCAAAGCTGCCGCCCACTGCGGTGGCGGCGAGCATGCAGATGAGCGGGCGGTGGCGCTTGCCGGCATTGGCGGTAAATGCCGACAGCGGGGTATACAGGTAGCGCTCGATGTCGGCAGAGGTCGCCTGTCCGTCAAAGAACGTGGCCAGATAGTCGTTGATCTGGTCAAAGTGCTGGGCTAAAAAGCTGGTAAACGGACTGGACACGGGTTCTCGCATTCTTTCTTAGGTTGCATCGTTGCGGTGTGCAGATACCATATTGCCACATTGGAGTTGCCGGCGCGTCTGTTTTGGCGATTTGGGGAAACGGGACGCGTGCGCGTGCCGGCTGCTTATATAAGCCTAAAGTGCTCGAGCGCCTTGACGACGCCATCTTTGTCGACCGAGTCGGTGATGTAGTCGGCGCGCTTTTTGAGATAGTCCGGCGCATTGCCCATGGCGATACCGACATCGACGGCGTTCATCAGCGAGACGTCATTGC
>CAJMSG010000292.1:0-1504 GCA_905216105.1 uncultured bacterium | reverse complement strand
TGATGATTACAGAATGCGACGTTCGCCTGATGAAGTCCCATTGGCTACCGTCTTAAAGGGTCGGCTGCAGCCGTCCCACCGTTTATTTAGATCTACTACGATGGACAGCTCGCACCACTGCGCACTGTCCCGTACCACTCCCCTACTTCCCAAAGATCGCGCCGAACAGCCCCTTGCGCTTGGGCTTTTCCTCTCGGTAGGAACCCTCGGCTGCGGCTGTAACCTGCCGCGGCTGTTCGCCGCCTCCGCGACGTACGATCTGGTATAGGAACGGCGATTTAACGTGTTTGACCTCGATGGGCGTGGCGTGCACGGTGCTTTCGCTCGACAGCATCACGTTGGGATTGAGCGGTGCCACCACATGCGTCTCGCGCTTGTCGCTAAACACCACTGCGGCTGCGCGACCCGTCTGGCCGTTCACGGCGATGCGCACCTGCTCGCCGTCGTGGCTGTCCGTCGCTGGACGATCGACAAAGTAGACCGGCACCATCACCAAGCCGTCCTTGTGCTTGCGTGCCTTGCGCGCCCACGTGCGGATGCTCTTTTTATTGAGCCCCAGGGCCGCCTCGGCATCGTTGCCCGCAACGTCGAGCGCCAGCTTATCAATGACCACCTGGTCCTTGGTGGACGCATCGACGGAAACGACGCGAAAGTCACCTTCCTGCATAGCGGGATCGAACGGCCCAACCTTGCCAAAGTCCCACGGCTCCAAAATGCCCATAAGGCGAACGTCCAGGTAGTTTGCCCGCGGATACGCCCAGTCGAGCACCTCGTAGTACACCAGGGTCTCCTTGCTCAGCCCTTTGCCCGGGAAGGACGCCATCATGCGCAGATCCGCCAGCGCCATGGGAAAATAGAAGAGCATCATGTCGTTTTGAATCGCGTCTTCCACGTCGTGCCCGGCAAAGGCCTCCGAGTACTGGCGCACCAGCTGCAGCGCGTTAGCACGTGCCTGCTGCGGCGAGATTTCGCAGGGAACACCCTGCCCCGGCACATACTCTGCGCCCACGCCCATGGTCAGGCGCTTGCTAAACGTACCGGGCTTGAGCAGGTCGGCCACGCCAATCTTGTTGCCGCACGACGGGCACTCAAACACGCGCTGGGTCGATGACCCCTCAAAGGACGCGCCGCAGAAGGGGCACGGGATGCTCACATGCGTAGCCTCTTGGAACTCCTGCGCTGTTCCTCGATCTTCCCACAGCAGATGCTCCAGAACCGACTGATTGCGCCAGTGCGAATTGAAGAAATACCAGTCGGGGTCCACCGGGCGCTCGAGCTGCGACACATGGGTGAGCTTAAGCAGCCCGTCAACCACCGTCAGCGGCGTATGACGGATACCCAGGGCGCTCTTGGGCTCTCCGACGTCCGCCTGCCACGGAATTACCGTTTCGCAATAGGCGCACTCAAAGCTGCGCTTTGCCTGGTGCGAATACATGGGGCCGCCGCAGTTTTGGCATTTAATGGCAAACATCTCGTCCATGGAAACGTCCTCCTTTGCACAGGG
>CAJMSG010000291.1:0-1504 GCA_905216105.1 uncultured bacterium | reverse complement strand
TGATGATTACAGAATGCGACGTTCGCCTGATGAAGTCCCATTGGCTACCGTCTTAAAGGGTCGGCTGCAGCCGTCCCGCTGTTTATTTAGATCTACCACGACGGACAGCTCGCACTACTGCGCGCTGTCCCGTACCGCTCCCCTACTTCCCAAAGATCGCTGCAAGCAGCCCCTTGCGTTTGGGCTTTTCCTCTCGGTAGGAACCCTCGGCCGCCGCTGCCACCTGACGCGGTTGCTCGCCGCTTCCGCGGCGTACGATCTGGTATAAGAACGGCGATTTAACGTATTTGACCTCGATGGGCGTGGCGTGCACGGTGCTTTCGCTCGACAGCATCACGTTGGGGTTGAGCGGCGCCACCACATGCGTCTCGCGCTTGTCGCTAAACACCACCGCGGCCGCACGGCCCGTCTGGCCGTTCACGGCAATGCGCACCTGCTCGCCGTCGCGGCTGTCCGACGCCGGGCGATCGACAAAGTAGACCGGTACCATCACCAGGCCGCCCTTGTGCTTGCGAGCCTTGTGCGCCCACGTGCGGATGCTCTTTTTATTGAGCCCCAGGATCGCCTCGGCATCGTTGCCGGCAATATCGAGCGCCAGCTTATCAATGACCACCTGGTCCTTGGTGGACGCATCGACGGAAACGACGCGGAAGTCGCCCTCCTGCATGGCGGGATCGAACGGCCCCACCTTGCCGAAGTCCCACGGCTCCAAAATGCCCATAAGGCGAACATCCAGGTAGTTGGCCCTGGGATATGCCCAGTCGAGCACCTCGTAGTACACCAGGGTCTCCTTGCTCAGGCCCTTGCCCGGGAAGGATGCCATCATGCGCAGGTCCGCGAGCGCCATGGGGAAATAGAAGAGCATCATGTCGTTTTGGATCGCGTCTTCCACGTCGTGCCCGGCAAAGGCCTCCGGGTACTGACGCACCAGCTGCAGCGCGTTGGCACGTGCCTGCTGCGGCGTTATCTCGCAGGGAATACCCTGCTCAGGCACGTACTCGGCACCCACGCCCATGGTCAGGCGCTTGCTAAACGTGCCGGGCTTGAGCAGGTCGGCCACGCCAATCTTGTTGCCGCAGGACGGGCACTCAAACACGCGCTGGGTCGATGACCCCTCAAAGGACGCGCCGCAGAAGGGACAGGGAATGCTCACGTGCGTCGCCTCTTGGAACTCCTGCGCCGTGCCGCGGTCCTCCCACAGCAGGTGCTCAAGAACCGACTGATTGCGCCAGTACGAATTGAAGAAATACCAGCCCGGGTCCTCTGGGCGCTCGAGCTGCGAGACGTGCGTGAGCTTGAGTAGCCCGTCAACCACCGTCAGCGGCGTATGACGAATGCCCAGGGCGCTCTTGGGCTCCCCGGCGTCCGCTTGCCACGGAATAACCGTTTCGCAATAGGCGCACTCAAAGCTGCGCTTTGCCTGATGAGAATACATGGGGCCGCCGCAGTTTTGGCATTTAATGGCAAACATCTCGTCCATGGAAACGTCCTCCTTTGCACAGGG
>CAJMSG010000290.1:0-1516 GCA_905216105.1 uncultured bacterium | reverse complement strand
GTGTGCCCGGTGTGCCTGGGCCTGCCCGGTGCCCTGCCGGTGCCCAACAAGCGCGCCATCGAGAGCATCGTCAAGGCGGGTCTCGCCACTAACTGCGAGATCCAGCGCCACTCGATGTTCTACCGCAAGCACTACTTCTATCCCGACATGGCCAAGAACTTCCAGACCACGCAGGGTCCGGTCGCCTTTGCCATGTACGGCCATCTGGATCTGGACGTGACCGGCCGCGGTGCCGCCGAGCGCCCCGACTGCGCGTTTGGCGAGGCCGAGGCCCAGAGCCTGGCGAGCGCCTCTGCCAACGCCGAGGGCCTGTCCACGTCCATGACGTCGACCATGCGCGAGGGTAACCAGCGCGCCGGTCACCTGGCCAGCTACGACGCGTCCAACCTGCAGATGCCCGAGCGCCGCGAGGACGGCTCCTACACGGTGCCCATCCGCATTTTGCGCATCCATATGGAGGAGGACGCCGCCAAGATGGTGCACGTGGGCGGTGCCGAGGGCCGCATTACCGCTGCGGCCGAGTCGCTCGTCGACTACAACCGCTGCGGCACGCCGCTCATCGAGCTCGTCACCGAGCCCGACCTGCGTACGCCCGAGGAGGCTCGCCTGTTTATGGAGAAGCTCCGTCGCATCTTTGTGACGCTGGGCATTTCCGACTGCTCCATGGAGAAGGGCTCCATGCGCTGCGACGGCAACGTGTCACTGCGTCGCCGCGGCGAGACCAAGCTGGGCACCAAGACCGAGCTCAAGAACCTCAACTCGTTCAAGAGCCTGCACGACGGCCTTGCCTACGAGATCTGCCGCCAAGCCGAGGTGCTCGAGGAGGGCGGCATCATCTATCAGGAGACCCGTCACTGGGAGCCTAGCCGCAAGCGCACCGTAGTCATGCGTGTGAAGGAGACGGCTGACGACTATCGTCTGTTCCCCGATCCCGACCTGGCGCCGTTCGATCTGGACGACGAGTTTATCGACCGCTGCCGTGGCGAGATCCCCGAGCTGCCCGATGCCAAGCGCGCCCGTTTTGAGGCCGACTTTGGCATTAAGACGGCCGATGCCGAGCAAATCGCCGGCGACCCCGAGTTTGCCGAGTTCTTTGAGGCCGCCGCTGCCGGTATGGCTGGCAAGGAGGCCCAGACGGTCGCAAACCTGCTGATGAACGAGATGATCGCCTACCTTAAGGGCGCGGGTGTGTCGCTTGTCGAGTCCGGCATCGCGCCGGCCCAGGTGGCCGCGCTTGCCAAGCTGCTGGCGACCGATGCCATCAGCTCCAACCAGGCGCACGAGGTCTTTGAGGCCATGGCCCAGACCGGCGACGACCCCAACAAGATCGTCGATGAGCGCGGTATGCGCCAGGTGAGCGATGCCGGCGCGCTGCAGCCGATCGTGGACGAGGTGCTGGCGAACTGTGCCGAGCAGGCGCAGCAGTACCGCGACGGCAGCCAGAAGGTCATCGGCTTTTTGGTGGGCCAGTGCATGAAGGCGAGCCGCGGCAAGGGCAACCCGAAGCTCTTCAACG
>CAJMSG010000289.1:0-1532 GCA_905216105.1 uncultured bacterium | reverse complement strand
CGCCGCGAGGCCGACGCCGCCCACATTATCGCCGGCATAGTTGATGGACACACCACGGGCGCGCCTATCGCCGCGATCATCGAGAACACCAACACGCGCTCCAAGGACTACTCCGAGCTGCGCCGTAAGCCCCGCCCGGGCCATGCGGATTTCCCAGCACGCGTGAAGTACCACAACATGCACGACGTCGCCGGCGGCGGACACTTCTCCGGCCGCCTGACGGCCCCCCTATGCATCGCGGGCGGCATCGCGCTGCAGGCGCTCGAGGCCCGCGGTATTCGGGTGATGGCTCACGTGGCGCAGATCGGTGGCATCTCCGATCTGCCCATGGACGACATGGTCTATCGCGAGACCGACCGCAAGGCGATCCTTTCGAACGACCTGCCGTGCATCGATCCTGCTGCCGCCGGCCGCATGCGCCAAGAGATTCTGGCCGCGCGCGACGAGCTCGACAGCATCGGCGGCATCGTGGAGTGCGGTATCTACGGCCTGCCCGCGGGCATCGGCGACCCCATGTTCGACGGCATCGAAAACCGCATCGCGCAGATCGCGTTTGGGATTCCCGCCGTGAAGGGCGTGGAGTTTGGCATGGGCTTTGCCGTCGCCGCCATGCGCGGCAGCGAGAACAACGATCCGTATCGCATCGACTCCGAGACCGGCAAGATCGAGGTCGAGTCCAATAATGCCGGCGGTATCCTGGGCGGCATTTCAACCGGCGCTCCCGTCATGTGGCGCATGGCCGTAAAGCCCACGCCCTCCATTGGCCGCGAGCAGCAGACGGTGGACATGGACGCTATGGAAAATGCCGAGCTTTCAGTCCACGGCCGCCACGATCCCTGCATCGTCCCGCGCGCCGTCCCCGTAGCCGAAGCAGCCGCAGCGCTGGCCATCTGGGACGCCCTCCTAGAAGACGCCGCCCAGCTTTAGTCCACCCACCCCAAGGGTAGTTAATTTGGGACGGGGCTTTTTTAGCTACCCCGGCCGCAAATCGGCCAAACAGTCGTGTCAACTGCCGGTGTAGCTAAAAAAGCCCCGTCCCAAATTAACTACCCCGCATATCGATTCACGAAAGGGGTCCCTATGGACCTTGCTGACATCCGCAAGACCATCGATGGCATCGACACCACGCTCCTCAACAGTTTTGTCGAACGCATGGACATTGCCACCGAGGTCGCCAAATCAAAAATCGAGATGGGCAAGGCCGTCTTCGACCCTGCCCGCGAGCGCTCCAAACTCAACAACCTTGCCGGCCGCGCGCCCGAGCGCTACGAGGCGCAGACCATCACGCTGTTCCGCCTCCTCATGAGCATGAGCAAGGCCGAGCAGCAGCGCTACATCAATGAGCTCAAGGGCGTCACGGTCTCGCAAAAGGCCCACACCACTGCCGAGGCCTTCGACACGCCCTTCCCCCAGACCGCCAGCGTCGCCTGCCAGGGCGTAGAGGGCGCCTACAGTCAGATCGCCGCGTGCAAGCTCTTCGACGTGCCCGATATCGCGTTCTTCGAGTCCTTCGAAGGTGTCATGCGCGCCGT
>CAJMSG010000288.1:0-1539 GCA_905216105.1 uncultured bacterium | reverse complement strand
GGGTGCGTGACGGGGGCGCTATCCTAAGATGCTATGAATGAGATTTCCAACATACATGCGTTTGAAGACGAGGATTTCCTGCACGCCTGCTTTGTGTGGGGGATGGCCGTGCTTGGCGCATTTGCCGTGTGCCTGGTGCCGTTGTTTATGCTGCTGGGCGGACCTGCAGACTTGGATGCGGCCGACGCGGGCGGCTGGACGGCGGTCTTGGGCTGGATAGTCGGCTTGGTTGCGGTTTCGGCGGCGTCATTTGCCGTGCACGAGTTGGCGCACGCGGTGTTCTTTAAGCTGTTTGCGTCCGACGGTGCTCGGGTGACCTTTGGGGCAAATCTCGAAACCTGCATGATTTACGCCTGCGCCGAGGGGATTGTGTATTCGCGTGCGCGGTACATGGTCATTTGTCTGGCGCCGACGGTTGTTGTGACGACAGCGTTTGCCCTGGGGTTTGCGTTCTCGGGCTATCCGCTGCTGTGCTATCTGGCGGCCGGCTTGCATTTGTCGGGCTGTGTGGGCGATTGGTATTACGTGCGGACCATCCTGCGCGACCGTCGCATTGTCGCCTGCGAAGATACGTCCTTTGGCGTGCGCTTTTTCGCAAGGTAGTCTTTTTGGGATGATTTTTCTGGGACGGGGATGTTGATGAAGCCGTTGCTGCTGCATGCTTGCTGCGCACCGTGCTCGCTGGAGCCGGTTCGCCTGCTGCGCGAGGAGGGGTTTGAGCCTACGATTTGTTGGACCAACCCCAATATTCAACCGCGCGATGAATGGCAGCGCCGCTTGGACGAGCTGCGTCGGTGGTGTGCCGATGGCGACATCGAGCTTATCGAGGCGGGGGAGGACCGCGAGCGCTGGGAGGCCGGTGTGGCCCCGTTGGGTGCCGATCGACCCCGCCGCTGTCGCGCGTGCTATGCCCTGCGCCTGGCCGAGGCATGCCGTGTGGCCCAGGAGCGCGGGTTCGAATATGTGGGCACGACGCTCGCCGTCTCGCCGTATCAGCTGTTCGAGACCTGCAATGATGTGCTGGAGCGTCTGGCTGCCGCTCGCGGTCTCACTCCGGTGATTCGCGATTTTCGCCCGTATTACCCCGAGGCGACTCGCCGTTCGCGCGAGCTGGGCATGTACCGACAGAATTACTGCGGCTGTCGATTTTCGGCCGTCGAGGCGGCCATGGACCGCGCCCGCATTCGCGACGAGCGCAAAGCGTCCAAAAAGTAGTTCTTTTGAGCTGGCAGCCTGCTAGGATGTAGAGCTGACTTTAGCTATATAAGGAGTATCCGACGTGTCTATGCGTACCGATGATTTTGACTACAACCTTCCTGAGGAACTGATCGCCCAGGCTCCTGCCGAGCCGCGCGATTCCTGCCGCCTGCTGGTGGTGGATCGCAAGGGCTCCCAGGCGGGAACGCCGCTGGAGCACGGCGGTACCGTTGAGCACCGCATCTTCCGCGACATCATTGACTATATCGAGCCGGGCGACGTGCTCGTCATCAACCAGACGCGCGTGATGCCGGCCCGTCTGATCGGTCGCAAGACGGGCTC
>CAJMSG010000287.1:0-1540 GCA_905216105.1 uncultured bacterium | reverse complement strand
GATATCCATACGTGGCTCCAATCTGCCTCGGGGACTTACTGTACTGGCTATGTACCCATTGCCGTGCATTTAATCACCCGGATTCTCAAAGACCCGAATAACGATTGCTTGATACCGCATACCGAAGTCTCGCACTTTTCTGTAGCAAAGTGCGCTATAGGAAGGCGTCGGCAAAGCTAGTTTTTCTCCTGGAAATCAGCTTTTACCTGCTGTTTTTACCAAAATAGAAAAGCCGGGCTCCCCTATTGGGGAGACCCGACTATGCGTGTTGAAACCATGAAGAAGCGCCTCGTTCAATGTATGGCAGACGCCACCCCTACCAATAACTAGCTATTGAGCTTGTTGATGTCATCGTCGGTGATGGTGCCTTCCTGGCTAGACGACGGGCTGTCGCCGTTGTTATCGGAGGCGTCGTCATCGGAGGGCTCAGTCTCGTTGGACGTGGAGTCGGATGTCTGCACATTGGCTCCCGAAATGGTCTTGGCGGTAAGGTCATAGGGCATCTGGCCGTACCAGACGCAGTGGACTGCCTCGAGCGTGCCATCGACCGTGATACCATCGAGGGCATCGCTCACGGCACGGCACAGCTCATCGTTAGAGCTAAGGCCTGCGACACCAAGCGTGGAGGGCGTCTCGAGCGTGCCGACATAGGAGATCTGGCTCATCAGGCGCGCAAGGTAACCACCAGCCGTGGAATCACAGATCACGTAATCAACTTCGCCCGACTCGAGCGCCTCAAAGCACTCATTGATGTTGGAGAAGGTCTTTTGGTTGGCCGTAATGCTCTGCTTGGCGAGCGCTTCCTGCGAGGCCGAAGAGGTCTGAACGCCCAGGGTAGCGGTGTTAAGCGTTTCGGTGGAAACGCTCAGCGACTCGCCGTCGCTGCTCTTGCCGAATACGGCGGGGGCATCGTACAGACAGGTGCCAAGCGAGCTGATATCGCCGTCCGTAGACCTGACGTCACCAATGAAGATGTCGGCCTTTTTATCGCTGAGCGCGGAATCGGCCGAGGATGTATCGACAAAGGCAACCTTGAGACCCATGCGGCATGCGAGGGCACGAGCGGCATCGACCGCATAGCCCGTGAGGTTTCCGTCGGCATCCTGCATGGCTTGCGGGGCATCGGAAGTATCGAGAGCGACCGTCAGGGTTCCCGGCGTGACCAGGGCATCGTCCGATACCGTGGGGGTAACGGTCTCGCGCTCGATCTGGTCGATCGTGGGCGTCGTGAACGTGGACAGCGGATTGAACGCGCATCCACTCAGGCCCAAAACGGCAATGACCGCCGCGGTCCCAGCACCTAACCGAGCCGCGTGCATCAAGCTGCCCCTCACCATGTCCACTACCCTGCCTTCTGCGTCGTATACGATCCGCGCCCTGCACGGAATATCGGGTTGTTCCCACCAGCTGACCTGGTATTTGACCCCACACTTGCGCACCGGGGCGTTTGCTCGGGAGGCCGCAGCCACCTTCACGACTGGCCCGCTCGCCCGCGAGGCGGTATTGCCCCAAAGAAAGTAGAACGGACGGTGCGGCTTAC
>CAJMSG010000286.1:0-1560 GCA_905216105.1 uncultured bacterium | reverse complement strand
CTGCGGGTGCAGTTGCGGTCATAGATCTATCCCCTCGGTCTATATGGCGTTACAGACATAAGAGGATGGTACCCGTTGAAGTAGGGTCAAAGTCAAGCGCGAAACCCAGTCGTTAGGGACGTTCTTAAATGACTACTCTTGGACTTTGAGGGCTTCGGCCAGGCTGACGCGTTTGATGGAGCGCGTGTGCAGGAGCGCCACGACGAGGTAAGTCGCAAAGCCAATGCCGACGCATGCGGCCATGGACCAAGCGGGCACGTAGATCTCGATATTGCCGTTGTAGGCGAGCAGCATGGAGCGGAAGATGGCCGCGAGAGAGCCAATAATGACCGGCAGGCTCAGCACGAGCGACGCCGCCACGCACAGCGTGATCGAGCGGATGTACAGATGCGAGATCTCGCTATCGCGATAGCCAAAGACCTTCATGTAGCTAATCGACCGGGCACTATGGTCGATCACAGCCTTGGTCAGCAGGTACATAAACAGCAGGAAGATAAACACCGCGAGCCCGACCATCATGCCGATCATTTTGCTCATCATGCCTATAAACTGGTCACCCACGGCGCGCATGTCGTCGGGCGTGGTGTCGCCGGCAAAGTAACGAGCATCGAGGTCGAGCTTCTCGTCACTCACATAGCCGTTAAAGTAGGCGGCGTCGTTGTCGAACAGCTCGTTAAAGTCGTTGATGCTCATATAGATATTCATGTCCGACTTAGAGCCCCAAACGCAGTCCTTGCCCGCGTACTCAAGGGAATAATGCTTGCCCTCGTACTTGTCGCTGAGCGTGACCTTCTGCCCCTCGCTCCAGCCAAACTTGTCGAGCAAGCCACCGCCAAAGACAACGCGCCCATCGCCGACGTTGAGGCCTTTCCAATAGCGCGAGTTGGGCGAGATGCCGTAGACGGAAATCGTCTCCTGCCCATTACCATCGCCGCGGTCGTATTGCAGCTGGTAAACGCCGTATTTCTCGGCCTGTGCGATTGCACCCGCGCCGTTGTCGGTCGTATTGACCGGATGGATATCGTCGTTGTCAGTGTCGATCTTAGAGGCCTTGTCGATCAGGCCGATAGCCTCGTCGCGGTTGCAGCCGAGGGCATCGGCAAGGTCATCGAGGCGCGCATAAAGCGCATCCTTCTTGTCCTGGACCTTGGCAAGCGCATCCTGCGCTGCGGTCAGGCTCTCGGCAGACGGAGATGCGGTCGCGGCATCGGCTGCCGTCTGCGCCGCATCGGCCGCGTCGTCAAGTTCGTCATCCGCATCCTGGGCGGCAGTGAGGAGTGCGCCGTCCACCGACTGCAAGCGCTCGAGTGCCGACCACTGCTCGCGCTCCTCGACGGTGCCCTCGAGCTCCAGCGGCGCCTTGAGCGTGTACTGGTGCTCGGCGACCAGACTCGTCTCCAGGTTGTCCGCATAGTGCGTCATCGTGGGCAGAATCGCCAAGCCAAAGAGCAGCAGCAGCGACGCAAACGCGATGCCCACGAAAAGCGTGGCGAAGTTGCCCAGGTTGCGCAGGAAGATGCGCAGGCGGAAGCGCGAGACAAAACCCATGCGCTCCGGCAG
>CAJMSG010000285.1:0-1567 GCA_905216105.1 uncultured bacterium | reverse complement strand
TAACCATGGCCGCCTTGTTCACGACCCCCAAGCGCAATGACAAAACCTCTGGAGCCCATTTTGTCGAGCCCGACGTGTGCCGTCGCACGCTGCTCGCACACGGCAGCTGGCGCCGCGTGACGCGCCGCATCGTCTGCGGCCTGGCCTGCGCGCTCACGGTGAGCTCGCTGCTCATGCCGAGCGTCTCGCTCGCGGCCGAGTGGGTGGACGTCGGCGGCGTCCGCCACGAAGCGGCCGCGGGGCCCGCGGGAGACGCCGCCGGCACCTGGAGCTGGGACGGCGCCGACGACATGAAGCTCAACGGCTATAACGGCGGTGCAATCGAGGCCAAGGGCAAGCTCAACATTGCCTACGAGGGCAAGAACACCGTGAAAACCGAGCCCGATTACACCGGAGCCGCCATCAAAGCGCAGGATGGCACTAGCCAGAAAGCAGAGTTGAACATAACGAGCTCGAATAGCACGGATGAGCTCAATGTGACAGCCGAGACCGATGCAATTAAATCCACAGGCGACCTCTCCATTTCTGGCCCAGGCACTGTGAACACCACAAGCACTAATGCCGACGGAATTGAGGCAAAGGGCGATCTCTCTATCACGGGCTCGGGCACCGTGAATGCAACGGGCGGCACCGAAGGCATCCAATCCAAGGGCAAGACCACCATCGATTCCTCTGGCACAGTGATCGCTAAAGGAAACGAAAGTTACGGCATCTCCGCAGGCAGTGACCTGATCATCAAAGGCGGTGGCAAGGTAGAAGCAAGCTCTATCGAGGACGTGGCGATTTATACCGATGGCAACATCGAGATTTCGGGCGGCAGTCAGGTCGAGGCGAGCTCCCAGGAAGACCTTGCCGTCGACGCTGAGGGCAGTCTCACGGTCACCAACGCATCCCTTAACGCAAGCGGTGTTGAGTATGGCGTCTATGGCCGCAAGGGCATCACGCTTGACCACGCGACCGTGACGGTCCGTGCAAGCACGGGCGGCGGTTGGCAAACTATCGCTCTCATCACTGACGAGGACGACATCGTCATCAAGAATGGTTCCATCGTGGACGCGCTCGCGGAAGGCGGGTTCTCGGCTGCTATCGCCAGCAGAAACTACAACCCTGGCGAGTCAGGCGGCCACATCTACATCAGCGACTCCGCTGTCAAGGCTATAGCCCGCTATATCGAGACCGGTGGCGGCGGCCCCGATCACTACAGCGGAGACCAGAACGACGAAATCATCCCTGAGTCCGAGGGCCTGAACATCGGCATCTTCGCGCAGACCAGCGAGGGCATCACGCCCGCGACCATCTCGATTATCCGCAGCAAGGTCACGGCCGAGGGAGACACGGCAGCAATCTTCGCCCTTGCCATGAGCGAGGACGGCAAGGCGATCGGCACCATCGAGATCGAGGGCGCTCCCATTCAGAGGCCCGCAGGCGGCAAGGTCATTGACTATCGCTACGAGCAAGAGTACAGCCGCAGCATTATCTATGAGGCAGGGCAAACCATCGGCACGGGCGACGCCACGATCGACTCCCCCTATGACGCCGCTGTCGCCAAGAGCACGGTCATCGTGCC
>CAJMSG010000284.1:0-1567 GCA_905216105.1 uncultured bacterium | reverse complement strand
CCGATACAGGCTTCGCTATCGATAATCAGTCCGCTCATCTATGCCATCCCCTCGATAATCTTGGCAAGTTTTGCCGCCTGCTCGGACGCCGTGCCCTCAACGGCCTCGCACGTTTGGTCGCGGTCGGGCACAAACGAGCGCACGACCTGCGTCGGCGAGCCGGCAAGGCCGCAGCGCGCAGGGTCGGCGTTCACGTCGGCAGCGTTGACCATGCGCACGTCCGCCTCCTCGGCCGCACGAATGCCGGCAATGCTCGGCATGCGCAGTTGGCCAATCTCCTTGGCGGTCGTCATCGCGCACGGCATCTCAAGATAGACCGTCTCCTCGCCGGCATCGCAGCCGTGAACAAGCGCCAGTGAACCACAGGTCGTAAAGCCCGCACTCTGCACGCAGCTCACGTCGGTCACGCAGGGAATCTCAAAGGCACCGGCAAGCTCGGGACCAATCTGGGCCGTATCGCCGTCCACCGCCATCTTGCCGCAGATGAGCAGGTCGAAGTCCTCGTCGAGCGCCTCGATGCCGCACTTGAGGGCATAGGTGGTTGCCAGGGTATCGGCACCTGCAAAGGCGCGATCGGTTAGCAGCAGTGCGCCATCGGCGCCTCGGGCGATGCAATCGCGCAAGAGCGATTCGGTCGCGGGGATGCCCATCGACACCACCGTTACGCGCACGTCCATGCCAAAGCCGATAAAGTCGTCCTTCAGTGCCAACGCGCATTCCAAAGCGCTCGCGTCAAAGGGATTAATGACCGCCTGCTTGCCATCGCGCACGATGGTATTGGTCTTGGGGTCCATCTTGACCTCGGTGCTGCCCGGCACCGCCTTGACGCACACCACCATATGGAAATCGCTCATCTTCACGCGCCCCCTTTCTGGACGAGCTCATCCAAGAGCTTCTCCGAAAACAGGTTACCGCGACCCAGTTGCCCGGCAGGATCGAGCTGGAGCTTGAGCCGCGCCGACTCGACCATGGCCTCGTGACCGTACATCGTCTCCAAGAAGCCCGCCTTGATCTTGCCGACGCCGTGTTCGGCGGAGACGGCGCCGCCCATGACCGTGACCTCGGAAGCCCACTGGGCAAAGAGTTCTCCGCCGCGGCGGTAATCCTGCGCATCGCGCGGCAGAATGTTCACATGCAGATGGTTGTTACCGATGTGCCCCCAGGCGGCAGATTCAAGCCCACTTTCGGCCAACGTGCGACGATAAAGGGCGATGACATCGGCCAAGCGTGCGTTGGGCACCGACATGTCCGAGCCCAGTTTGGTGATGGTGGGATCCGTGCGGCGACGCTCGTCGATGAGCATGTTGACGCTCTCGGGCACCGCATGGCGGAAGAATCGCTGACACTCGCGATCGACCTCGGTGCGCGCGACCCATGTCGCATCGTCGCTGCCGCCCGCAAGCTCCAGTACCCACCCCAAGTGATACAGCTCCTCAGTCGCTTGGACTTCGTCGTCGCAGTCGAGCTCCACGTAGACACAGACCTTGGCGTCTTTGTCGAGCGCCGGCAGCGAGGCGAACGCGGTCGACTGCTCACGCTGACGACGCAGGATATCCAGGGCGCCCGC
>CAJMSG010000283.1:0-1592 GCA_905216105.1 uncultured bacterium | reverse complement strand
AACCTGGGAGGAACTGGATGATTAAAACCCTCATGGGAAGCATCCGCGACTATATGAAAGTCACCGTTGCCACGCCGTTGCTCGTGCTTGGCGAGGTGCTCTGCGAGATGCTGATTCCATTTATCACCGCCAACCTGATCGACGCCATCAAAGACGGCGCCACCGTAGCCGAGATGCTTCCCACCGCGGGCCTTTTGGTGCTCATCGCGCTGACATCGCTTGCTTTCGGCGCCGCGGCAGGCGTCACCTGCAGCCATGCGAGCTGCGGCTTCGCCAAGAACCTGCGTCACGACCTGTTCTACAAAATCCAGACGTTCAGCTTTGCCAACATCGATGAGTTCTCGAGCTCCTCGCTCGTCACGCGCCTGACCACCGATATCAACAACGTGCAGCAGGCCTTTATGATGATCATCCGTATCGCCGTGCGCGCGCCGCTGGTATTGATCTTCGCCTTTACCATGGCATTTATCATGGGCGGCAGCGTTGCCATGGTCTACCTGGTCATCATTCCGCTGCTGGGCTTTGGGCTGTTCTTTATCATCTTTAAGGTGCGCCCCATCTTCTCGCGCGTGTTCCACAAGTACGATGCCCTTAACGAGTCCGTCGAGGAAAACGTCACCGGCATGCGCGTGGTTAAGAGCTACGTACGCGAAGACTTTGAGAAGGAGAAGTTCGCGGCCGCCGCGCGCGATGTCCAGATGGACTTCACCCGCGCCGAGAAGCTGCTCGCCTTTAACAACCCCATGATGAACATCTGCGTCAACGGCGCGTTTGTCGTCATCATCTACCTGGGCTCCAAGCTCATCATCACGAGCCAGGGCACGCTGTTCGACGTGGGCCAGCTCTCCTCGACCTTTACCTATGGTTTCCAGATTCTCATGAGCCTGATGCAGCTGTCGATGATCTTTGTCATGGTGACCATGGCCGACGAATCGGCACACCGCATTGCCGAGGTGCTGGCCGCCGAGCCCACGATCGCCGATCCCGCCGAGCCCGTGCTCGAGGTTGCCGACGGTTCCATCGACTTTGACCACGTGAGTTTTAAGTATTCCAAGCATGCGAAGCGCCAGGCGCTCGACGATATCGACCTGCACATTACGAGCGGCGAGACCATCGGCATCATCGGCGGCACCGGCTCGGCCAAGTCCACGCTCGTTAACCTCATCGCCCGCCTGTACGACACCACCGAAGGCGCTGTGCGCGTGGGCGGCGTGGACGTGCGCGACTACGACCTGGACGCGCTGCGTCACCAGGTCGCCATGGTGCTGCAGAAAAACGTGCTGTTTAGCGGCACCATCGCCGAGAACCTGCGTTGGGGCGACCCGAACGCCACCGACGAGGAAGTCCGCGAGGCAGCGCATCTGGCCTGCGCCGACGAGTTTGTCGACGGTTTCCCCAAGGGCTACGACACCTGGATCGAACAGGGCGGCTCCAATGTTTCGGGCGGTCAGAAGCAGCGCCTGTGCATTGCACGCGCCCTGCTGCGTCGCCCCAAGATCTTGATCCTGGACGACTCCACCAGCGCCGTCGACACCAAGACCGACGCCAAGATTCGCGCAGGGCTGGCAAGCTATCTGCCCAACACGACCAAG
>CAJMSG010000282.1:0-1631 GCA_905216105.1 uncultured bacterium | reverse complement strand
ATCGCCAACAGCGCCATGCCCCTGCTTGCGCCTGGCGCTGCTGATCCTGCCACTGCCATTCTGCTGCCGCTCACCAATGCGCAGTACAACCCCGCAGCGGGCGGCATGATCGCGGCTCTCATCGCTGGTGCGTTTTTCGCCTGGATGGAGCGTCAGATTCGCAAGGTCATGCCCAACGCGCTCGATACGTTCCTGTCCCCGCTGCTGGTGCTCATCATCGGCGCCTTTGCTCTGATGCTTGTCATCCAGCCGGTTGGCGCTTGGCTGACGGCCGCGATCTTTAGCGTCCTCACCTTTATCTTCGAGAAGCTGGGCGTCCTGGGCGGCTATATCCTGTCGGCAGGCTTCTTGCCGCTGGTGTCCGTCGGCCTGCATCAGGCGCTCACGCCGATCCACGCTATGCTCAACGATCCCGACGGCGCTACCAAGGGCATCAATTACCTGCTGCCCATCCTTATGATGGCTGGCGGCGGCCAGGTCGGTGCCGGTTTGGCGCTGTACTTTAAGACCAAGAACGCCAAGCTCAAGAAGTATGTCGCCGAGTCCATCCCCGTTGGCATCCTGGGCGTGGGCGAGCCTCTGATGTATGCCGTTACGCTGCCGCTCGTTCGTCCGTTTGTGACGGCCTGCCTGGGTGCCGGATTTGGCGGCGCGCTTGCAGCGCTGCTTCACATCGGCACGGTTTCCCAGGGTGTTTCCGGTCTGTTTGGCCTGTTGATCGTCGTTCCTGGTCAGCAGCTCGGCTACGTTGCCGCTATGCTGCTTGCCTATGTCGCCGGCTTTGTCCTGACGTGGTTCTTTGGCGTGGACGAGCAGAAGATCAACGAGTTTTTTGGCGAGTAGCCTGATACTGCGCGCTATGTCATTCGAACGTCTTGACGTGCCGCAGATCTCTTGATGCTATGGTTGTGCCGGCGGGGCTAACTGCTCCGCCGGCCTTTTTTAAAGGAGCGTTGAAGCGTGAAAACGGGTATTTCGATTTATCTTTCCAGCCCTCTGCAGGATATTGAGCGGACAATTGAGCGTGGTGCCGCGGCGGGTGCGCGCTATGCGTTTACCTCGCTGCATATTCCCGAGGATGGGGGAGCGGCGTATGCCGATAAGGTTCGCCAGGCGCTGTCGCTGCTTTCCGCTCGCGGTATTGCGCTCATTGCCGATGTGGGGCCGCGAACGTGCGATTTGCTCGGGCTTGAGCGCATCGAGGACTTGCGCGATTTGGGACTGGAATACCTTCGTTTGGACTATGGCTTTAGTGCCCAGCGGGTCGCGGAGCTGTCCGGTGTATTTCGCATTGTGGTCAATGCATCGACAGTGAGTTCTGATGAAATCGCATCGTGGCGAGAAGCCGGTGCCGATGTGACTCGTTTTGCCGCCTGCCACAATTTTTATCCCAAGCCTTATACCGGGTTAGCTCTGGAAGACATTGCTCGGACGAATCTTCGTCTTGCGGCGCTTGGCTTCGAAATCATGGCTTTTGTGCCGGGTGATGCCAACGTTCGCGGGCCGGTATTCGAAGGACTGCCGACGGTTGAGGAGCAGCGCGGTCGCGCGTCAAAGGTTGCCCTCAACATGCTTGAGCTTGCACATGGCGCCGATTGCGACATTGTGTTGGTCGGCGACCCCGATCTTTC
>CAJMSG010000281.1:0-1632 GCA_905216105.1 uncultured bacterium | reverse complement strand
CTGATCGGCGTCAACCGCGGCCGCAAGAAGGCGCTCAAGTCCATCCTCAAGTCGTTCCGCGAGAACTACGTGCCCGATCGCACCATGCCCATCGCCATCATGACGGCCGATGCCGAAAAGGACGGCGACTGGCTCGAAGCTGCCATCCGCAAGGAGGAGGGCTGCGCCGACGTCACGATCATTCGCAGCTCCGTGGGCCCCACCATCGGCTCGCACGTGGGCCCCGGCATGGTGGCCTGCGCGTTTTGGGGTAAGAACCGCGCCGACAAGGCGTCGCTTTCCGACCGTATCGCCCGCCGCGTGCGCGGTCAGTAGGCAAGCGCTGCGTCCGTAATCGCCCTCGACTCACAGCCCAAACGCTGACACCGAGTATTCAACCTGGTAATAACACCCAGCCCAAAAGGAAAGGTTTCATGGCAAACAAGCTCTCTGTCACATTTATCGGCACCGGAATTATGGGTGCCCCCATCGCCGGCCACATTCTGGACGCCGGCTATCCCGTCACGGTCAACAACCGCACCAAGTCCAAGGCTGCAGCGCTCGTTGAGCGCGGCGCCGTCTGGGCCGATACGCCGGCAGATGCTGTGGCGAACGCCGACGTTGTCTTTACCATGGTGGGTTATCCCTCCGAGGTCGAGGAGCTCTACCTGGCGGGCGACGGTCTGCTCGCGTGCACCAAGCCCGGCGCGGTCCTGATCGACCTCACCACGAGCTCGCCCGAGCTGGCGCGCGACATTGCCGAGGCCGCCCAGGTTTCCGGTCGCATGGCGTTTGACTGCCCCGTCACCGGCGGCGAGTCGGGAGCTATCGCCGGCACGCTCACGGCTATCGTGGGCGCTACCGAGAACGACATCGCCCCGGTCCGCGATATCCTTTCCACCTTTGCGGCAAATATTTGCTGCTTCGATGGCGCCGGCAAGGGTCAGGCTGCCAAGCTCGCCAACCAGGTGTCGCTGGGTGCCTGCATGGTCGGCATGGCAGACGCCATGGCGTTTGCCGAGCTGAGCGGCCTTGACCTGGAGAAGACCCGTCAGATGATTCTGGGCGGTACCGGCAAGTCCGGCGCCATGGAGAGCCTGGCGCCCAAGGCGCTCGACGGCGACTACAAGCCCGGCTTTATGGTCGAGCACTTCATTAAGGACCTGCGCTTGGCGCTCGCCTATGCCGATGACCGCGAGCTCGCGCTGCCCGGTGCCGACGTGGCCTTTACGCTCTACGACATGCTCGACGCCATCGGCGGCGCCAAGCTGGGTACCCAGGCCGTCACGGTCCTCTATAAGGAGGAGGCCGACGCCATCGCCGCCGGTCTGGACTGGTCGCAGTATCGTCCCGAGGAGCACGGTGCTCACGAGGAAGGCTGCGGTTGCGGCGAGCATGGCGACGACCACGAGTGCGGTTGTGGCCACCACCATGGCGAGGACCACGAGTGCTGTGGCGGCCACGGCCATGACGACGGCCACGAGTGCTGCTGCGGCCACCATCACGGGGAGTAGCGCCCATGAGCTGGACGTTCGTGGTGCTAGCGCTGGCGCTCTTTCTTTTTGCGATCTACATTGGCTTTTTGTGCGGCCAGTGGGCGTGCGAAAAGCGCGTCATCACCAAGCGCGACTACTGGATTGCCAACTTTGCAGG
>CAJMSG010000280.1:0-1640 GCA_905216105.1 uncultured bacterium | reverse complement strand
AGGTACTCGTCCATAAAGCGATTCCAAAGCGCGGGGATGTCCTTGGCCGTGGCCTCGCCGGCAAACAGCATGCGCTCGATCTCGTAGCGCACCATAACGTGCAGCGGATAGGTGAGCTCGTCGGCCTCGGTGCGGATCAGCGACGGCTGTGCGATGTTCACGGCGTGGTAGAGCGTATCCTCGTCCACGCTGCCATAGACCTCGGGCGCGTGACGGCGCAGCACCTCGAGCAGCGGGCCCATAAAGGCGCGGCTGCGGCCCACGGTGTTCTCGAAGAAGCGGCTCTGGCTCTCGTGGATGCCCATGGAGGTGCCACCCTCCAGGCACGTGCGCGCGTAGGCGGGGTTAACGCCCAGCTCGTACATGGCGTGACCGGCCTCGTGGATGATGCTGTAGACGTTGGAGATGCAGTCGTTCTCGTAGATGTGCGTCGCGATGCGCGCGTCACCCACGGCAAAGCCCTCGCTAAACGGATGCTCGGTAAAGGCGAGCGTGGTGTCGTTCAGGTCCAGGCCGACGAGCTTCATAAGGTCGAAGCTCATGGCGCGCTGGGCGGCTTCGGGCACGCGGGTATGCAAAAAGTCGGTAGCCGGCTGCTGGCCGCGCTCGCCGATGGCGTGTACGAGCGGCACGACCGTGGCTTTGACCTCGTCGCAAAACGCATCAAAACTCTTGGTGGAAAGGCCGCGCTCATACTGATCGAGCCACACATCGTACGGGTCGCGCTTGGGGTCCATGAGCTCGGCCTGATGCTTAAGTTGGGCGACGATTCTATCCACGTAGGGCTCAAAGCTCGCCCAGTCATCGGCCGTCTTGGCCTTGTGCCACACGGCGTCGGCCTCGCAGGTGAGCCTGGTCCAGGCCTCGGCCTCCTCGGTGGGAATGGCGCTTGCCTCGCGCTGATCGCGGCCGAGCACGCGGATCTCGTCGAGCAGCTGCGGGTCGTCGATCTTGCCGCCGGCGACGGTCTCGCGTGCCAACGAGCGCACAAGTTCAACGGACTTCTCGCTGGTCAAGAGTTTGTGATGCTCGCCGGCAAGGGTGCTCATGGCGTCGGCGCGCGCTGCGGCGCCGTTGGCGGGGGCAATGGTCGCGCCGTCAAACTCGGCAATCTTGAGCAGGTACTCGCGGGTCCACAGCTTGCCCTCGAGCTTGCGGAATTTTTTGACGGCCTTATCGACCTTCATGCCTTTGGGCGTCTTGGCCACGGCGGCCTTGGCTTTCTTATCGAGTTTCTTTCCCATACCATATCCTTGATCTCGCAGGCCGCGCGCCACGGGCGGATGTGCGGCCAGTTTGCACAGCTACCTATCTTGTACCCAGCACGAACAAAACGGAACGCGGCGATACACTTGCAGAATGTGTTATCCTATAGCCCAATGCGTTGACGGAGAGGGTTTTGCCCGCCGCGTCGCCGGCAAGAGAGGGAAGGTCATGGGCTGCAAGCCTTCCTGCGGTGATAAGGGCCAAGCGTTCACTCCCGAGCAGCGACCTCAACGGGCGCGCGGCCGACGGCGGCGATGTCCCCAGTAGGGAAGCCGTGAGCCTCGCGACAAGGGGCACAGAGTGGGCGCGGCGGGCCAGACATCCGCCGGGTCAAACAAGGTGGTACCGCGGAATTCAACCGTCCTTGGGCAATG
>CAJMSG010000279.1:0-1643 GCA_905216105.1 uncultured bacterium | reverse complement strand
CTCGCTGCGCCCAAGGAGAAGTTCCTGGCCGGCATGGCGCTGTGCTCCGATGCCCAGTGGGACGAGGAGCTGGGCGAGGCCGTGGGCGAGCCGACCGAGTGTGCACTTGTCAATGATGCCGGCAAAGCTGGTCTTACTGGGCTGACTGCCGAGCATCCGCGCGTGGGCGAGGCCCCGTTCGACTCGGGCCGTAAGATGATGTCCGTGGTCGTCGAGACCCTGGACGGCGAGTACGAGCAGTACACCAAGGGCGCGCCCGACGTGGTGATCGGCCTGTGCACCCATATCTACGAGGGCGATAAGGTCGTCCCCCTGACCGAGGAGCGTCGCGCCGAGCTCGTGGCAGCCAACAAGGCCATGGCCGACGAGGCCCTGCGCGTGCTGGCGCTGGCGAGCCGCACCTACACCGAGGTTCCCGCCGACTGCAGCCCCGCTGCGCTCGAGCATGACCTGGTCTTCTGCGGCCTGTCCGGCATGATTGACCCGGTCCGCCCCGAGGTGGCCGACGCTATCCGCGAGGCGCACGATGCCGGTATCCGCACCGTCATGATCACGGGCGACCACATCGACACCGCCGTGGCCATCGCCAAGCAGCTGGGCATCGTCGCCGATCGCAGTCAGGCCATTACCGGTGCCGACCTCGACCGCATGAGCGACGAGGAGCTTGACGCGCACATCGAGGACTACGGCGTGTACGCCCGCGTCCAGCCCGAGCACAAGACCCGCATCGTCGAGGCTTGGAAGTCGCGCGACCAGATCGTGGCCATGACGGGCGACGGCGTCAACGACGCCCCGTCCATCAAGCGCGCCGACATCGGCGTTGGCATGGGCATCACCGGTACCGATGTCACCAAGAACGTCGCCGACATGGTGCTTGCCGACGACAACTTCGCCACCATCATCGGTGCCTGCGAAGAGGGCCGTCGCATCTACGACAACATCCGCAAGGTCATCCAGTTCCTGCTTTCGGCCAACCTTGCCGAGGTCTTCTCGGTGTTTATCGCCACACTCATCGGCTTTACCATCTTCCAGCCGGTGCAGCTGCTGTGGGTGAACCTGGTCACCGACTGTTTCCCCGCGCTCGCGCTGGGCATGGAGGATGCCGAGGGCGACATCATGAAGCGCAAGCCGCGCAACGCCAAGGACGGCGTCTTTGCCGGTCACATGGGCCTGGACTGCGTGGTCCAGGGCCTGATCATCACCGTGCTGGTGCTGGCGAGCTTCTTTGTGGGCGTGTACTTTGACATGGGCTACATCCACATCGCCGATATGATCGCCGGCAATGCCGACGAGGAAGGCGTGATGATGGCGTTCATCACGCTCAACATGGTCGAGATTTTCCACTGCTTCAATATGCGCAGCCGTCGTGCGTCGCTGTTTAGCATGAAGAAGCAGAACAAGTGGCTGTGGGCTTCGGCCGCGCTGGCGCTGGTGCTGACGGTGATCGTGACCGTGCAGCCGACGCTTGCCGAGATGTTCTTTGGCCCTGTGACGCTTGAGCTTAAGGGCGTTATCGCCGCGCTGGGCCTGGCCTTCCTGATCATTCCGCTGATGGAGATCTACAAGGCGATCATGCGCGCGGTCGAAAAAGAGTAGGTCGAAAGGCTGCCCTTCCCACCGGCCCGACCGCCTGCGGGGTTTCT
>CAJMSG010000278.1:0-1676 GCA_905216105.1 uncultured bacterium | reverse complement strand
ACCTTGGCACAGCCCAGCACCGAAAGCATCGTGATTACCGTCGGCATCATCTGCTTGACGGTCGCGGCCAGCACCTCACCCATCAGGCGCGGCGAGGCACCCTGAATCGCACCGCCGACAAACGCCGCCAGGAAAATCCAAACACCCGGCGTGTTGATCCAAGAAAACGTAAGCGTACCGGGGTTCTCGCCGCAATACACCCGCACGTGGCTCGCAAACGGCGCGAGCGCGGCATGCACGGCGGGCACCAGGTTAGAGGTACCCAGCAGCAGCACAAAGATCAGGATGAAGCACGACCAGGCCGAAAGCGCCGACTTAACGGTAAGCTGCTCGCCGGACTCGATATTCATATGGAAGCGCGCGTCCAGGTGACCGGACTTCTCGGCGCGCATGGCAAGCGCGGCGGTCAGCGCAAGCGACACGATGGAGCCCACGACCACGGCAAGCTCGGGGCCCACAAACATGGCGACGACCAGGGCCGCGGCAGCAAAGGACGCGCCAGAGAGCAGCGCGATACCGGCCACGCCATGCAGGCGCTCGCCCACACTCGCAACATTGCCCTGATCGTCGGCCACGCGACCCGCGACCAGCACAATGAGCAGCGGCATCACCACAAAAAACGGCGCAAGCTGCATCAGCTGAACGGTCGCCAGGTGCAGGGAATCCAGACCCACCAGGTCGGCAACGGACACCGTGGGGATGCAAATGGAGCCGTAGGGCGTGGGCACGCCGTTGGCCAGCAGGCAAATGAGCACGGCAGGCACGGCCTCAAAACCAAGGCCCGCGAGCATGCCGGCGGGAATGGCAACGGCGGTACCAAAGCCGGCCATGCCCTCCATAAAACCGCCGAAGCACCAGGCCACGAGCAGCGCCAGCAGACGACGATCGCTGTTGATGGAGGTGATCATACCGCCGATCACGTCCATGGCACCCGTGCGCACGCACAGGTTATACGTGAACACCGCGGCGATAATTACGAGCACGATGGGCCACAGGGCCATCAAAAAGCCCTCGAGCGAGGCCGTGGCTATCTGCGCCGCCGGCAAATGCCACCACGCAAAGGCGAGCACGCACGAAAGGGCGAACGAGCCAATGGCGGCCTTCCAAGCCGGCCATTTAAAGCACAGCAGCATCACGACGAGCCAGATGATCGGCACAAGAGCCAGCAAAAACGCAGCGACATCCATGGGTAAAAACTCCTTGGTACCGCGCAAGCGGCATCGGGGGGTCACAAAACTTCAACAGGATACCGCACGTTTACCGACAAATTACAGCCGCCCGCCGAAATTATTGAACAACCTGTTCAAAAACACGAATCGATACCACCGCGACTATACTAGAACGCAGCAAGAGAAAGGAACCGCCTTGAGCATCTCGCCCCTCGATAGCATCCGCCGCGCCATCGCCCGCCGCAATGGCGTCGCCGACCCCGCCGTATTGGGTGGGGCGCACGGACAGGGCGGACGCATCGAGAACGGCCTGTTCCCTGCCTCCCACACGGCCGAAGAGCTCGCGCGCATCCAAGAGCTAAGCCAGCGTAACGCCGGCGGTCCCGACAGCAGTCAGGCCACACGCCGTCGCCGCGAGCGCGATCGCCAACCCGGCCCCATCCACCGCATGGTCAATGCCTGGTGGAACCGCCTGCTCGGAGCCGTCTACGGCGGCGGCTTCTCCAC
>CAJMSG010000277.1:0-1687 GCA_905216105.1 uncultured bacterium | reverse complement strand
CCGATCTCAAGATGGACTGCGATGTGGTGTGCGCCGCGCTGCTGCACGATACCGTCGAGGATACCGAGACCTCGCTTGCCGATGTTTCTGGCCTGTTTGGCGATACAGTGGCCGAGCTCGTCGATGGCGTGACCAAGCTCACCAACATCGAAGTCGATAGCATGGACGAGAAGCAGGCGCTTACGCTGCGCAAGATGTTCCTCGCCATGTCCAAGGACATCCGCGTCATTATCGTTAAGCTTGCCGACCGTCTGCACAACATGCGCACCCTTGCAGCTCTGCGCGAGGACCGTCGCCTGTTTAAGGCCCGCGAGACCATGGACGTGTATGCGCCCCTGGCCGACCGTCTGGGCATGAGCTCTATTAAGTGGGAGCTCGAGGACCTGTCCTTCTTCTACCTTGAGCCCGATGCCTACCAGCGCATCGCACGCATGGTGGCTGAGTCGCGCGAGGTTCGCGAGCGCTATCTGGCCGAGACCATCAAGACGCTCACCGACGAGCTCAACCGCATCGGCCTGGAGGGCTTCCAGATTAATGGCCGCTCCAAGCACTATTGGTCCATCTACCAAAAGATGAAGCGTAAGGGCAAGGAGTTCTCCGAGATCTACGACCTGGTGGCGCTGCGCGTCATCACGCATTCGGTGCGCGATTGCTACTCCACGCTCGGTGCAGTGCATACGCTGTGGCACCCCATGCCCGGCCGCTTTAAAGACTATATCGCCATGCCCAAGGTCAATAACTATCAGTCGCTCCACACGACGGTTATCGGCCCCACGGCCCGTCCGCTCGAGATTCAGATTCGAACCTACGAGATGCACGAGCAGGCCGAGTACGGTATCGCCGCCCACTGGCTGTATAAGAAATCGGGCGGATCGTCTGCCTCCAAGACCAACGATGCCCAGCGTCTGGACGACCAGATCAACTGGCTTAAGCACTCGCTCGACTGGGCTGCCTCCGACGAGATTACCGATGCCAAGGAGTATCTGCATTCGCTGAAGGTCGACCTGTTCGACCAGGAGATCTTTGTCTTTACGCCCAAGGGCGAGGTCATGGCGCTTCGTGCCGGCTCCACCCCGCTCGACTTTGCCTATGCCGTCCACACCGAGGTCGGCAACCACTGCGTGGGCGCCAAGATCAACGGTGCGGTGGCCCCGCTCACGCACGAGATCAAGACGGGCGACCGCGTTGAAATCCTGACCAACAAGAGTTCCAAGCCGTCGCGTGATTGGCTCAAGATCGTTAAGACGCCTTCCGCCAAGTCAAAGATCCGCCGTTACTTCGCTGCCGCGACCAAAGACGATGACGCTGCTGCCGGCCGCGACATACTGGCCAAGGACCTGCGCAAGCGCGGGTATGGCATCTCTACGCCGCGATCCACGCGTGCGCTCAACGCCGTGGCGGAGCAGTTTAACTACAAGCAGCTCGAGGACCTGTTTGCCGCCGTCGGCGCAGGCAAGGTTGCCCCGCGCGCTGTGGGTAACAAGGTCGAGCAAATCTTGGACCCCAAGCCCGAGGAACAGCTCACCAAGGCCGAGGCTATCGCCGAGGTCGTGAAACAGCCGGCCCGAGGCTCCAACCGAAAGCCGCAAAAGCGCGGCAAGAGCGCCAGCAACGGCATTATCGTCAAGGGCGAGAGCAACAGCGGCCTGCTGGTCCGTCTGGCACATTGCTGCAATCCGGTGACGGG
>CAJMSG010000276.1:0-1699 GCA_905216105.1 uncultured bacterium | reverse complement strand
CGGCGAGCGGGGTAATATGGACGGGTTACTTGCAGAGCCCCGTGAATCTCTGTAACAACACGTACTGTACATGGAGGAGTCTAAGTGATTTCGAAATCGACTCACTACGCCAAGCAGGGCGAGGTCCAGCGCAACTGGGTTCTCGTCGACGCCGATGGTGCTGTCCTGGGCCGTCTTGCCACCCAGATCGCAATGATCCTGCGCGGTAAGAACAAGCCCCAGTTCACGCCCAACAGCGACTGCGGCGACTTCGTTGTCGTCATCAACGCCGATAAGGTCCAGCTTACCGGTAACAAGGCCGACACGAAGACCTATTATCGCCACAGCGGCTACAACGGCGGCCTCAAGGCTGAGAGCTTCCGCCAGGCTATGGAGAAGCACCCGGAGAAGGTCATCGAGCGCGCCGTTCGCGGTATGCTGCCCAAGACCACCCTCGGCCGTGCCCAGATGACCAAGCTTAAGGTCTACGCTGGTGCCGAGCATCCGCACGCTGCCCAGAACCCCACGAAGATTGAGCTGGAGGCTTAAAGATGGCTGAGAACACCGTTGTCTACCAGGGTACCGGCCGTCGTAAGAACGCCGTCGCCCGCGTCCGTCTCGTCCCCGGCACCGGCAAGGTGACCATCAACAAGCGTGACGCCGAGCAGTATTTCGGCCGTCATCAGCTCGTTGAGAACGCCCTTGCTCCCTTCAAGGTGACCGACACCGCCGGTCAGTTCGACGTTATCGCTCTGTGCGATGGCGGCGGCATCTCCGGTCAGTCCGGCGCTCTGCGCCTGGGCATCGCTCGCGCTCTTCTGAACGCTGGCGATTACCGTGCTGACCTCAAGAAGGCCGGTTTCCTTACGCGCGATGCTCGCGTGGTCGAGCGCAAGAAGTACGGCCTCAAGAAGGCCCGCCGCGCTCCCCAGTTCTCCAAGCGCTAAGGTTTTATCTCCTTTCGAGATACAATGTACAAGCGGGGCCTGCCGATTCCTCGGCGGGTCCCGCTTTTCTTTTTCGACTAGGGTGGGCGGTTGCATATCGCCTGCTAGGGAAGGAGCGATCCTATGCCCCAGAACATCTTCGGTACCGACGGCGTCCGTGGCGTCGCCAATGCCGACCTCTCGTGCGACCTCGCGTTTCGCCTGGGCCGCGCGGCGACCAAGTTCCTTGGTCCGGACATCTGCATCGGCCGCGACACGCGTCTTTCGGGCACCATGCTCGAGAGCGCTCTGACCGCCGGCATTATGGCCGAGGGCGGCCGCCCGCACTGCTGCGGCGTCATCCCCACGCCTGCCGTGGCGCTGCTCACCGTCCAGAACGAGCTCGATGGCGGCATCGTCATCTCTGCTTCGCATAATCCGCCGGAGTTCAACGGCATCAAGTTCTTTAGCCGCAAGGGCATGAAGCTTCCCGATGCGGTCGAGGAAGAGATCAGCGCCTGGGTCATGTCCGAGGAAGCCATGGCTGCCGACACGCTGCCGACCGGTGCCGGCGTGGGCCACATCATCAAGATGAAAGACGCCCGCAAGGCATATGTCGACCACGCCATCGATACGCTTGATGGCCTGAGGCTCGATGGCCTAGTCGTTGCCGTCGACTGCGGCCATGGCGCTTCTTGCCAGACCACGCCTGCCGCGCTGCAGCGCCTGGGCGCCACGGTCCATGCCATCAACACCGATTACTGCGGCACCGACATTAACGTTGAGTGCGGCTC
>CAJMSG010000275.1:0-1744 GCA_905216105.1 uncultured bacterium | reverse complement strand
ATGAAGACGAGCTGCTCCTTGATCTCGCCGGTCTCCTTGTTGGTGAGACGGACGTCGGTCAGAAGCGGAGCCTGATACGTCATGTCCTTCTCGCGGCACTCCTCGACGGTGTGCGCGGGGTCGCCGAACTGATGCTCGCCGAAGGTAACCTCGAGAACATGGTTCTGGCTCTGGATGGGGCTGGATTCCTTGAACGCCTCACGAAGACCCTCGTCCTTAAAACGCTCAAAGGATTCCCTTTGAACAGAGATAAGGTTGGGGAGCTCCATGGCCTCCGGGATTTTCCCGAAGCTGACGCGCTTGCGCTCAGTGGCAGTGTATGCGTAGGTCACCAGGTTTTTCCTCCTTCACGGAAATGCTCGGTGGGTTGGCGAGGCATAGCTTCGCCAGTTATCGCAACCTAATAGTTTATCAGGTACCGACCGTTGGGCAAGAAAAGCCTTGACGCGATTGAGTTTTTGGAGTAGCAAAGTTTTTCGACAGAAAAGGTGCAGGTAGATAGGTATGTACCGAACATCTGTTCATATATTTTCTGTGAACAGTTCTGCTGATGCGGGCTGCCGACGACGGAATGGCGGCGAGGATTGATCAGGCGGAAGCTGCGTCCCGTTTTGAGGCCCCAAACTGGGTCACAGTTTCCGATTGAGTCCTGTTTGGGAAACCGCATCCCGTTCTGAGCCGAAATTCCGGGTCGCAGTTTCCGCTAGGGGCCCTAACCGGAAAGCGCGTCCCAGAATTCGATCAAATTGTGGGTCGCACTTTCCGGAGCCACGATTGCAGCCCGAACAAAAAAACGGGCACGAACCGAGGTCCACGCCCGTAAATGTCGATGCCCGAAGGCTTACTTGCGCATCAAGCCGCCGCGCTCGTCGATGGCGTCCCAGAAGGCGCTGGCAAAGCGAGGGTCGCTTGCGGCCATGAGGGCGTTGGTGGCCATCCAGCCAGACGGGGTACCAGTGTCGTAGCCCGAGAGCGGATCGATGACGACAGCGTACATGGCCTCGCGGTCGAGCGAACGTGCCATGGCGTCGGTCAGCTGAATCTCGCCGCCCTTACCGGCCTGCTGATCGGCCAGCAGGTCCATGACCAGCGGGCTCAGCAGGTAGCGACCGACGATGTACAGGTTGGACGGAGCCGCCTCGGGAGCGGGCTTCTCGACCAGACCGCCGATGCGCCAGACAGCGCCCGGCTCGGCATCGGCAACGCCCTCGGCGCCCTCGAGCGAACCGACGCGCTCGCCGGCGATAACGCCGTAGCGGCTGACTTCCTCGGGCGAGCAAGCAGCGACGGCGATAACCGAAGCGCCACCGTGCTCCTTGGAAACGGCGAGCATCTTGTCGCAGATATCGCGGTTAGGCACAACGTAGTCGCCCAGAAGAACCAGGAAGTTCTCCCCTGCCACGGCGTCGGCAGCAGAGCGAATAGCATGGCCGAGGCCCTTGGGCTCGTACTGATAACGGAAGTCGACCGGCATACCGCCAGCGTGGGCGACAGCATCGGCATAGGCGTTCTTGCCGCGCTCGCGCAGCAGGTTCTCGAGCGAGCGATCAGGCTGGAAGTAGTTCAGTAGCTCGGGCTTACCGGGAGAAGTAACGATGATGGCATCGTCGACCTCCTCGGGCTCGAGCGCCTCCTCGACGACGTACTGAATGACGGGCTTGTCGAGCACCGGCAGCATCTCTTTGGGCGTGCACTTGGTGCCAGGCAGAAAACGCGTGCCAAGACCGGCGGCGGGGATGATTGC
>CAJMSG010000274.1:0-1748 GCA_905216105.1 uncultured bacterium | reverse complement strand
AGCTCCTCGTGCAGGATGCGGAAGTGCTCCTCGACCTCGGTCATGCCCTGCAGGGCATAGAACGGGCAGGTGGCGACAAGCGCATCGGCGCCCAGCTCCTGAGCGACCTTGCCGTGCTCGATCATGCGCTCGGTCTCGGTGTCGATGATGCCGACCAGAACGGGAACGCGGTGATCGACGATGCGCACGGCCTCGGCGACGATCTGACGGCGACGCTCGTCGGTGGAGAAGACGACCTCGCCCGAGGAGCCCAGGAAGAACAGGCCATCGACGCCGGCATCGATCATGCGGTTGATGCTGCGCTCAAAGGAGGCAACATCGAGCTGGTGGTCTTCGGTATCGGGAACAACGACGGGAGGGATAACGCCGGTGAATTTCTGAGTTGCCACAAGAATCTCCTTAGTTGTCTGGCGAGCGGCCCTATGCCACCCACTCTTGTTGGCAGTGTCCAGGCCGTCTAGGCCAAAGAACACGGGTAGAACGTTTGGTTAAAGAAGTCGACGACTTCGTTTTCGAACGCATTGATGCGCTCGTGAGCGTATTTGGCATAGATGATATGCCTCCGGTCACACTCAAAACCGTTGAATACGGCAAACTGGCCCTTGGGGTCGCTTACGGCATCCATGAGCGATGTGCCCATGAGCACCGATCCGCGCACCCGAGACGACAGCGCCTCGAGGCCACCGGGAATTGGATTGGCAACCGCCGTGCAGGCAAGGCCCCGCTCGTCCAGAGCAGAAACCGCCAGCGCGACTCCGCCGCCAAGACCCTCGCCCCATGCAAAGATGCGGTCGGGGTCCACGCCATCAAGATTTCGCGCAACCTTCGCCAACGCGCAGCCCCAACGGACGCGCCCGACAAAAGCGGGCGAAGCAATCCCCCACTGCAGGTCGTCCGCACCAGCAACAACGTCGTCTAGTGCAAGCACGGCATACCCCATGGCGGCAAACCTCGTCATGTGATGCCATCCACGCACGGGTCGATCGATGTCGTGAAACATCAGACAGAGCGGAACAAGCTCGGATGCTCGGGCGCGGCCTGAGGGCTCAATCAAACGGCCGTGCACGACATACCCGCCGAGCTCAAAGGAAACCTCGGAGTAGCGCGCGCACGGATTGGCGAAATCAATCGCCGTAACAGTCAGCCCGCAAACCTCAAGGTCCGAAGCGGCTGTCTCTAATTCGGAAACATCCGCCGAAGCATCGCCGCGCCAATCCCGGAAATCGGAGAGCCTTGACGAAACCGTCCCAGCAATCCCCGCGAGCCCGGGGACGATCAGCTCATCGACATTGCTCTCGCACTTAGACATGAGCCTCCCCTCCTTCGCAGAAAAACGGAATGATCATGTCGTCAAAGTCCTGAATCTCCTCGTGGCCAAAGCCCTCAAAGAACTCGTGTCGCTTCTCGCAGGCCAGGTTGTTGTAGACCGCAAACTGCGTCGCCGGCGGACAGACGATATCGGCTGTGCCCGTGCCAAACAGCACGGGGCATTTGACCATGGGGGCAAAGTTCTTGGAATCGAAGTACGCCAGCTTGGCATAGGCCTCCTCAATACGAGTCGAGTCCTCGTCAAACCAACGCGACCAATAGCGCAGACCCTCGTAGGCAATGTCGTCGGCATCCAAATCCCAGACCAGGCGGAAATCCGACAGGAAGGGATAGAGGATGGCGGCGCGATTGATAAGCTCGCTGTTAAGCGCGCAGGTCGCAATGCCCAAACCGCCGCCCTGCGATGCGCCGTTCACAAA
>CAJMSG010000273.1:0-1759 GCA_905216105.1 uncultured bacterium | reverse complement strand
TAGCTCAGTTGGTTAGAGCGTCCGGCTGATAACCGGGAGGTCACAAGTTCGAATCTTGTCAGGTCCACCATCAAAACGTTAAGAGCCCTGGGGCATTGCCTCGGGGCTTTTTTCTTATCCAACGAAAGTAGTCAAAATAGCCCCGTCCCAAATTAACTACTTTGATTTTGTGTGCTGGGCGAAAGATTGGGTAGTATAGCTATTCAATGCGGCGACCCTGCCGTGTTTTAACCGCTACGTACCGGAGGTGTTCCATGGTTCGTGTCGACATAGAGACCATCGTCATGGCCGCCGGTCCCGTGCCATCGCTTATCGTGCTTCGTGAGCGCTGCGGCAAGTCGGATTCGACGGCGCCCCTGCGTTCGCTTTCCATTCAGACCGGCTCGTTTGAGGCCGCGGCCATTAGCCGTGGTATCGATAGCGGTCGCGCCGAGCGCCCGATAACGCATGACCTGCTGCTTGACACCGTCGATGCCCTGGGCGCCAAGCTCGAGCGCATCGAGATCGTTCGTGCCGAGCCGCCGGTGTTCTATGCGACGATTGTCGTGCTGGTCGATGGTGACGAGCGCAAGATTGACGCCCGCCCCAGTGACGCCATTGCCCTTGCCGTGCGCAGTAATGCCCCCATGTTTGTGGAGGACGACATCATGAATCGCCTGGGTACCGTTTCTGCCCATGCCGAGGAAGTTGACGACGAGCAGGAGTTCGAGAAGTTCGACGAGTTCGTCCATACGCTCTCCCCTGATGATTTCTAAATGTCTGGCACGCGAGCGGAGAGGTCGCTGATGGGTACCCGCGTATCGGCTGAAGCGTCCGCCATCGCGCGTGAGGCCCAGATGCGCTCGGAGGCATCCGAGGCGGCTCGCATCGCCTATGTGACGCAGGCCCGCACGCTTCGCGAGCGCCGCGGCTCCTATATCAAGATGGTTATCATCTCCGCCCTTGTCGCGGTAATCTGTTCTCGTCTTCGTGGTACAGTTGGTGCGCTTGGGTTTTCGATTTCAACAGGCTTGGTAATCTGGGGTGTGGTCGGTGCGGTAATGCTGACCAACCAGATCAAGGTACTCGACAAGCGCGCGATGGATATGACGCGCGCCCGCGACGCTGCCGCCAAGATCGCTGCCGAGGCACAAGAACTGTAACGACGCCGGATTCGATGGGAAGGTCTAGAGATGGCACAGGATATGCAGGACACCGGTAACGTCTCCGCCGAGCTCGACGCCATGGTGTGTGACCTGATTGGCGCGTTCTTGGACGACCTTGCCGCCGGCGAGAATCCGGGCGTAGTCGTGGCGATCGAGGACGCTGCTTCCAACCGATATCTGGCGGCGCTCGACGAGGACGGCGAAGAGGCGTGCCTCGAGGCTGCCACCAACTTTATCTCCGAGCACAAGATGGGCCTTAAGGACGAGGGCCTGGGCCGTATCGCCCGCTATGCCATCGGCTATACCGGCTGCGTCGAGATTGACGGTGGCTATCACGACGCTCTGCTCGTGAGCTTCTTTGAGACGACGCTCGAGAGCGGCTTTTCGGCGTATGTGCTGTATGAGGGCATGGGTGCCGGCGATGGTTTTATGTGGAGCGACCCTGAACCTGCAGGTGAGGAAACCCCTCTCATCTAAAATCGCTAAAATAAACGAGTTTTCGGTAAAAGGCTCAATATTCCCGCTGAGCGTTACATCGCTGGGCGGGTCGCATACGCGTGCCGTTTGTATATGGATAGAAGATAGGGGAACTACATGCGCGTAGACAATCTGAG
>CAJMSG010000272.1:0-1847 GCA_905216105.1 uncultured bacterium | reverse complement strand
TCGCCCAGGGCCTTGAGGATATCGGGCATGTCGAGATAGGCGCTGCGGTCGCCGCCCTTGGCAAGACCGGCATGATGCGCCTCGTCAATAACGACAAATCCGATACGCCCCGAGCGCGCAAAGCGGTCGCGGTGAATGGACAGGAACTCGGGCGTCGTGAGCACGATGCCGGTGCGGCCCGAAGCCAGGCCGGCAAACACGTCATCGCGCGCTGCTTCCACGGTCTCGCCGGTCAACACGCCCACGCCAATCCCAAGCGCAGCCATCGTCGATGAGAGGTGATAGGCCTGGTCGGCAACGAGCGCACGCAGCGGATAGACAAAGATGCTCGCACGCCCACGAAGGACCGCCTCGCGCGCGGCGTGCACATGGAAGATAAGAGACTTGCCGCGCCCCGTTCCCATAACGGCCAGAACACTTTGGTGATCGGCCAGGGCATCGAGTGCCTCGACCTGCGCGCGATGTGGCTGGTTCGAGCCGATAAAGCTATGGATAAGCGAGCGCGTGAGCTCGGTATAAGAAAGCTGGGCGAGCGTCTCGCGTTTACGCAACTCCAGGCGCAGGCCAGAATCCGCCGGTTGTACGCCGCGGCGAAGCTCACATGCCGGATCGTCGATATTGGGCGCCGCGGTATCGCGCACCAAGACATCCTTGATCATGAGCTTGGGCTTTACGCGACCTTGCCAATGCTCGGCCACGGCCTCGAACACCAAGTCGACGGCGCTATCGCAATTGATGAGCTTATCGATCTGCGGCACGCGGAACATAATGGCCGGCACACTCGCGGCGCCATCGGTCGCCACGAAGCGCATGTGCTCGCCGGTTTTGCCCACCACGGCGCGATCGCACATTGTCACGCCCTCGGCCGCCAACAGCGGCACCTTGTTGCCCTGGCCAAACGGCTCAAGACGGGAGATCTGCTCGATGGTCTCAATATTCAGCTCGGAGAGGTCGACGGTGGCAGCAACCTCGTCGGTGTCCTCAAAGTCCTCGGCGGGAAGCTCGGACAGCACAGCGGAAAGACGTCGACGAAACTCATCGAGCTTAGATGCCTCGACGGTCACGCCCACCGCACCCGCATGCCCGCCGCGACGAATCAGCAGATCGGAGCAGCGCTCGACGGCGTCGAACAGGTTGACCTTGCCCACCGAGCGGCCCGAACCGCGAGCGATACCGTCTTCGATCGAGAACAGCAGCGCCGGCACGTGATAACGGTTGGTCAGGCGGCTCGCTACGATGCCCTTGACGCCCTCGTGCCAGCCCTCGCCACCCACGACGATTGCGCGACCGCCATCATAGGTCTCCTCGACCTTTGCCATGGCATCGCGTGTGAGCTCCGCCTCGATCTCGCGCCGCTGACGGTTGATCTCCTCGAGCTCGGCCGCCAGCGCGCTTGCCTCGACAGGATCGCGGGCAAGCAGCAGGTCGAGCGCCAGCTTGGGATCGGCCATGCGGCCGGCGGCGTTCAAGCGGGGAATGAGCGAAAACGACAGGCCATCGGCCGTAATGGTAGAAAGGTCGGCCTTGGCAAGTGCGGCAAGCGCGATATAGCCGGGACGGGCCGTCACGCGCATCTGCTGGATGCCCTCGGCAACCAGTGCGCGGTTCTCGGGCGTCAGCGGCATCATGTCGGACACGGTGCCCAGCGCCGCAACCTCGATCAGCGAACGCCAATACGACGGCTTGCCCAGACGCTCGCCCAGAACCTGTACCAGCTTGAGTGCCACGCCGGCACCGGCAAGCTCACGTGAAGGACCCTCGTCCTCGAGCTTAGGGTCGGTCAGGGGCACGCCCTGCGGCACCTGATCGGAGGGCTCGTGATGGTCCGTGACCACCAAATCGATCCC
>CAJMSG010000271.1:0-1847 GCA_905216105.1 uncultured bacterium | reverse complement strand
GCCGTCGCGGCCCGCAGCGTCAGCGAGCTCGCCCGTTCACTGGGCGTAGACATTCCGCTCACCTTTGCCGTGGAGCAAACGCTCTACAACGGTGTTACTTTGGATAGGGCGCTCGAGATTCTCACCGACCGCGTCCCCTCTCAAGAGTTCTACGGACTCGCCGACTAACGCAGAAAGGCTACTAACATGGGTTCCATCAAAATCGCTCCGTCCATCCTTTCGGCCGACATGGCCAACCTCAAAGGCGAGCTCGACAAGATCGCCGGTGCCGACTACGTGCACTTCGATGTCATGGACGGTCACTTTACCGGCAACCTGACCTTTGGCGTTGACATCCTTAAGGCCGTCAAGCGCTCCACCGATGTACCGGTCGACGCGCACCTGATGGTGTCGAACCCCGATGAGACGGTCGATTGGTACGCAGACGCCGGCGCCGACATGATCACCGTGCACTACGAGGCCTCCACGCACCTGCACCGCACGCTCACCCATCTGCAGCAGCGCGGCGTCAAGGCCGGTGTGGTGCTCAACCCCGCCACGCCCGTCTGCGTGCTCGAAAGCATCATCGACGTTGTCGATATGGTGCTGCTGATGAGCGTGAACCCCGGCTTTGGCGGCCAGAGCTTTATCCCCCGTACCATCGCCAAACTGCACGAGCTTACGGCCATGTGCGAGCGTCACGGCGTTTCGCCCCTCATCGAGGTCGACGGTGGTATTTCTTCCAAGAACATCGCAGACGTCGTCAAGGCCGGCGCCAACGTGCTCGTAGCCGGCTCCGCCGTATTTAAGTCCGAAGATCCCGCTGCCGAGGTTGCGCTGCTGCAGAAGCTGGGCAACGAGGCCGCACAGGAGGCATAAACCCTTATGACCGCAGGTCAAAACCGCATACCCGTGAATCTTGACTATGCCGCCTCGACGCCCATGCGCGCCGAGGCGCTCCTTGCGCAGCGCGAATATGACGACAGCGAGCTTGCCGGCGTCAACCCCAACTCGCTGCATTCGCTCGGCCGCAAGGCCGCCGCACGCCTTGAAGTCGCCCGTCGCGAGATCGCCCGTAGCTTTGGCGCACGTGTTCGCCCGTCCGAGATTATCCTTACCAACGGCGGCACCGAGGCCAACCAGCTGGCGCTGCTCGGTCTTGCCGAGGGCGCCCGTCAGCGCGATCGCAAACGCGATCGTGTCATCGTTTCGGCCATCGAGCACGATTCGATTCTGGATAACCTGCCACTGCTGCGTGCCGCCGGCTTTACTGTCGACCTGGTACAGCCCTGCCGCGCAGGATACATTGAGCCCGCTGCGCTCACGGAGCTGCTCGGCGACGACGTGGCGCTTGTGAGCATTATGGTCGCCAACAACGAGACCGGCGTGGTGCAGCCCATCCGCGAGCTGGCCGCCGCCGCACATGCTGCCGGCGCCTTGTTTCATACCGATGCCATCCAGGGCTACTTGCATATTCCGCTCGATGTCACCGAGCTGGGCGTCGATGCCATGACCGTTGCCGCGCACAAGATCGGCGGTCCCGTGGCATCCGGTGCGCTCTACCTTAAGAACCGCACGCCGCTGCGCCCCCGAATCTTTGGCGGTGGACAGGAAGCCGGCCGTCGCGCCGGTACGCAGGATCTGCGCACGCAGCTGGCTTTTGCCGCTGCCGCTTCCGTACTGCTGCCGAATGTAGGCCGGGAGCGCGCGATGCTGCAGGCCCTGTCCGATAAGCTCTACGCCACACTTACGGCCCATCCTCGCATTCACGCTACGATGGGCGACTACGCGCAGGCAGATCGTCTGCCGGGCATGGTTTCGATCTACGTCGACGGCATGGACTCCGAGGAGCTCATCATCAAGCTCGA
>CAJMSG010000270.1:0-1852 GCA_905216105.1 uncultured bacterium | reverse complement strand
ACGATGTCACCGCCGGCCCAGATGCGGGGATCGGTGGTCTGGCCGGTCTCCTCGTCGGCGACGATGTAGCCCCACTTGTTGAGCTCCATCTTGCCGCCGATCTTGGCAGCGAAGGGGTTGGCGTTGGTGCCGATAGCCGAGATCGCGACGTCGCAGGGGATCTCCTCGATGGCGCCCTCGATGGGCACCGGGCGACGGCGGCCGGACTCGTCGGGCTCGCCGAGCTCCATCTTCTGGACCTTGACGGCACACACGGAGCCGTCCTCGCCAGCGACAAACTCGAGCGGGGAAACGAGCGGCAGAACCTCGACGCCCTCGGCCTTAGCATGGTGCAGCTCGGCGCGACGGCAGGGCATCTCGTCCTCGGTACGACGGTAGGCGATGATGGCGTGCTCGGCGCCCAGGCGCTTGGCGGTACGGACGGCGTCCATAGCCACGTTGCCGCCACCAAAGACGACGACGTTCTTGCCGTGCTTGGTGGGGGTGTCGTACTCGGGGAACTTGTTGGCCTTCATCAGGTTCACGCGGGTGAGGTACTCGTTAGCGAAGAAGACGTTGGGCAGGTTCTCGCCGGGGACGTTGAGGAACTTGGGCAGGCCAGCGCCGGTCGCCACGTAGATGGCGTCGAAGCCCTGCTCGAACAGCTCATCGGCCGTGGCCATGTTGCCCACGACAGAGTTGTACTCAAACTTGACGCCCATGTCCTCCAGGCCGTCAATCTCGCGCTTGACGACTGCCTTGGGCAGACGGAACTCGGGGATACCGTAGACCAGCACGCCGCCGCCGGTGAAGAAGGCCTCGAAGACGGTGACGTCAAAGCCGTTACGGGCGAGCTCGCCGGCGCAGGTGATGCCGGACGGGCCGGAGCCGACGACAGCGACCTTCTTGCCGTTCTTGGGGGCCATCTTGGGCGTGGAAGCGAGCTCGGGGCGGTCACCCAGGAAGCGCTCGAGCTGGCCGATGGCCACGGGCTCGGACTTCTTACCACGGATGCACTTGCCCTCGCACTGGTTCTCCTGCGGGCAGACGCGGCCGCAGATGGCGGGAAGCATGGAGTCCTCGCGGATGGTATCGAGAGCGCCGCCGAAGTCCTTCGCGCGGATCTGCTCGATAAAGCGGGGGATGTTGATGTTGACGGGGCAGCCCTCAACACAGAACGGCTTCTTGCAGTTGAGGCAGCGCTCGGCCTCGGCCAGCGCCATCTCCTCGGTGAAGCCCTTGTCGACGGGGCGGAAGTCGCAGGCGCGCTCGGCAGCCGGCTCCTCGTTATCGGGGGTGCGGGGCGACTTCATATCGGCAACGAAACGACCGTTAACTAGTGGCATGCGCAGCTCTTTTCCTCATAGGCCTTGAGGGACGCGCCCTCTTCGGAACGGTAAGCGGCCTGGCGGGCACGAAGGTCATCCCAGTCGACCAGGGTGGCATCGAAGTCGGGGCCGTCGACGCAAGCGAACTTGGTCACGCCGCCCACCTCGACGCGGCAGCAGCCGCACATGCCGGTGCCGTCAACCATGATGGGGTTGAGCGACGCGGTGATGGGAGTGTCGTACTTCTGGGCGGTGAGGGTCGAGAACTTCATCATCGGAACGGGGCCGACGCAGAAGACCTGGCTCACGGCCTTGTCCTGCAGCAGGCGCTCCAGCGGAGCGGTGACAACGCCCTGCTCGCCGTAGGAGCCGTCATCGGTGGTGATATGGATGTGGTCCTCGTCGAGGAGCTCGCGGAACTGGTCCTCCATGAGCAGGAGGTCCTTGGTGCGGGCGCCCATGATGGCGTGCACCTCGTGGCCGGTCTCGACCAGGTGCTTGGCGACCGGGAAGGCAATTGCCAGGCCGACGCCGCCGCCAATGAC
>CAJMSG010000269.1:0-1865 GCA_905216105.1 uncultured bacterium | reverse complement strand
ATCGTGAGCCAGCGCGTCTCGACCGTGCGCGATGCCGACATGATCTGCGTGCTCGACCACGGCTCGGTCGCGGGCCTGGGTACGCACGACGAGCTGTACGCAAGCTGCCAGCTCTATCGCGAGATTTGCCAGTCGCAGCTTCGCCGCGAGGAGCTCGAGGGTCAGCAGGGGAGCGCGGCGTCCGCGCTCGCCCCAAGCCCCGTGCCCGCCTCAGGCGCCGCGTGCGCTCCGGCATTCACTTGCGCAAAGGAGGGCTGCTAAATGAACCCGTATACTTCTTCCGGTTCGGTCGCCACGATGACGGCCAACGTGTCCGGCAATGATGACCTTAACGACCTGGGCGACGGCCCGCGCCAGCCCGGCGACCCCGAGCGCTATCCCGTGGGTGCGGTGACCCGCCGCCTGCTGGGCTACGTGCGTCCGCACCGCATTTCGTTTACGGCGTCGTTTGTGAGCGCCGCCATCTCCGTTATCTTGCAGCTCTACACGCCCATCCTCGTCGGCGAGGGCATCGACCTCATCGTTGCTGCCGGACAGGTGGACTTTGACGCGCTGCTGCCGCTCGTCACCAGGCTCGCGATTGTCGTGGTGGGCGCCGCGGCCTTCCAGTGGCTGCAGGGCTATTGCGTCAACCGCCTGTCCTACGAGACGGTGCGCGACATGCGCGTGGAGGCGAGCGACAAGCTCAGCCGCATGCCGCTCAGCTTTATCGACGGCCATGCCCACGGCGACCTTATGAGCCGCGTGGTCAACGACGTCGACCAGGTGGGCGACGGCCTGCTACAGGGCTTCACGCAGCTCTTTACCGGCGTCATCACCATCGTGGGCACGCTCGCGTTTATGCTCTCCATCAACCTGACCATGACGCTCGTGGTGGTGCTCGTCACGCCGCTTTCCATTTTTGCAGCCGGTGCCATCGCCAAGCTCTCCAACAAGAGCTTCACTGCTCAACAACGCATCCAGGGCCAACTCGGCGGTCATATCGAGGAGTATGTGGGCGAGCAAAAGCTTGTAGATGCGTTTGCCTACGGACCAAATGCGCAGCAGCGCTTCGATGCTCTCAACGCCGAGCTCTACACGGCGGGCGAGCGCGCGCAGTTTATGGGCTCGCTCTCCAATCCTGGCACGCGCTTTATCAACAACATCATCTACGCCGTGGTGGCTGTGATCGGCTGCGCGGGCGTGATCACGGGCGTGCCTGCAGCGCTTACGGTGGGCGGCGTGCAGATCTTCCTGTCCTACGCCAACCAGTACACCAAGCCGTTCAACGAGGTCACGAACGTCATCACGCAGATCCAGACCGCGTACGCTTCGGCGCGCCGCATGTTTGCGCTGCTCGATGCGCGCGAGCAGGAGCCCGACGCTGTGGATGCCATTGAGCTCACTGCCCCGAAGGGCGAGGTTTCGTTTGAGCATGTGGACTTTAGTTATGTGCCCGACCGCAAACTGCTGCAGGATATCTGCATCGATGCCAAGCCCGGTATGCGCTATGCCCTCGTCGGCCCCACGGGCTGTGGCAAGACGACGCTCATCAACCTGCTGCTGCGCTTTTACGATATCGATGCTGGGCGCATCGCGGTCGATGGTCGCTCCTCGCGTGACTACACGCGTGCGAGCCTGCGCCGCGCCTTTGGCATGGTGCTGCAGGACACCTGGCTGTTCGAGGGCACGGTGGCGGACAACATTGCTTACGGTTGCCCGGGAGCCACGCGCGAGCAGGTTATCGAAGCTGCCAAGCGTGCTCATGCGCATAAGTTTATCGTGCAGCTGCCAGGCGGCTACGATACGGTGATCGGCGAGGACGGCGGCACGTTTAGCCAGGGTCAAAAACAGCTGCTGTGCATCGCGCGCGTCATGCTCACCGA
>CAJMSG010000268.1:0-1885 GCA_905216105.1 uncultured bacterium | reverse complement strand
AACCTCTCCCAGCAGGTCGTTCTCGACCGCCGCGGCTTCGTTGCCGCCACCTTCGCAACCGTCGCCGGCCTTGGTCTTGCCGGCTGCTCCGACACCAGCGCCGAGGCCGACAAGGGTTCCGCCGCCGGCTCCTCCAAGAGCTCCGAAGATACCGAGGCTTCCACCATACTCGATGCCAAGGCATTCGACAAACTCGTCGACAACGGCCCCAAGGCCGATGACGACGCCATCGCCGCCAGCACCTGGGCCACGGCTGTCAAGGACGCCGGTGTCTTTAAGATCGGTGGCGTTCAGACCTCCACACTTTTCTCCCTCCTCAACGAGAAAGACGGTCAGACCCGCGGCTTCGACGCCGGTATCGCACAGCTCCTGTCCAACTACATTCTGGGCGAGAACAAGGTCGAGATCACCCAGGTGACCTCGGACACGCGCGAGTCCGTCCTGCAGAACGGCCAGGTCGACGCTGTCTTTGCCACCTACACCATCACTGACGAGCGCAAGAAGCTCGTCTCCTTCGCCGGTCCCTACTACTACACCCAGCAGGCTATCCTGGTGCTCGCCGACAACGACGACATCAAGAGCGTCGACGACCTGGCCGACAAGAACGTCGCCGTCCAGTCCGGCTCCAACGGCCCCGCCATCCTGGAGGAGTTCGCCCCCAAGGCCAGCCAACAGGAGTTCAAGACCGATGAGGAGGCCCGCCAGGCACTTCAGCAGGGCCGCGTTGACGCCTACGTCATCGACAACAACATGCAGCAGAGCGCCCTGGTGCGCGAGCCCGGCAAATACAAGATTGCCGGCAAGCCCTTCGGCAGCAAGGAGCCCTACGGCATCGGCCTGCCGCTCGATTCCGACGGCGTCGCCTTTGTCAACGACTTCCTTAAGAAGATCGAGGATGACGGCACCTGGACCGAGCTGTGGCAGATCTGCATTGGCGACCGTACGGGCGACACCAATGTTCCCGAGCTGCCCGAGATCGGCGCCTAGGCAGCGAGCCTAGTAACGGCCGCTACGAAACCATACGGAAACGCACGATGCGCTTTATTGCGCTAAACTGTTTCCTCACTGAGTTGTCGGGGCTTCCGTACACACGGGAGCCCCTTTCCTTACCGGCGGGAGGTCCGCATGAGTCTCTCCGAGCTCTGGTCGCTCTATGGCCAGAACTATATCGACGCGCTGCTAGCAACCTGGGGCATGACGCTTGAGTCGTTTGCCATCGCCATGGTGCTGGCCGTCGCCGTCACCGTAATGCGCGTGTCGCCGCTCAAGCCGCTGCGCGTCTTTGGCGACCTGTATGTCCAGGTCTTCCGTAACATCCCCGGCATCGCGCTGCTCATTATCGTCGTCTACGCGCTGCCGCCGCTCAAGGTCGTCCTGCCCTACCGCACCTGCGTCATCGTCGCCACAGTGCTCTTGGGTTCTGCCTTTGGCTCCGAGAACTTTATGAGCGGCATCAACACCGTCGGTGTCGGCCAGGTGGAAGCCGCCCGCTCGCTGGGCATGAGCTTCAGCCGTATCCTCGCCAAGATCGTGATTCCGCAGGCGCTGCGCTCGAGCGTGCTGCCCATGACCAACCTCTTTATCGCCGTCATGCTCACCACCGCGCTCGGCAGCCAGGTGCCGCTTAAACCGCAGGAGCTCACCGGCGTGGTGAGCTACATCAACACGCGCTCGCTCGGTGGCGTCGCCGCGTTCTTTATCTCGGCCCTCGGCTACCTGGGCACGGCCTTTGTGGTGAGCCACATTGGCAACTACATCGATAAGAAGGTGAGGATCCTCCGATGAGCAAGCACTCCTCCCCCGCGCTCACCATGCGCGATGCGCTCTACGAGGCTCCCGGCCCCAAGATGCGCGCCAAGATTCGCATTGGCACCGCCATCTCGCT
>CAJMSG010000267.1:0-1893 GCA_905216105.1 uncultured bacterium | reverse complement strand
GAAACGATGCCCGCCGTGAGCATAGCCGAACCCGTGACGATGGGGCTGCCGTATTCGGGCAGAATCTTGGCGGGGATCACCGCCATACAGGTGGCGCTGACCGCACACATAAGGCCTGCGACCAGGCCGAGCGGCGAGATGCTCAGGCTAGTGGGGTCACCGCCAGTAGCGATTAAAAAGGTGCCGCCGAGGGCCAGGCCAATGCCGATCGCCTCGCGAACGCGCGGCATGCGGCGATCGACCACGCAGGTGTAGCCCATGATGATGATCAGCTGCAGGCACTGAAGCACCGTCGCGGTTCCGGCATTGGTCAGGCGCACGGCCGAAAGATAGCAAAACTGGTTGAACAGCAGACCAAAGGCGGTAAAGAGCAGCAGTTGCCTACGGTCGGCGGGCGTGGTCCAGAGCTTAACCAGACGCTCACGATCGCGCGTGACCACCACGGCCATAAAGAGCAGGCCGGCGAGAATCTGGCGCACACTCATAAGCCACAGCGTATCGACATGGTAGGTATCGAACAAAAAACTCGCGCTGGTGCCCGAAAAGCCCCAAAACGAACCGCCCAGCAGCGTGGCCAGAACGCCCGTAACCATCTTGCGCGTCTGGGCCTCGTTGAGGCGGTCGCGCCATGCACGGCGGGTGCTGCGGCTGAGCTCATCGGTGCCCTCGGGCACGACAAAATCGGACGCCGCCGTCATCGGCACCGAAGCCTTTTCGCGTGCACGCTGCGCCGAGCACTCCTGTTCCATTCCACTCCCCCGAAATCAATTGCCAACAAAGCGCTCAAACTGTAGCACGATTATTGGTATGAAAAAGTGAACGATTCGGAACATCTACGAGCATCCAAGTTGCAGGGACGAGAGGCACGGATGAGCTATGCCGAGTGGTTGGAATCGTCTAGGGCGCCGGGGTCGGTTTCCGCGCCTCCCTCAGCACACTCGCCGTCCTCCTGGTCCCCGGCGTCACCCCGCTCCTCCTGCTCGCGACGGCGCTTTTCGCGAATCTGCTCCACGGCAGCACGCAGGGCGGCCTCGTCCTCGGCACGCGCCACATCTTGCGTGGCCCTAACCATGTGGCGAATTTCGAGCACCAGCAGCACAATCAACGGCACCACGATAAACGGAAAGAACAGCAGCGGATTGGTGAGCAGCGACACCACCACACCCAGGCCTGCCGAGACAAAGACCACGCGGCCCACCACATCGGCGGCGGGCACGGGCGCGGCGTCCTCGACCGGATTGGCGTCGCCCTTGGTGTGGTAGACCGGCGAGCCGTCGGACGCGGCCTCCACGGATACGATGCGGTGCGTGTTGAGCGAACCCTCCAGCGCGTCATCGGACGAATGGAAGGTGATGATATCGCCAACCTGGTAGACCTGGCTGTTGTCGGTATCGACGACGATAAACGAATGCACGGGAATCGCCGGCTCCATCGAGCCGGTCAGTGTACGCATAAAGCCGTAGCCCATGATGGTGGGAATCTCGCCGGCGGGCGTGAACACCGTGCGCAGCAGCACCACAAAGGCGACCAGGATCACCACGGTCGCCAGCACGTTGATCACGCGGAGCACGTGCTTCATCACTTGTCGTCGTCCTTTGCGGAAGTCTCGGAGTCAGCAGCGACCTCAGCCTCGGTGGCATCCGCCGCAGAAGCGCCATCCTCGTCAAGCGCGACGGCCACGCCCTCGCCAGCCTCGCCGCGCAGGCGGGCCAGCAGATAGCGCGACAGGCTATTGCCCTCGGCGCGGCGCTCGGCACGCTCGCGATTGCGCTCGGCCTGCTCCAGTTCTTGCGCCAGTGCATCCAGGCGCTGCTGCATCTCCGCGCGAGCGGCTTCGACCTCGCGCTCGCAAGCGGCGCGGACGGCGGCGACCTCCTGCTCGATGCGCTCCCC
>CAJMSG010000266.1:0-1947 GCA_905216105.1 uncultured bacterium | reverse complement strand
GGCACGGTTCCGCCATAGCGCAGGATATCGATATAGGGAAAGCCCACATGGCAGGCCATGGCGCACATCTTGCCGCGGTCGCGATCGAAATCAAAGACGTCGCCCGGCTTGTGACCATGATGGCAGCGGCACGTCCCCAGCTGGTCCACACAGCTCACGCGGATACGCGGACGCTTGCCACGCGGGGCGCCGAGCGGCTTGTTCTCGTCGGCGAATCCGTCGGCACCGCCCTCGCCGGCGCTACTCATGGTCGATCACATCCAGGCAGGCCTCGATGGGTAGACCGGCGGACTTGTCCTCCTGGTCGGCGTTGCGCTCGATAAGCTCTGCCACCACGCGCATGGCATCGGCCGTTGCGCGCTGCAGGCTCCAACCGGCCATCACGCGGCCGACGAGCACCGCCGAGAACGTGTCGCCCGTGCCCGGGAAATAGACCGGAATGAGCTCAAAGGGAATCGTAAAGTACTCCCCCGCCACATGGTCGTAACCGATAACCGCGTTCGTGCCATTGACTACGGCGCTCGTAATGACCACCGACTTGGCACCCAGCTCACGCACGGCGTTCACAAGAACGCGAGCCTCGTCGGGCGTGATTTGCTCTGCAATAGGCGTATCGGTGAGCAGACAGGCCTCAGTGTAATTGGGAACCGCGTAATCGGCGCACTCGAGCAGGTGCCTCATGAGACCGATCGTGGACTCAGGCACACCGGCATAGAGCTTGCCGTTGTCGCCCATGATGGGATCGACGAACACCTTGGTGCCCTTTTGCGCGCGGCGGTGGCAAAAGTTCGAGATGATGCGCGTCTCTTCCTCGGTCACGATAAAGCCGGTCGAGATGGCGTCGAACTCAAAGCCGAGCTCCTCCCAGATGGCAAGACTCTGACGCACGTACTCGGTGGTGTCGTGGATGTAGAACTTGGGGTAGTTGAGCGTGTCGGACACAAGTGCCGTCGGCAGATTGTGGATACGGTAACCCATGTGCGACAGCACCGGCAGCATGGCGGAAAGCGCGACCTTGCCGTAGCCGCACATATCGTTAATCAGCAGCAGCTGAGTATTCTTCATGAGGGTCTCCCTTGTTTCGGGCGCGGCGCGGCAGCGCCACAGTGCGACTAAGTGTAGCGCAGGGGACGTTGTGAACGGGCGCTGGCACCGCAGAGGACGAATTGTTGCGGAAAGGTTACGGGAAGGAGGAAGTTAGTCGTTGGGGACGTTCTTAAATGACTAGTCGACACAAGGAGTGTCCCCAAATGCCGGCACATAAGGAACGTCCCTAAGTGCCGCTCGAACATAATAAGTTTGGTACCTTGACATTTATTTACCGTGCTCCTAAATTGGTTAGGCACAAAACAATTCAACTACCTAACTAAAGAAAGGAGCGAAGCTTAGATATGTGTGTTGAACCACTCGTCCTTCCGCATGAGCCCGGCGGTGACCCGTCGCAACCGGTAGACATACCCGAAGCGGTCAGCGCCGAAGACAAACTCGCCAAGCGCATCCTGAGCGGCCTGGGCTTTTGCGGCCATTACATGCATTTTCATGGCGGAGGCGTGTCCGGCAAGGCGCCCATTATCTGCCTGCTGGCCAAGCAGCCCGGCGGCGAGATGTCGCAGCAGGAACTCGGCATGCACTTCGACCTCAAGCCGGGGTCGCTTTCCGAGATCCTGTCCAAGCTCGAGCTCAACGGCCTCATTGAGCGCAGCCGTAACCCCAAGGATCGACGGCAGCTCACCATTCGCCTGACCGAAACCGGCCGGGAAAACGCCCGCATCGACCAGGCGGCCCGCATTCGCTTTAGAGAGCAAGCCTTTAGTGCCCTCACCCACGACGAGCGCGAGCAGCTCGCCGAAATGCTCGAGAAAATCCGTGTAACCTGGGAGGAACTGGATGATTAAAACCCTCATGGGAAGCATCCGCGACTATATGAAAGTCACCGTTGCCACGCCG
>CAJMSG010000265.1:0-1989 GCA_905216105.1 uncultured bacterium | reverse complement strand
AGCGCAATGCATCCCGGATGCTGAGCAGCGAGCGCGTTGATTCGGCGGATGCCGGAGGGCTTGAGCGTGGCAAGCGAAGTATTCATGGGCAGGCGCATGGCGTTCCTTTCGTAAGGGTTGCACTAGGATAGCGCGGCTAGGCGCCGCCAGACGGTGTAACCTAAACGGAAACCAACCGGAAAGGAGGCGGCATGGAGACGACCGCACGCGGCGATGTACCAAAAACGCTGCAAACCATTGCGTATATCAGCATTCCCAATAGCTCCGATCTTGAGTTTTTGCTCTGGGACCTGCAAGATGCCATCGCGGCCTATGCCCGGCTTTCCGACACCGTACTTCCCCACCCGGTTGACTTGAAGGCGGATGATGCCGGTGCAGTCGATGGCATGGTGCTCGCTGTTGATGATGCATTTGACGATGAGGCTATGATCGCTGTCGAGCAGATACTCGATCGCCTTGGAAATACAGAGACACGCATCTATGTCGTCGTCCAGGCCGCGTCCAAAAACAACAAGCAGGCGGACGAAGTTCTCGACCGCCTGTATCGGGCATGTCTTCTACGTGACCTGGCGTGGTGCCATGGCATTGTCGCCTGCACCGGCAGCGGCATTGCGGCTCTTCGCCACTCCCCGCGTATGGGCCTCTTGCGTCGGCCATTTTCGGAAGCGATGGATAAGCTTGTGGGCGCTGTGCGCATGGGCTGCTCCATTGAGCATGCGCAGCTGCTTGGCGGTGGCAATGCCGGTAGCGTCGATGCCGACGGCATGGTGCGCGTCAAGCCCGCGCTGCCCGCACCGATCTGGCATGCCATCATGAAACGCCTTGGCACCCGCGCCCAATCAGATATCTAAATTACAGAGCGCCCCAGTCAACGGCCTCGCGCCAGCGCTCGACAAGGCGTTCCAGGCGCCATGCCGCATTGGCGGGACTAGTCGACGGCAGAACGATGGCCGACAGCCCCGTGCGTTCTTGTAGATAGCGCTTGTAGAGCCGACCAGCTGTACCACCGTTGCATATCACCTGCTCAATGGGAGCTGCGTCGGTAATGCGCTCGACATGCGCCGGAACGACGTTTTTGATGCTGGCGTCACTCGAACCCTTAATGTCGCAGCTCTCGATCACGTCCCACAGGGCCACGCCGCCGTTCAGCAGCATAGCCCGCTTGGCGGCAATCGAGGCATCGAGCGTCGCGGGCTCGCCGCTCGCCAAAGAGTCTCCCTCGTTGGGCGGCACGGGCGCACCAAGGCACGCGGCCATCACGCGCCAAAAGCGGTTCTGCGGATTGCCATAGTAGAAGGCATTGGCACGCGAGAGCACCGAGGGAAACGACCCCAGCACCAAAACGCGCGAGCGCTCGTCAAACACGGGCTCAAACCCATGCTCAATATGCTGATAGCCCTCGTCCGGCGCAGTCATGAATTAGGCCCTCAGCAGATAGCGCACCTCATAGGGCGCAAGTTCAAGGGAGCCCGGAAGCTCGACCGTGGGCGTATCGTCAGCAAGCAGGTCGACGAAGGAGCCGTTGAGTTCGCCGGCTCCAAAGGTATAGGGCTCGTTCACGGCATTGACCGCCACGAGCACCGTCGCATTGTCGCAGGCGCGCTCAAACAGCAGTTGCTTGTTCTGGATCACCACGTTGCGATAGGCACCGTAGTTGAGGGCACGGGCCGCTGCGTCGTTTGCCGAGCGCAGGTACGCAAGCTGCTTGATGAAAGCCGTCAGCTCGTTGGGTGCAGGCTCATCGAGCGCAGGGCGCAGTGCCCAGTCGCCATCGGGGCCGCCCTTTTCGCCGGCAATTCCCCACTCACTGCCATAGTAGACGCACGGGATGCCCGGCATACCAAAGAGCATGCCGTAGGCGGGGCGTAGGCAGGACTTGTCCGTCAGGATGCTCGCCAGGCGCGGCACATCGTGGTTGTCGACAAACGACAGCAGATGCTTGCCGCGATAAATGCACCACGGGTCACCGCCAAACTGGCGATGCAGCGA
>CAJMSG010000264.1:0-2007 GCA_905216105.1 uncultured bacterium | reverse complement strand
CTCAAGTCCGAGGGCCAGTCGCATATGGAGGACCTTGCCAACAAGATCGTCCCGTGGAACTTCCTGCTCGCGGGCCTGGTTGCGCTCACCACGCGCAGTCTCATCAAGACCTCCGCGGCACTGATGGTCGACTACTCGTGCGCACTCAAGCTCACGGGTTCCGTTGCCGTCATGACTGCCATGAGCGATGCTGCCAAGATGGGCGTTATGGTCAAGGGCTCTAAGTACTTTGAGTCGTTTGCCAAGGCCGATACCATTGTCTTTGACAAGACCGGCACGCTGACCGAGGCCCAGCCGCGCCTAGCTTGCGTGCTCACGACCGACGGCTGGAGCGAGGACGAGGTCCTGCGCCTTTCCGCTTGCTTGGAGGAGCATTTTCCGCATCCGGTGGCGCGTGCCGTGGTCAACGCCGCCCGCGAGCGCGGGCTCGAGCACCGCGAGCGTCACGCTGCGGTCGAGTATATTGTGGCGCACGGCATCGCTTCGTCCATCGAAGGGCGTCGCGCGATTATCGGCTCGGCACACTTTGTGTTTGAGGACGAGAGCGCGCAGCTCGAGGCCGACATTAAGGAGCAAATCGAGTCCCAGATGCAGGGCCTGTCGCCGCTGTATCTGGCGGTCGATGGAAAGGTCGTCGGCGTGCTCGGCATCGAGGATCCGCTCAAGGCCGGGGTCCGTGAGGCCATCGCCGACCTGCACGCGTTGGGCGTTAAGCATGTCGTTATGCTCACGGGCGACTCGGAGCGCACGGCCGAGCGCATTGCTCGCGAGGCAGGGGTCGACGAGTTTAAGGCCGAGCTGCTGCCCGAGGACAAGTACGCGTATGTGGAGCGCATTAAGGGCGAGGGGCGCCACGTTGCCATGGTGGGCGACGGTGTCAACGATTCGCCGGCGCTCGGTTTGGCCGACGTGGGCTTGGCGATGGGTGGCGGAAGCGACATCGCCAAGGAGGTTGCCGACATCATCCTGACCGATACGGATCTTGCCGCGATCGTGCGCCTGCGCCGTATGAGTCAGGGGCTTATCGATCGTCTGACGAGTTCGTATTCCAAGGTGATGCTCACCAACTCGGCGCTCCTGGCGCTGGGCATTACCGGCATGATCACTCCGCAGACGTCGTCACTGCTGCACAACGGCTCAACGATCGCCTACAGCCTGGGCAACGCAAAGGCGTACCTGCGTTAACAGACGTGTTCACCCACGTTATCTGGCCTGCGCCCAGACGGCATCGGTGTCGTCCGGGCGCAGGCCTTTTGCATTTGACCATGTGCTAGCTTCTTTATATAGTGGTGCTAGCAGGGCTAGCAATTGAAGGGAGCGGGTCAACGTGGGTGCTGTTAGCGGCATGGCGCAGGTGAACGTTCGCGTGGATCGCCAGGTCAAGGACCATGCGGAGGAAGCGTTGCGGCTTTCGGGCGGGTCACTGCCCGAGCTCATCAAAAAGGTGGTGGCCAAGGTCGCGCAGGGTGGCGGGCAGTGCGAGGAAGTGCTTGCGGCCGTCGACGGCCGGCGGCAGACCGTCGCGCCCGATACACCGTTCGCCGCGTCGTGGGCAGCGGCAGACCGGCTTTATGCAGATTTGGGCATCGCTACGTCGCCCGTATCCGACGATCGCGATTGGGACGCAATCTATTCCGACGCCATGGATGAGCATTATCGCCAAAAGGGGATGATCCTGTGAGTGGGGCGCCTCTCAAGATCATGGTGGACGCCAACGTATGGGTTGATTCGTTTTGCGCCGACCATGCCGACTCGATTGCCGCGCGTGCGTTTATTGGGCAGGCGACGGAGGCGGGGGCATTGCTGTTCTTTCCGGTGCATATCGCCAAGGACGTACTGTATGTTGTACAGCACGAACTGAAGCGCAGCGTTCTTGCCAGCGGGGGAGCGCTCGGCGAGGCTTCTGCCCGCGCGATTGGCGATGCGGCGCTGGCGTTTGTTCGGAACATGACCGAAAACGCCACGGCCGTGGGTGCAGATGCGTCGGACCTTTGGCTGGCCGACAAA
>CAJMSG010000263.1:0-2014 GCA_905216105.1 uncultured bacterium | reverse complement strand
AACTTACCGGCCTCGCTATCCGACTTGAACCAGATGTTCTTATACGTCACGCCCTTCTTGCTCAGCACGTCCTTGGCATCTGCAATCTCGCCCTTGTTGCCATCGAGCGTAAAGGAATTGACGCCCACGACTTGACCGCCCTTCTTGGCGAGCTCCTTATTCAGTTTCTCAAGATCGCCCAGCTCGCCCACGCACGGCTTGCAAGTGGTGAACCAGAAGTTCATGACGGTGACCTTGTTCTTAGAGAACAGCTCGTCGCTACTCACGTCGTTGCCATCCAGGTCCTTGCCCGTAAAGCTGGGGAACTTCGTCGCCTCGCTCGAAGCATTGGCACCAGCCGTCATGCCAGCGGCCGAAGCGTCGACGCTCTCGCCTTCGCTCGGCGTGCTTCCACAGCCGGGGAACTCCTTCTCCAAGCTCTCGAGCTTGTCCTCGATCTCCTTGATCTGCTGCGCACCGGCCTTGAGCGTCTTGAGCTCATCCGCCGTGAACTCATCCTTGGCGCCGTCGATGGTCTTGAGCAGGAAATCGCCGTAATTGCTGCCGTCCTCAATCATTGCCGAGTCTTTATTTGCCGCATTGAATACCTTTTCCCACAGCGCGTTATCACTCGAAAAGATATCGTTCTCCTTTTGCATGAGCTTCGCATACAGCTCAGCGGCCTCGTCGGCATTGGTCGGCTTCTGCGCAGTGAGTTCTGCGATCTTAGGATCGGAGCTCGCAGATTCGCTCGCATTGCCACTGGGCGCCGAACACGCCACAAGACACAAGGCCAATACTGGCACCATAAACAGGGCCGCAATCTTAGAAAGCTTCATGGTCATTCCTCCGTTTTGTCGAAGCTTGTTTACTTTTTATCGGCGGTCAAGGGGAGCTTTTCCGCCGACACATCCAGGCCATAGCGATAGCTGATGGCATCGACGGGACAGGCCCCAATGCACTTTCCGCACCGGATGCATTCGGCATGATTGGGCGCGCGGACCACATCAACGTCCATCTGACAAACCTTTGAGCACTTGCCGCACGAGACGCATTTGCATGCATCGACCCGGATCCCCAGTAGGGACACCTTATTCATGAGCGCATAGAATGCGCCGAGTGGACAAATCCATTTGCAGAAGGGGCGGTAGAACAAAACGCTCAGCACTACCACGGCAATGAGAACGGCAAGTTTCCAAGTAAAGAGCTGTCCCAACGCAGATCGAATGCCGGCATTGGCAGCCGCCAGCGGAATGGCGCCCTCGAGCACACCCTGCGGACAGATGTACTTGCAAAAGAATGGGTCGCCCATGCCCACGTCGTTAACCACCAAGACGGGCAGCAGCACCACGGCAAACAGCAGCACAACGTACTTGATGTACGTGAGCGGCTTGAGCTTTTTTGTCGAAATCTTTTTGCCGGGAATCTTGTGAAGCAGCTCCTGCAGCCAGCCAAACGGGCACAGAAAGCCGCATACAAAGCGTCCCAGCAGCACGCCGAGCAAAATGAGCGTACCGGTGACGTAGTAAGAAAAGTTGAACTTGGATGAACCTACCACCGACTGGAACGACCCGATGGGGCACGCACCCGATGCCGCGGGGCACGAATAGCAATTAAGTCCAGGTACGCAGACTGTTTTTCCCGCGCCCTGATAGATGCCGCCTTTGGCAAAGTTTGGCAGGTGAATGTTGGTGACGAGCGTCGCCGCCGCCTGAATGAATCCGCGAAATCGAGCCAAAACATGCGACGCAGTGTTTTCTCTTTTATCCAATTCCGATACACTCCAAGCACAGCCTAATCGCTTTGGCCAGCACGGCATCCGCCTCGCCACGCATAACGCCAAAGCACACCATGGCAATTCCGACGATCAACAAAGCGACCTGTACCACGGGTTTTACCGCTTTGAACAACCTGACCACTCCTTTCGTTACGCGACCATTGGACCATATCGACTATAAAATCCGTGTTAAGCGCGATTTGGAATGTGCAAGGAGACTGTTATGCGTATTTTGATCGTCGAAGACGAGCGAGCACT
>CAJMSG010000262.1:0-2016 GCA_905216105.1 uncultured bacterium | reverse complement strand
GGCTTGCTGTCGGTTCGCAGTGTGACGGTGGCGCCGACTGCAAAGAGCGGGCGGTAGAGCATCAGATGGTCGACATGGACGAGTCGTTTTTTGGCGTACTTGGCCTTGGGCTGCGGCGTGGGAAAGTTGATGGTGATGGCATCGAGCTCGCCTGCGGCAAACAGCTGTGGCAGCGATGCGGCGCCTCGGGGCAGGACGAGCGCATTGGGCAGCTCCTGCTCGCAGATTTTCTGCGCGGCATAGGCGATGCAGATGGGCTCCTGGTCCATACCGATAAAGAGGGTGTTTGGCTCGCGGGCTGCGCGCTCTACGAGGTACGTTCCCTTGCCACAGCCAAGATCCAGGTGAAGATACTCGAAGGGCTTGCTGCCAACTGGCGCGCAAGCCTCGCGCCAATCTCCGACATAGGCCTCGGGGTTCGTCTCAATCGCATCGGCGTAGCGCTCCAGGCGCTTCTCGAGCACAAAGTTCTTAGGCGTGCGAACGTGGACGGCTCCCATGAGGCTCCTTGGTCATAAATATGGAACGCATAGCTGCGCGTTCCGTCAATGGGTTGAAAAGGGTGGGCATAGTTTGCCCGAAAGACGCGGCACAGCTCGGCAGTAAGCCGTCGGTGCCTACAGGCGCTTGAGAATCACATAGCGGTTGAGATCGCCGCTACGACCGTCGGCATGGAAGCGCTCAAGCTCGCGCACGGGGACCTCGCCGCTCTTGTAGAACGTACGGACGCCGCGCACCAGGTCGGTGATCTGCTGATCGTCAAAGTGATGGCAATAGCGGTAGGCGTGGCGGTCGTTTTGCCAGCCAATGAGGTGGTCACCGGCTTCAAACTGCGCGGAATCGTAACCCTCAAACGGCGGGGTGAGCTCGGCGCGGGCCTCGGCGCGAACGGCCTTGCGCGCCATGCGCTCGTCGTTCATAAACTCCCAAAAGCTAATGGCGATGATGCCGCCCGGGCGCGTCTGGCGCACCAAGGCGTCGAGCACGCGCACGCGGTATTCGCACGACGGCACGTGGTGCATAAAGCCAAAGCAGACCGAGATGTCGGCGAGCGGTGCGTCGAAAAGCACGTCGGGTGTCTCGGCGGGGTTGAGCTTCATAAGGGCGTCGAGCACATCGAGCTCCTGGAAGTGCAGGTTGGGAATGCGCAGTGCGTGGCCATGTGCATCGATGGCCAGGTCTTGACACGAGTCGACACCATAGAACTCGAAGGGGCAGCTGGCATCTGCCGAGGGGTTTGCTCCGTCGACGCCCTTGGCGGCAAGTGCGCCGCCGGCGGCAAAGTTCTCGAATCGCATATTGCCGCAGGCAAGATCGAAGACGCGGACGGGATGCTCGATTGTGGCGACGTCGAGCTGCTCGAGCGCGATATCCATGGTGCGCACCCAGCCGGGCCACGGGGCCTGACGCGTATCGGAGAAGGAGGCGGAGTGCTCGCGATAGAACGTGTTGTTGAGCTGGATGAGCGATGAGGCGAAATCGCGGTTCACGGCGCGGAACTCCCTCCGTTGGCGGTGCGGAATAAACAGTACGACCATACTACCGTTAACGCCGCAACGGGGACAACCAAGCTACGGGTCATTGCTTTGTTTGGACACATTTCCGCAGCTCATATGCACCCGCAACCGCCGGTTGTCAAAAATCTCACTAGAATAGGTGGCATGCTTTTGGCGGTGGCGGATAGATTTTTAACTGTGCAAGGCGCCTTAAGAACAAAAGCGGTCCGGCGGCACGGCTGGCATCACATAGGAGGAACCATGAATGTAGAAACTGCGCAGCGGCTCGCAGACCTTCGTCGCAGCAAGGGTTTTAGCCAAGAAGGGCTGGCGCGAAAGCTGGGGCTGTCGCGCCAGGCGGTCAGTAAATGGGAGCGCGCGGAGAGCTCGCCCGATACCGAGAACCTGATCTCGCTCGCCAAGCTCTATGGTGTGAGCCTGGACGAGCTGCTCAATCCGAGCGACGAGATCGAGGACGATATCGAGTTTGAGAACGAGGACCGCGCCCGTCAGCGCGAGG
>CAJMSG010000261.1:0-2022 GCA_905216105.1 uncultured bacterium | reverse complement strand
ACGAGCGCGACCTTGCCGGCGTTCTTTGCCTTATCTTCTGCAGTCATATTGACCTCCTGCGATTGCGTTTTGGCTTTCTTCTACCCAGTTTTGGGATGGAGGGCGCGCAGGTTTTTCGAGGCGGCAGGTGAAGCGGAAAGTGTGTCCCAGTTTGAGGCGGGATTACGGGATGCGCTTTCCGCTTGGACCGCCGTTGGGAAAGCGCGACCCGTTCTGAGCGCGGATTCCGGGATGAACTTTCCGCTTGAGGCGTCTTCCAGAAAATGAATCCCATTCCGAGCGTCGATTCCGGGATGCAGTTTCCGCTTGAGCTGCCATTGGGAAAGCGTGTCTCGGTCTGAGTCACTGAGGCGTTTTTCTTTACGCTCGCGCCCTGCACAGAGTTCGATTCTCCGCGGGTGGAGGGGATCCGTCCGCGCGGGACACGGCAGGCTGTCATCCGGTCGGCATCGAATCTATATCCAGTCGAGGCTTTGCGCGGAGAATCCGCGTATTTGCTTCGCAAATACGCACCGGCTTCGGCCGCCTGCCGGCGTCCTCGCCCGCTCGCTACAAACGCTCCGCGTTTGCTTAACGCTCGCGCCCTGCACAGAGTTCGATTCTCCGCGGTATCTATAAGTAATAAAAAAGCAGGTAGGTGCGTTTACCTACCTGCTTGTAACTATTGGTGGAGGCGCGGAGAATCGAACTCCGGTCCACGAAAGCCCCCTGATTGGCATCTCCAAGCTCAGTCGCTGGTTTTGTCTCGGACGCTTTGCGCGCAGCGACACGCTCGCGGTGTCCTAACCGGTTCGGTCTTAGCCTGCGCCATACCGATTACGTGCGCAGGAGCATTCCCCTAAAATGACGTCGCGCCGGTGTCGGGGAAATCACCGGGTTGACGCGCCGCTATAAACTAAGCAGCGAGAGCCATAGGCTCAAAAGAAGAGTTGTTGTCAATTCAATTTGACGGTACCCCTGTTTAACGAGGCGAGGAGACCTCGGCTTGCTTCCTCTCTCAGAGCTATCGTGTCGAAACCAGTCGCCCCCGAATGTCGGGAAAGTCTGGATGGCATTGGGTGCGAGCACCCAACGCCCGTCGACTTTTCAAGGAACATGCGGGGCGAGCCCCGCTTGTGGAGTGTTATCTTACCACGTTCTGAAAGCGGACAGCTGTTCTATGCACGAGCTGTGAAGACCCCAATGTGCGCCACACTTCGCACTTTTGCTACCGATCGCGTCACGTATATTTTCGCCAAGCAAAATTGACCCGTCGAAAGGACCGTTATGGATACCAAGCAGCAACTCGTCAATGCCCTCGCAGGCCTGGGCTCAACCATTACCGAAGCTATGGATGTCATCGAGGGCTTTGTCCCCTGCGGACATCCCGCCCTCACGGTATCGAACGCACTCGTCGCGCTGGACGCTAACGATGATGTGGCTCTCGCCCAGCAGCTTGAGACCGTCGAGGGCTTTATCGACCACGTGAGTGAGAACCGCGGCGTGGCCGCCTACCACGGCATCGAGGTCGAACTCGCGGGTCCCAAAGCCGATCTGCTCGCAGCAATCCGCGAGGTAGGCGCCCTTATGCAGACCGCAGGCGTCAAGAACACCCAGGTCAACGAGTGGGTCTACCGCAGTCTGGCAGCACTCGACAGCTCCGACGAAAAGGCAGCCGAGCAGCTCGCAGAAAGTCCCGCCATTAAGGCCGAGCTTTTGTAAATAGAAGGCGCGGGTCCCTTGGCGCATCGTCGTCCAAGAGGCCCACAAACAGTTCGCGTCAACCGATAGCCGCGCCGCCGCGTTCGGCCAAAGCCAGAATCGGCATCATTTGGCGCGGGGTCTTTGCTGCAAGATCGGCATGTTCGAGCAGCTTGCGATCGTTGGTCACCAAGTAATCGACCTGCGCGCGCTTGCACGCGGCGAGCACCAAGTTGTCCTCGTAATCGCGATGGAGCGCTAAGTATTTGTCGGCCAGCCAAAGGTCCGACGCATCTGCACCCACGGCCGTGGCGTTTTCGGTCATGTTCCGAACAAACGCCA
>CAJMSG010000260.1:0-2034 GCA_905216105.1 uncultured bacterium | reverse complement strand
GTGGTTGAGTCTGGGTCGGATGTGACGCCGGAGCTCTGCGAGCGCTACGGCATCGTGCGCGTGCCCATGCATGTCACGATTGCTGACGAGACCGTTGAGGATGGTTCAATCGATCCGCTCGAGATTTATTCGCGCTGCAACGAGTTTGGCGTGATGCCCAAGACCAGTGGCTGCGCGCCGGCGGATTTTGCTCACGTGTACGACCGCATTCACGCTGAGCAGCCCGACGCGACCATTTTGCATCTCGCGTATTCCGAGGTCACGACTTGCTCGCATCAATCATCGAAGATCGCCGCCAAGGGTCGCGACTACGTCTACTCCATGGACACGCGCTTTGTCTCGGTGGGCCAGTCGCTCGTTGCCGTCGAGACCGCTAAGTATATTGAGGCTCATCCCGATGCCACCGTCGACGAGATCTTTGCTTTTACGAATTCCGTCATGGACCGCGTGCTGCTGGGCTTTGTCCCTACCGACCTTGCCTTCCTTAAGGCGGGCGGTCGCTTGTCCAACGTCGCGTTCCTAGGCGCCCATCTGCTCAAGATTAAGCCCTGCATTGAGGTGACGGACGGCAAGTTCGTGGCGACCAAGAAATTCCGCGGTTCTATGCTCAAGTGCGCCCGTGCCTTTATTGACCACATGGTTGCTAAGGGCGAGATTGATTACTCGCACATTGGCCTGGCGTATTCAGTAGGCCTTTCCGAGGAGCTGCGCGACGACATGGAAGTCTATGCGCACGACCTGGGCTTTAGGGACGTTACCTGGACTCAGGTCGGCGGCGTCATCTCGAGCCATTGCGGCCCGACCGCCTTCGGTGCGGTGCTCACGCTTAAGGCGTAAAGGCTGTAGGCGAGCATTCTTCGGCTTCACATCTCGACATGGGCTCCCGTCACGGTAATGGGGGATAGATTAAAACGTGCCATTCTAGCCCGAGACGTTTAAACGCAAACGTATGGGCTAGAATGGCTCTGGCATTTATGTAGCTAAAATCAAAGAGAGGCAAGGTAGCGGGAATGGCTGAGATGATGCTCGAGGGTGTAGACGCTCGTCCCGAGGACTCTGCGTTTGCCCTGGGCCGCGTGCATTCGATTGAGACGATGGGAACGGTCGATGGACCCGGCATCCGCTTCGTGGTGTTTGTTCAGGGCTGCCCCATGCGCTGTGCGTATTGCCACAACCCCGACACCTGGTCGGTTAACGGCGGCACCATGGTGACCGTCGAGCACCTGATGGACGAGTTCCAGAGCAACCATGAGTTTTACCGCAGCGGCGGTATTACGGTGTCCGGCGGCGAGCCGCTCCTGCAGCCCGCGTTTTTAGCCGACCTGTTCCGCGCCATGCACAATAACCCCGATGGTCGCGTGCATACCTGCTTGGATAGCTGCGGCTATGCGTTCGATCCCGCGCATCCCGAGAAGTTCGATGCCGTACTCAACGAAACCGATATGGTGCTGCTCGACATTAAGCATGCCGATCCCGTCGAGCATAAAAAGCTGACCGGTTGCGATCCCGCACGCATCCTGGCGTTTGGTGATGAGCTTGCCCGTCGCAAGATTAAGGTCGTTATCCGCCACGTGGTGGTGCCCGGCATTACCGATACGGTTGAGGAGTGCGAGGCACTCGGTCGTCTGATTGCCCCGTGGCATAACGTGGTGGGCCTGGAAATGCTGCCGTATCACACGATGGGTGTCGTCAAGTACGAGCAATTGGGCATTCCCTATAAGCTCGAGGGCGTTCCACAGATGGATACCACACGCATGCCCGAGCTGCGCAACGCCGTCATGATGGGCATGAAAAAGCGCCGCGCGGAACTCAAAAACGCCATCGGCTAGCGAGCCATTTTCAGGCACTCATTGGGGACAGACTTAAATGAGTGCCCCTGGGCACCAAGTTGATTGCCAAAGAGCCCTGTCAAGTTGCGGTGGAATAGTTCTTGTTTTTCGGCTTATGCCGCCCAAATAGGAACTATTCCACCGCAACTGCGTTTTGGGCGGAGATGCGCAACAGAATCGTGCCATTTGGATAAATACGCTTGTG
>CAJMSG010000259.1:0-2043 GCA_905216105.1 uncultured bacterium | reverse complement strand
CCTGCGTCGCATCTTTGGCGACGACCCCGACGGCAAGATTACGCGCTTGCTCGATTGGACCGAGCGCCCCGGCGACGTGGCCGATCCCTGGTACACCGGCAATTTCGATGCCACCTACCGCGACGTGATCGCCGGCTGCACCGCCATGCTCGAGCAGCTGTAGGTTCGTGGGCGCACGAACCTCGCGAGCCGCGTCATCGGCATACAGATCGAGCGTGGATTTTCTCCCACTTTGAGCATCCAAGTGCGCTCTAGACGGGAGAAAATCCACGCTCATTATCTCGGATAGCGGATGCGACAAAGGCACTATCCCTTTGTCGCGTCGGGGACTGTCCCTAGACCGGCTTGACCTCCAGCTTTATCCCCTCGGCACAGGAGTCACCCAAAACATCCGAAAGGGCCCAGGTCGCATATAGCGGCAAATAAAGAACAGCTCCGCTGCGTTCAACGTTGCCTCTCGAGAAAACAATCCCGAGCCTTACACCATATTCGGCCGTATCAAGCACATGGCCGAGCGCGGCGTGCGCGTGGTAATAGGAACCCGATTTAACCTCGATCGGAACAGCTGTTCCATCCGGTCCGTCGACCACAAAGTCCACTTCGCCGCGCTTCTTTGTCTGATAGTAGTAAAGCTGGCGATTTTGGGCAGCCAGCTGCTGGGCCACCACGTTTTCGTAAATACCGCCCAGATTGGGTTCCTTGCTATCAAGATACGCCGCCTGGGCGACGCCAACGGGGTAGCGCGCCATCAACATGCCCGTATCCGATTGGTATAGCTTGAACTGCGATGGCCGTGCCGTCTTGAGCAGGGGCGACTTTGGCTCGGTTACGATATCCGCCTTGAGAGCAACGCCGGCATCGACAAGCCAGACAAAATCTCGCTGGTACTTGTCGTAATGCGCCTTGGGGTCAATGGAATTGAGCACGAAGCGTTTGTTTTCGCCCTCGAGCATAATAGGGAGCTGATCGTAAATGCTCTGCACCTGAAGGGCTCGCCCGCTTGCATACTTGGAGATATCCCGCCGGTACTGTTCGTTGAGCTCTGACTGTAGCTGACGAACAGAGGCAAGGTCGCCCTGCGTGTCAAGGAAACGCTGCACGACCTCCGGCATTCCGCCGACAACGGTATAGGTCCTGAAGTTTGCCATCATCGCGTCATGAATGTAATCAGGAATGGGCTTCTCGCTGATACACGCATCGCGTATCGTTTGGCGAGCTCCCTCGCTCACCCCGATCGCCCAGCAAAACTCCTCAAAATCGAGCGGGAACATCCTAAGCTCGTGAACATATCCCACAGGATAGGACCTAACGCCCTTGAACTGGGTCCCGAGCATTGACCCCGAAAACGCCCAGCGGCACCTCCCGTCCTCAACAAGGAACTTCGCCATCGTCATGATGTCGGGGGCCTCTTGGACCTCATCGATAAACACGAGCGTTTTGCCCGGTGTTATCGGCTTTCCCGAGAGAAGCGTCACCCTGCTGATGAAATCGTCGGCATCCCGTGCCTCGAGAAGCGCATCTTTTGCCTGGCGATTTTCCATGAGGTTGAGCTCGATGTAGGTTGCATGGCTGGCTTTGCCAAATGCGCGAATCGAATAGCTTTTGCCGATCTGGCGAGAACCCGTGATGAATAAGGCCTTTTGCTCGGCAGACTTCAGCCAACGCTCCAGCTCTGCCGCTATTTTCCTACGCAGCATAGGCTCTCCCCTCAGTGTCATCAAATGAAATGCAAAGTTTTATACGCTTGATTATCAATGAAACGCAGAATTTTTAGAACCTAAAATCGGATGAAATGCAGAGATTTGAGATTAGAAGCAAAAAAGAAGGAACACCACCCGCGAATGTGACAAAGGGACTGTCCCTTTGTCACATTGCGCTCGACTACTCGTCGACGATCTCGGCAAGCCAGACGTTCAGCGTATCAATCTCGGGGCAGCAGAACTTTGCCGTACCGGGCTCGTTACCGGGCACGGTTCCGCCATAGCGCAGGATATCGATATAGGGAAAGCCCACATGGCAGGCCATGGCGCACATCTTGCCGCG
>CAJMSG010000258.1:0-2060 GCA_905216105.1 uncultured bacterium | reverse complement strand
CTGTTATGCGGAAGGGAGCGCCTATGGCACTCAGCGAGAAAGACGTGCGCGGCATCGCCGAGTACGCAAAGATCGCACTGACCGATGACGAGCTCACCCAGATGACGTCCTACATGAACGACGCCGTCCAGATGCTCGAGCCCGTCTTGCAATATGACTTGCCCGACGTGGAGCCCACGTTCCATCCCATCGGAAGCCTGTCCAACGTGATGGGCGATGACCTGCGCGAGCCCGAGCGCGACCTGCCGCTCGACGTCGCACTCGAAAACGCCGGCAGCGCGCGCGACCGCTACTTCCGCGTGCCGTCCATTTTGGGAGAGGGGGAGAGCGAGTAATGGCGCTAAGCTTCGATTCCCTTACCGCCGCCCAGATCGCCGCGGGCGTTGCCGCCGGCGACTTTGCCGCTACCGAGGTGGCCCAAGCCTCCCTCGCCGCCATCGAGGCGCGCGAGGGCGGGGTCCAGGCATTCCTGCAGGTGGCGCCCGAGCTTGCGCTCGAGGCCGCCGCGCGCGTGGATGCCGACCGTGCCGCCGGAAAGCCACTGCCCCCGCTCGCGGGCGTGCCGCTGGCCATCAAGGACAACATGAACCTCGTGGGCACGCGCACCACCTGCGCTTCCCGCATGCTCGCGGACTACCGGAGCGTTTACACCGCCACCTGCGTCCAGCGCATGCTCGATGCCGGCTGCCTGCCCATGGGCAAGGCCAACATGGACGAGTTTGCCTTTGGCAGCTCCACCGAGAGCTCGGCGTTCCACCGCACCAACAACCCCTGGGATACCGAGCGCGTGCCCGGCGGTTCTTCGGGCGGCTCCGCTGCCGCCGTCGCCGCGGGCGAGGTCGCGCTCTCGCTGGGCTCGGACACCGGCGGCTCCATTCGCCAGCCGGCGAGCCTGTGCGGCGTGGTGGGCTTTAAGCCCACGTATGGCGCTGTGAGCCGTTACGGCGTGGTTGCCTTTGGCTCGTCGCTCGACCAGGTGGGCCCCTTTGGCCGCACGGTCGAGGATGTCGCGCTGGCCATGAACACGCTTACCGGCGCGGGCCACGATCCGTACGACTGCACCAGCCAGGATTGCGCCGTCGACTTTACCGAGCATCTCAACGACAGCATCGAGGGCAAGCGCGTGGGCATCATCCCCGCGTTTATGGAGGCCGAGGGCCTGACGCCCGAGGTCAAGGCCGCCGTTCAGCGTGCCGCCCAGGAGCTTCAGAACCAGGGCGCCGAGCTGGTCGAGGTCGACCTGCCGCACCTGGACGCCGCCATCGCCGCCTACTACGTCATCGGCCCGGCCGAGGCGTTCTCCAACCTGGCTCGCTTCGACGGCATTCGCTACGGCTATCAGGAGGAGGGCTGCGCCAACCTGTCCGACCAGAGCTCGCTCTCGCGCGCCCACGGCTTTGGCGCCGAGGCCAAGCGCCGTCAGATGCTCGGCGCCTACCTGCTGAGCTCGGGCGTGTACGACAAGTACTACTACGCCGCGCAAAAGGCCCGCACGCTCATCACGCAGGACTACGACGCCGCGTATGCCAAGGTGGACACCATCCTCATGCCCGCCTCGCCGCGTACGGCCTTTAAGTTTGGCGAGATCAGCGACCCCACGCAGATGTACCTGTCCGACCTGTACACCATTTCGCTCAACATCTGCGGCAACGGTGGCATCTCGGTGCCGCTGGGCCTGGGCGAGGACAGCAAGCTGCCCGTTTCTGCCCAGCTGGTGGGACCTGCGTTTAAGGACCGTCAGCTGCTCACGTTTGCCCGCGCCCTGGAGCGCGGCTTTGCCGATGCCGCCACGGGTGCGCCCGCGCTTTCCGTCGCGCCCGATTTTGCCGGGAAGGGAGACGAGCTGTAATGAAGGAGCTTTCCGAGGTCCTGCAGGATTGGGAGGCCGTGATTGGCCTGGAGATCCATACTGAGCTCACCGCACTCGACACCAAGATGTTCTGCAACTGCAAGCTCAGCCACGATGACGAGCCCAACGCCAACGTGTGCCCGGTGTGCCTGGGCCTGCCCGGTGCCCTGCCGGTGCCCAACAAGCGCGCCATCGAGAGCATCGTCAAGGC
>CAJMSG010000257.1:0-2111 GCA_905216105.1 uncultured bacterium | reverse complement strand
CCCAAATGCCTGAGCCTGCGCGAGATGCTGCAGCACTACATCGACCACCAGGTCGACGTCGTCACCCGCCGCACCCGCTTTGACCTCAAGAAGGCACAGGCGCGTGCCCATATCCTCGAGGGCTACCTGATGGCTCTCGACCATATCGACGAGGTCATCAGCATCATCCGCTCCTCGCAGACCGACTCTGAGGCCAGCAGTCGCCTGATCGAGCGCTTTGGCTTTACGCCCGAGCAGACTACGGCCATCCTCGAGATGAAGCTCCGCCGCCTGACCGGCCTGGAGCGCGACAAGATTCAGGAAGAGCTGGACGGCTTGCGCCGCGCCATTGCCTACTACGAGGACCTGTTGGCGCACGAGGAGAAAATCCTGGGCGTCATCAAGGAAGAGATGCGCGAGATTTCCAAGAAGTTCGGCGACAAGCGCCGCACCGAGATCAGCCATGTCGAGAAGGACCTGGACGTCGAAGATCTGATTGCCGACGAGGATATGGTCGTGACCATCACCCACACCGGCTACGTCAAGCGCATCCCGGTGGCCGCCTATCGCGCCCAAAAGCGCGGCGGCAAGGGCGTGTCGGGCGTCAACCTCAAAGAGGACGACGTTATCGACGAGATGTTTATCGCATCCACGCACGAGTACGTGCTGTTCTTCTCGAGCAAGGGTAAAGTCTATCGCCTGAAGGTGCACGAGCTGCCGGTTGGCACGCGCCAGGCGCGCGGCACCGCAATCGTCAACCTGCTGCCTTTCGAGGAGGGCGAGAAGATCGCGAGCGTCATCAGCTGCCGCGAGTTCCCCGCCGACGAGTACCTGATGTTTGCCACCAAGAGCGGCATGGTCAAGAAGACCGTGATGAGCGCCTACGACCGTAGTCGCCGCGACGGCCTGATCGCCATCAACCTGAGGGACGACGACGCACTGCTCGCTGTACGCCGCGTGCGCGAGGGTGACAAGATCATCATGGCAACCACCGCGGGCAAGGCGATTATGTTCCCCGAGGACCAGGTGCGCGCCACCGGCCGCGATACCAGCGGCGTCCGCGGTATTGGCATGAAGGAAGGCGTGAGCGTTCTTGGCATGGAAATTACCAACGGTAACGGCGACCTGTTCGTCATTACCGAGCGCGGCTACGGCAAACGCACGCCGGTCTCGGATTACCCGGAGCAGAACCGCGGCGGTCAGGGTGTCTACACCATCCAGATGACCGAGCGCAAGGGTAACCTTGCAGCCATGAAGACGGTGGGCCCGCAGCATGAGCTGTTCATCGTGACGGAGGGCGCGACGGTCATTCGCGTCAAGACCGACGAGATCAGCCAAACCGGTCGCGCCACCCAGGGCGTCAAGATGATGACCGTCGACGATAACGACCGCATCTGCGCCGTAGCCCGCATGACGGCCGCCAAAGAGAAGCCCGAAGGCGAAGGCACCGAGGCCGCAGCCGACACCGAAGAGGCCCCAGTCGACCTAGGCGACGGCAACGACATGCCAGAGGATCTCCTCGACGAGTAAGAGGAACTAGCTGGTAGAAAATATCAGACCCCATATATCGGCGGTCGGCGCACTGCGCGCCGACCGCTTTTTTGACAACCTTGGACCCCGTGCCCGCCGAGTGGGCGAGATGGGTTAGGTTTGTCGTGAGTTCCGCACGCAAAGAAGGCCACTTAATGTGGCCTTCGTCTTGCGCAGGACTGTCCGAGCAGCAAACCTAACCCATCTCGCCCACTCGGCGGGCACCCTCCAAAGTTTTTCAAAAAAGTTGTTGACGCGCGCGTAACGACTCGTCTAATATATCCCTTGCGCGATGGACCTGTAGCTCAGTTGGTTAGAGCGTCCGGCTGATAACCGGGAGGTCACAAGTTCGAATCTTGTCAGGTCCACCACTTTCTTTCGCAATAAACACCCCAGCGAGAGCCGAGTCGCCGCTGGGGTGTTTATTACTTTCTCCGTGGGGGTTTAGCTCAGCTGGGAGAGCGCGGGCTTTGCAAGCCTGAGGTCAGGGGTTCGATCCCCCTAACCTCCACCATGATGGACCTGTAGCTCAGTTGGTTAGAGCGTCCGGCTGATAACCGGGAGGTCACAAGTTCGAATCTTGTCAGGTCCACCATCAAAAC
>CAJMSG010000256.1:0-2180 GCA_905216105.1 uncultured bacterium | reverse complement strand
AGGCCCGCGAGCAGGAAGTTCCACGGGACGATCTTGTTGGCAAGGTCCTCCATATGCGACTGGCCCTCGGACTTGAGCGAGTCGGCCGTCTGCACGAGCGAGACGATTGAGCGCAGTTTGGTTTGCGCCGTATTGGCGCGCACGCGCACCAAGATGCCGCCGTCTTCCACGACGGTACCGGCGAACACGTCGTCGCCCACGCTGCGCTCGACGGCCAGCGGCTCGCCGGTCAGGGTCGCCTGGTTGACCATAGCGCTCCCCTGCTCGACAACACCGTCGATGCAGATGGACATGCCGGTGCGCACGGCGACCAGATCGCCGGGCTCAAGCTCGGTCGCGGCAACGCTTACCTCGGTGTCGCCGACAACCTTTTGCGCCTTGTCGGGCACATCGAGCAGCGAGTTGATGAGCTCGTTTTCACTCATGGCGCGGGTGTAGTCCTCGAGCAGCTCGCCCACGTTGAGCAGGAACATCGTCTGGCCCGCGGTGTCGACATCACGCTTGACGAACGAAATGCCGATGGCCGAAGCGTCGAGCACGGGAACGGTCAGGCGCGGCTGCGCGAGCTCACGGAGGGCGGCGCGCAAAAAGGTCATGTAACCGGCCACGACAAACACCGCACGCAGGGGCGTGGGCAAAAACCAGCGACGTGCGTAGTGGGCGCCGACAAGTGTGGCAAGATCCATGACGAGCTTGTGCTTGCGCGGCTCGAGTTGTATCACGTAGCCCGTCTTTGCGTCGGCAATGGCCTGAGCGTCGAACGCACCGACGGCGGCCAGCACGGCATCGCGTCGCGGCTCGTCGTACTCCAGCGCCATCTGGCCAATGCGGCCATACACGCGCACCTTGCGCACGCCGTCGATGTCGCCACCAAGCTTAAGAAGCGCATCGAGATCGCTCTCTGGCACAGGACCCGCCAACTGGAGGCGGGTCCTGCCGGGGATCTCGCTGATAATCGAGAATCTCATAGTTTGTGCCTGGAAGCGCTACTCAGCTGCGTTGTCCGCGGCGGCCTCGCTCTGGGTGATGTAAGCAGCCTCGGCAACCATGTCGTCGACATTAGCCTTGGCCTGCTCGACCATGTCCTGGTAGCCGTTCTTGATGCGCATACCGCACGCAATACCCTGCACGCAGGCATTCTTGACCGGAGCGCTGGTAAGCAGCTTGATGCCGGCCGTGCCAAGCAGAAAACCGCCACCAACAAGCAGGGTGTTAAACGTCGACTTCTTCATGTTGCTTCTCCCTTTTGCCGCATGGGGCGCGGCATGGTGCCTTAGCACCCGAGTTCATCAGTTAGCTCGAGCACGCTTTTGAAATACCTTAATTCTATCTAACTATCTAGGTCAGCCATGGCTAACCTTTTGAAAATTAACGATGCGGAGTAACCGATTGTCAATGTGACAAAGGGACTGTTCCTTTGCCCCTTCTTACAGCTGCCAGGCAGCCGCTTCCTTTTGCAGCGCAACCATGCGGGCGAATTCTCCACCTGCCGCCTTGAGCTGCGCCGGAGTGCCCTGCTCGGCAACCACACCATCCTTGAGTACAACGATCTTATCGGCATTTTCTACCGTGCGCATACGGTGGGCGATCACGATAACTGTCTTTCCTGCGAGCAGGCGGGAGAGCGCCTGCTGCACCACGGTCTCGTTCTCCACATCCAAACTCGCCGTCGCCTCGTCCAGCAACACAATCGGCGCATCTTTGAGCAGCGCGCGGGCGATGGAGATGCGCTGGCGCTCGCCGCCGGACAGCTTGGAGCCGTTCTCGCCGATCATGGTGTCATAGCCCTGCGGCATGCGGCTCACAAACTCGTCGCAGTTGGCGGCACGCGCGGCAGCAAGCACTTCCTCATCGGTGGCATCGCGACGACCAAGACGGATGTTTCCCATCACCGTGTCGTCAAAGAGCAGCACGTCTTGGAACACAATGGCGTAGTCGCGCAGCAGCACCTCGGGGTCCACGCTCGCAACATCCACGCCACCCACGGTGACCGTGCCTTCGGTGGCGTCCCAAAAGCGCGCGGCCAGGCGGCTCACCGTAGACTTACCGGAACCCGAAGGACCGACCAGCGCCGTAACTTCGCCTTCCTTGGCGGTAAAGCTCACATCGGTAAGAACTTTCTCGCCGGCGCGGCCGTCCTCGCCCGCACCATAGCCAAATGCCACGTGATCGAACACCAC
>CAJMSG010000255.1:0-2197 GCA_905216105.1 uncultured bacterium | reverse complement strand
CTCGAGCCCATAGTACTCAATGCCAGCATCAAGCGTGCCCAACATAGCAGGGGAAAAGTCAGCAGCAATCACAGGATGCCCAGCCTGAGCAAGCGGAATGGCAATCGACCCAGCCCCACACCCCATATCGAGCACGGATTCACCAGGCTTTAACGCCAACAGCTTGATAAAGTCCCGGGCATACGGGGCAGTCTCCAACGGCCGAAAATGCCGAGCCCGCTTATCCCATTCAAAAGAATCATCAGCCCGCCGCCGATCAGCTTGCAGCCGCATCCACTCCTGATTCCAATCAGCAGAAAGAAGCTCAGAGCGAGCATCCCCATCAATCACGGGCCAACCTCCTAGCAACAAAAAAGCGACTCCTCCCAAAAGAAGAGCCGCAACCAGCATATATCAGAAAGAACCGATCCAACGCCAAACCGCCATACCAGCAAAGTAGGGCAGAAGCGAAGCGACTGCCAAAGGGATAGAACTCAACCGAGGTCCCGTTGTGCGGGAGCCCCGCCGCCGGGCGGCAGACATATAAGGTCGATCGCGAGTTCCGCACGAGCCGGAGAGCACTTAATGTGCTCTCCGTGCGAGTCAGGACTGTCCGAGCTGGCGACCTTATATGTCTGCCGCCCGGCGGCGGGGCTCCTCGCCTCGTATCCCTAGGCTAGTTCTTCAGCGAGTTCAGCGGCGCCGGGAAGCGTCCACCGCGATGGGCAAGCACGGTGCCGGCGTTGGGGTTCACCGGCATGATGGGCGCACGGCCGAACAGGCCGCCGTACTCGACGCAGTCGCCCACGCCCTTGCCGATGGCGGGAATCACGCGGACGGCCGTGGTCTTGTTGTTGATGACGCCGATGGCCATCTCGTCGGCGATGATGCCGGCGATGGTCTCGACCGGGGTGTCGCCGGGGATGGCGATCATGTCCAGGCCAACGGAGCACACGCAGGTCATGGCCTCGAGCTTCTCGAGCGAAAGCGCGCCGGCCTCGACGGCGGCGATCATGCCGGCGTCCTCGGACACGGGGATGAAAGCGCCCGAGAGACCGCCCACGCTGGAGCTGGCCATGACGCCGCCCTTCTTGACGGCATCGTTGAGCATGGCGAGCGCGCAGGTCGTGCCCGGGCCACCGCAGGTGCCCACGCCGATGATCTCGAGAATGCGGGCAACGGAGTCGCCGATGGCAGGCGTGGGAGCCAGCGACAGGTCGACAATGCCCTTCTCGACACCCAGGCGATGGGCGGCCTCGCGGCTCATGAGCTCGCCGGCACGGGTGATCTTAAAGGCGGTCTGCTTAATCTTCTCGGCGACTTCCATCATCGATGCGGAATCGGGCAGCGTCTCCAGGGCTGCGGCCATAACGCCGGGGCCCGAGACGCCTACGTTGATGACGGCGTCGGCCTCGCCACCGCCGTGGACGGCGCCCGCCATAAACGGGGAGTCCTCGACCATGTTGGCAAAGCAGACAAACTTGGAAGCGCCGACGGAATCCTGGTCGGCCGTGAGTTTAGCGGCATCGATGATGGTCTGGGCGGCCATGAGCACGGCATCCATGTTGATACCGGCGCGCAGGCTGGCGACGTTGACGCTGGAGCAGACGCGGCTCGTGGTGGCGAGCGCCTGGGGGATGGACTGGATGACGCGGTGGTCGGCGTCGCCGATGCCCTTCTGGACGAGCGCGGAGAAGCCGCCCAGGTAATCGATGCCGAGCGTCTCGGCCGCGCGGTCGAGGGCGTGCGCGATGGGGGTGAGGTCCTCATCCTTGCAGCACGCGGCGATCTGGGCCACCGGGGTGACGGAAACGCGCTTGTTGACGATGGGGATACCGTACTCGCGCTCGAGGTTCTCGGCGGTCTCGACCAGATGCTCAGCCGTGTGCGTCACGTGGTCGTAGATCTTCGTGCACATGCGGTCGAGGTTCTCGTCACCGCAACCCATGAGCGAAACACCCATGGTGATGGTCCTGATGTCGAGGTTCTGCTCCTCAACCATGCCGCGGGTTTCCGCGATTTCTGCGGGCGTGATCGCCATCCTTGCGCTCCTATCTGCCAAAACGAGCATAGTCTTTTCTATTCTAACGTGCCGCACGTGCCAAGTGGCGCATGCGGCACGTTTTGGTGCTCGGTTGTTTCCGTTGTGTTACTGCCCAAAGACCTCTTCGGCGATGCGCGCGCTTTCGGCGGCGTCCTTGGCGTAGTAGTCCGCGCC
>CAJMSG010000254.1:0-2215 GCA_905216105.1 uncultured bacterium | reverse complement strand
AGCACCGCCGCCTCCTCGCGGGCCTCCATGGCGCGGGCGCGATCGAGTGCCAGCTCGCCTTCGCTCACGATGGCATCGGCAAGTGTCCGCTCCTCGTGCGTCAGCACGTCGGGCTCGGCAACGATAGCCAGCACGCCCACCACCGAGGCGGGGTCGCCCGAGCGCACGAAGCCGTCGCCTGTGCGAACCGTCAGGTAGATACCATAAAACGCCGAGCCGCCATAGGTGGCATCGAGCGGCGTACCCACATAGGCGGACGCCGAGAGTCGCGGCGGCATCTGCGGCGCCAGTTCGTGCACCGGTGCCGCATCGCCCACAGCCGTGTACGTCGCACGCGGCAGCAGGTCATCGCCCTCGGCGTCGGCGCTGTACCACACGACCGGACAGCCCGAAAGACGCGCCAGCTGCGTGGCCATGGCATGGACAATCTGCTGCTGGTCGGCGCACCGTTGCAGCATGCGGTTGGTCTCGAGCACCATATGCGTGCGGCGGTCGCTGGCGGCAGCCTGTGCCAGGGCGCGGCGCAGGGCTAACGCAATCGAGCTCGACACAAGCGAGACCACGAACATGATGAAGAACATGCCGGGATAGACGCGGTCGATAAGCGACAGCGAGTAGCGCGGGTCGATAAACAAGAAGTTGTAGAGCGCCACTGCGGCAGCCGAGCTCAGCAAGCAATACAGGCGACTCCAAGTAAAGAATGCGCACAGCTGAACAGCGAACACATAGACGATCATGATGCTCGGCGCGAGACCCGGATGGTCGAGCAGCGCGCCCACAATCGTCGCCGCGACCAGCAGCCCCACCGATACGCAGGCGTCATACAGAGGAGTGCGGCGCATCAGCGTTGTGCGCCGCCACCAAAAGCTATCGGCAATATCGCCGTCCGTACGGACGTCCATCAGCGCCCCGCCCCTCTCTCAAAAACAAAAACCACCACAAAGGGACAGGCACCTTTGTGGTGGTTTTCCCTCGTGGTGGTTCTAAGTGTAAAGCCTTCTACGACCGGTAGCCGCTAGACAAACAGCACGTGCGCGAGCAGTGCGCACACGCACACCGCTCCAAATACCAGTGCCACGATCGAAATCACGCGGTCGGCCATGTCCATGTTGGCACGATTCGTAAAGAACCGATCTTCGGCGGCATCGACGCGCGCCTCACGCACCAGCTCGGTCGCAAAATCGCAACCGTCAAGCACCTTTGCATCCATGGTTTCCTCCCAGGACTCAATCACTGTCATTGCAAGCCTGCCCGTTCGCAGCCAAACCTCAAGCGTCGACTACGGCCGCTCGTTGGGAGCCAGGCGCTGCATCTTATTCACGGCCTTGAACTTGGTGAACAGCGGCACGTACTCAAAGCTCACGTTGGAGTTCTCCAGGCCGTACCAACGTGCGGGCGTGCCGGCGGCGCGGCGGATGATGTACTTGAGCGTGATGGCCGTGCGCTCGCTGGGCTCCACGTCGCTCTCGGGCGCCAGAAGCTTACGGATCAGGACGAACTTGAACGTGCCGATGTTACCCGGATCCTTGTAGACCGAGTAGTCATGCGTCTGCGGCGGCAGCTCGCCGGTGGCAGCCAGGTCCTGAACAACCTGACGCAGGTAGGCATTGACGCGCTGGTTGATCTTGTAGCCCAGGTACAGATGTACGCGGAACACGTAGTCGGTGCCGAACGTCTCGACAGAATAGGCAAAGGTGTGCGGTTCGTCCATGGTCTCGACATTCACAAACCACCAGGCGTGGGCACGCTTGGGATGCTTGTCCAAGATCGAATAGACGATATCGCGGTCGATGTAGTCGGTATGGGTGTCCTTGGTCAGGTACACGATGTTGTCGCTCATGCGCTCATAACGGTCGTCGTCGCGCAGGCGCTTGAGCTGCGGCAGGTAGCTACGCAGCGGCAGCAGCGTAAACTGGCGCTGCTCGACCGCCGTGCCGTTGTACCAGCACACCATAATGCCCATGATGAGTGCAGCCATGAGGATGGTGAAGTAGCCGCCGTGGAAGAACTTGGTGAGCGAGCTCACGAAGAAGAAGCCTTCGAGCAAAAGGAAGAAGGCCGCGAAGATCCACGGAGCAACCTTGAGCTTGCGCTCCTCGTGCAGGTAGAAGAAGAGCAGCAGCGTGGTGCACATCATAGTCAGCGTAATGGCAAGGCCGTAGGCGGCTTCCATATGCGCCGAGTTCTGGAACAGCAGCACCACGATGACGCAGCC
>CAJMSG010000253.1:0-2216 GCA_905216105.1 uncultured bacterium | reverse complement strand
GGCTGATCGATGTTCTCCTTGGAGAGACTTTGCACGACCACGCGCTCGCGCGTTGTGCCCACGGCGGTGTAGGCGGTCTCGGTGTAGATACCCTCGGCCGTCTCGACGCCGTCGACCTCTTGAATGGCCGCGAGATCGTCGCGCGTAAGGCCATAGGTCGACTGCACGTTAATGTCATAGACATTCTGCTGGTCAAAATAGGCGTCGACCGAATCGCGCAAATCTTCGCAGCCTGCCTTAAGACCGCACATCACGCTCACGCCAAGCGCGGTGATGACCACGATAGATAAGAAGCGCTTAAGACTGCCGCGGATTGTGCGGTAGATGCCACGGCGAAACACCGTCGGCACCATATCGTTTGAGCTTTGGGCGGTACGATAGGTCGCGAACTCCCGGTCGCGGCCCGCGTGCTCCGTATCGTGGTTTTGGCTGTTTTGGCGATCTTGGTCCATGGGCGCTACCACTCGATCGTCTCGATCGGCACGGGATTTTGCTGGACCGTCTCGCTCTCCACGCGGCCGCTCTTAAAACGGATCAGGCGATCGGCCATGGGCGCCAGCGCGGAGTTATGGGTGATGATAATGACCGTGATGCCCTGCTTGCGGCAGGTGTCCTGCAGCAACTGCAAAATCTGCTTGCCGGTTTTGTAGTCGAGTGCACCCGTGGGCTCGTCGCATAAAAGCAGCTTGGGGTTCTTGGCCAGTGCACGGGCGATGGACACGCGCTGCTGCTCGCCGCCCGAAAGCTGTGCCGGAAAGTTAGCGAGGCGGTCGCCCAGGCCAACCTGACGAAGCGTTTGCTCGGCATCGAGCGAATCGGGGCAGATTTGCGCCGCGAGCTCGACGTTTTCGAGCGCCGTCAGGTTGGGGACCAGATTGTAGAACTGGAAGACAAAGCCCACGTCGGCGCGGCGGTATTCCACAAGCTGTGCCTCGTTGGCAGCGCTCACGTCACGCCCGTCCACCGTTACGGTGCCAGAAGTTGCCGTATCCATGCCGCCCAAGATGTTGAGCGCCGTGGTCTTGCCGGCACCCGAGGCGCCCAGGATAATGGCGAGCTCACCGCGCTCAACGGTAAAGCTCGCGCCGTCGAGCGCGTGAATGCGGGCGTCGCCCTCGCCATATGCTTTGATGACGTCTTTGAATTCGATATAGGCCATCGATCGGTTCCCATCTGGTCGGATAACTCTTTAGTATTACCCATTTCGCACCGACCAAAAAGGGACAGGTTCATTTTGGCAGGTTTTATATGGGGAAACGGGGAGCGCAGGCAAGCGCCGGGAAGGCAGAGAAATCATCGACGGGGTCAGGCCGACCGCCAAACACAACGGACGCATCTCTATCTGTCAGCAAAATCATTCGAACAGCTGTTCGTTTCTATGATATGATTCCACTATCTAAGCAGGCCAATACGCAGAAAGGCGGCCAACATGGCGTTCGACTTTAAGAAGGAATGCAAGGAGCTCTATAAACCTGCAAGCAAGCCGAGTATCGTAACTGTCCCGCCTATGAGCTACGTTGCCGTTCGCGGAAAGGGCGACCCAAATACCGAAGGTGGCGAGTATCAAAACGCCCTGCCGCTGCTTTACGGCATCGCCTATACCGTCAAGATGTCGAAGAAAGGCTCAAGGAGTATCGAGGGCTATTTCGACTTTGTGGTACCGCCGCTCGAGGGTTTCTGGTGGCAAGACTCCCCGAGCGGCGACATCGATTATGTACGCAAGGACGATTTCAACTTTATCTCGTGCATTCGCCTGCCCGATTTCGTCAGCCGAGATGATTTTGATTGGGCAGTCGCGGAGGCCACGACCAAAAAGAAACTGGACTTTTCCGCCGTCGAGCTGCTTAAAGTTGACGAGGGTCTCTGCGTTCAATGCATGCATACCGGACCCTATGACAGCGAGCCGGCAACCGTAGACGCTATGTATGAATACGCGACCGAGCAGGGCTATTCCCCCGACTTCTCAGACACCCGCTTACATCACGAAATCTATCTCTCCGATCCGCGCAAATGTGCACCGGAGAAACTTAAGACTGTGGTTCGTCATCCTATCAAGCGCGCTGAATAGCATGGAGCGTCATTTCACGCGCTAGGTTTTAAGCCAGCCAACCAGCCGCCTCCTAGGCCGTCCGGTAATTATCTTGACGCGGCCCGTCGCATCTTATAAGTTTGTTTTGCTAAAGCTGGAAAGCCTCTCAACGATGCGCAACTCCAGC
>CAJMSG010000252.1:0-2228 GCA_905216105.1 uncultured bacterium | reverse complement strand
GAGCTTGCCCAGAACATGCAGGTGAGCACGCCGGAGTGCGATTTTGACAAGTGCACGTCGTGCGGCGAGTGCGTCAACGTGTGCCCCACGTTTGCCTGCGATCTGGTGGGAAGCGGCCGCTTTGCGTTGGAGTCCACGTATTGCCTGGGTTGCGGAGCCTGCGTCAAGGTGTGCCCCGAGCACGCGCTTAAGCTGGTTGAACATGATGCATCCAACCTAGTCGTCGTCGATCCCGAGGCCGAGGAAAAGGCCGCCCAGAAGGCTAAGGCCCACGAAGAAGCCCAGAAGGTCAAGGCCGAGGCAAAGGCTAAGCTCGACAAGATGCTCGATCAGGTGGAGAAGCTCGCGGACTAGTCAGCGACCCCTATCTCTGCTTCATTCGTGCCGCCGTGGCGTCCGGGTTAGCCCAGATGCTGCGGCGGCGCTATACTTATGCAGTTTGAAATGCTTGTACCAAAAGGAGCTGTCGTGTCCCTTTCCATCGGTATCGTGGGCCTGCCCAACGTAGGCAAGTCGACGCTGTTCACCGCGCTTACCAAAAAGACCGGCCTTGCCGCCAACTACCCGTTCGCCACGATCGACCCCAACGTGGGTATCGTCGACGTGCCCGATAGCCGTCTGCAAAAGCTCGCCGACATCGTCAACCCGGGTCGCATTGTGCCGGCGACGGTCGAGTTCGTCGACATCGCAGGTCTGGTGAAGGGCGCTAACGAGGGCGAGGGTCTGGGCAACCAGTTCCTGGCCAACATTCGCGAGACCGACGCCATCTGCGAGGTCGTGCGCTACTTTAAGGACCCCAACGTCATGCGCGAGGTGGGCCGCACGGGCGAGTTCGTCGATCCCGCCGGCGATGCCGACACCATCATGACCGAGCTCATCCTGGCCGACATGGGCACGCTCGAGAAGCAGCTGCCCAAGCTCGAGAAGGAGGCCAAGCGCGACAAGGAGCTCATGCCCAAGTTTGAGGTCGCCAAGCGCCTGCTTGCCTGGCTCAACGAGGGCAAGCGCGCTGCGTCTATGGAGATGACCGACGATGAGCGCGCCGCTGCCAAGGGCCTGTTCCTGCTCACTATGAAGCCCATCCTGTATGTGGCCAACGTGGACGAGGATATGCTCAACGACGATCTGGCGCCCATCGATGGTGTTAAGCCGCTGCCCATCTGCGCCAAGATCGAGGCTGAGCTTTCCGAGCTCGATCCCGAGGACGCCGCCGACTACCTGGAGAGCCTGGGCTTGGAGCAGCCCGGTCTGGACGTGCTCGCGCAGGCAGCCTACAAGCTGCTTGGCCTGCAGTCGTTCTTTACGGCCGGTGAGATGGAGGTCAAGGCCTGGACGGTGCGCCAGGGCGCGACCGCCCCGCAGGCCGCCGGCGTTATCCACACCGACTTTGAGCGCGGCTTTATTAAGGCCGAGGTCATTGGCTATGACGATTACATCGAGCTCGGCGGTGAGCAGGGCGCCAAGGCCGCCGGCAAGCTGCGTATTGAGGGCAAGGACTATGTCATGGCCGATGGCGACGTCGTGCACTTCCGCTTTAACGTGTAAGGACGACGCATATGTTTAAATATGGCAAAAAAGCCGGCTACATGGGTATTGCGCTGCTCGTACTTGCGGTGATTCCGCTGGTGGTCGCAGCGTGTGTTATTCCCAACATTGGTCCCGAGGTTGCAACAAAGTTTAATGCCGCCGGCGAGGCGACGCGCTGGGGCAAGAGCTACGAGTTGCTGGCACTGCCGGTGCTTAACCTGCTGCTGAGCGTGGCGACGTACTTTACGGCAGGACGCCAGGCTAAAAACAATGATGACTCCGCCGCCATGGCGCGTATCGTGTGCGAACGCTACCTGCGCAACGGTTGCATCACGGGTGTGTTCCTCAACGTGGTTAACGTTTACTTTATGTACTCGGCGATTACCGGAACGGGCTTTGGCCTTGGTTTCTAGCTTGTCCTTTTAGGCAACGAGCCTGCACATATATTCAATGGCTGCTGCGAGGCCGCCGCTCGATCGTGGTTTAAAGACCATGTCGGCGGCGGCTTCGTTTTCGTATCCAGCGCCGCGAAGGGCGAGTGCGATACTGGCTTCCAGGAGAAGGGGCAGACCGCGTTGGCTGGTTGCGATTACGGCAGCCTGATTGAGCGGGCAGCTGTGCGTCTGGCATTGGATGGCAAGTTCACCTTGCGCCGGGCAAGGGACCAGAACGGCGGCGACGCGACTTGATAGCAATGCAAA
>CAJMSG010000251.1:0-2232 GCA_905216105.1 uncultured bacterium | reverse complement strand
GCGCATCAAGGAGCTTTGCCGCTAATCATGGACCAGACCGTACCCGCATACGCCGCCGAGGTGGCCGATTACGGGCGCAGCCGCGACCCCGAGCCGGGTGAGGGCGCGCTCGTTAAAAACGTGCGTCCCGAATCGCCCGCATGGGATGTGGGTATCGAGCCGGGCATGCGCGTGCTCACGGTCAACGGCGAGCGGCTGACCGATATGATCGTGTGGCTCTGGGAGGCAGATGACGACACCGTCGAGCTGGAGGTATTCGATCCGCGCGACGGCACTGTCACCCCCGTGGAGCTCGACCGCTTCCCGGGAGAGGACTGGGGCCTTGAGTTCGACGGCCCCATCTTTGACGGCATGCGTACCTGCGTAAACGCCTGCGTATTCTGCTTTATGACCATGCTGCCCAAGGGCGGTCGTTCCACGCTCTACATTCGCGACGACGACTACCGCCTGAGCTTTCTACAGGGCAACTTCGTCACGCTCACGAACCTCACGGACGAAGACGTGCAAAACGTTATCGACCGCAACATGAGCCCCATGAACGTGTCGGTCCACGCCGTAAGCCCCGACGTACGCCGCCGCATGATGGGCCGTAACGCCCAGCGCGGCATGGACGTGCTTGAGGCCATCATGGCCGCCGGCATCGAGATTCACGCGCAGATCGTTTTGTGCCCCGGCATGAACGACGGCGAGGAGCTGGAAAAGACCCTGCGCTTTTGCGAGGAGCATGAACAGATCACGAGCCTGGGTATCGTGCCGCTCGGTTTTACCAAGCACCAAAATCGCTTTAGCTGGTCCTACAGCGACAAGCCCGAGCTGGCGCGCGAGACTATCGCCATGATCCGACCCTTCCAGGACCGCGCGTACGAGCGCTTTGGCCGCCACACCTTTCAGATGAGCGACGAGTTCTACCTGGACGCCGGCATCGAGCCGCCCGAGGCCGATTTCTACGACGGCTACCCGCAGTACTACGACGGCATCGGCATGATCCGCTCGTATCTGGACGAGACCGACAACGTTCTTGCCGCCGACGCCGAGCGTCTGGCCCGCGTCCGCGAGGCAATCGCCGCCCGTGGCCAGCGCCTGCTGTGCCTCTCGGGCGCCAGCGCTCGCGATACCGTGGCGCGCTTCGTGGAGTCCCCACACGGCCTTTCCGGCGCCGTCACGGCCATCAAGAACCGCTACTTTGGCGGTAACGTGGACGTGACCGGCCTCATCGTCGCGAGCGACATCCTGGAGCAGCTGCCGCAAGATCTGTCGGGGGTTATGCTCTTTGTGCCTAAGCTCATGTTCAACGCTGACGGCATGACGCTTGACGAGTATCATCGTGACGATTTACTCGCAAGCCTTACCAGTCGCGGCGCCGAGGTTCATGTGGTGTCGACCATGCCGCATGAGCTGCTCGATACCCTGGAGCACATCCTTGGCATTGTGCCTGCCGACTCTACTAATTCCGCTGACCCTATCCATTAAAGGAGAGCAGATGAAACCTATCGTCGCCGTCGTCGGACGCCCCAACGTGGGCAAGTCCACGCTCGTTAACCGCCTGGCCCAGACCTCGGACGCCATCGTCCACGAGTCCCGCGGCGTCACGCGCGACCGCTCGTATCACACGGCCGATTGGAACGGCCGCGAGTTCACCATCGTCGACACGGGCGGCATCGAGCCGCTCAAGAGCGATGACGTGTTTGCCACGTCCATCCGCGACCAGGCACTCGCCGCCGCCGAGGAAGCCGCCGTCATCCTGTTTGTGGTCGACGGCCGCACCGGCGTCACCGAGGAGGACGAATCGGTCGCCCGCATGCTCAAGCGCTGCGACAAGCCGGTTTTTCTGCTGGTGAACAAGCTCGACAACCCCGATCGCGAGAACGACAGCATCTGGGAGTTCTATTCGCTCGGCATCGGTGAGCCCACGCCGCTGTCGGCCCTGCACGGCCATGGCACGGGCGACCTGCTCGATGACATCGTGGCCCTGCTTCCGGAGGAAGAGGACGAGGTCGCAGACGAGTTCCCCGACGCGCTCAACGTGGCCATTATCGGCCGCCCCAACGCCGGTAAGTCGTCGCTGTTCAACCGCATCCTGGGAGCCGACCGCTCCATCGTGTCGAACATTGCCGGCACCACGCGCGATGCCATCGATACCGTCGTCGAGCGCGACGGCAAGCACTACCGCATGGTCGACACCGCGGGCATTCGCAAGAAGAGCACCGTGTACGAGAACATCGAGTACTACTC
>CAJMSG010000250.1:0-2262 GCA_905216105.1 uncultured bacterium | reverse complement strand
GGCAAGCACTACCGCATGGTCGACACCGCGGGCATTCGCAAGAAGAGCACCGTGTACGAGAACATCGAGTACTACTCCATGGTCCGTGGCCTGCGCGCCATCGACCGCGCCGACGTGGCGCTGCTCGTCGTCGACTCCTCCGTGGGCGTTACCGAGCAGGACCAGAAGGTCATGGGTCTTGCCATCGAGCGCGGCTGCGCCATCGTGGTGCTGCTCAACAAGTGGGACCTGCTCGACGATGACCGCAAGCGTGAGGCCTGCATGGAGACCATCGACCGCCGTCTGGGCGTCATGGCTCCCTGGGCCCAGTACCTGCGCATCTCTGCCCTGACCGGCCGCAGCGTCGAGAAGATCTGGGCGATGGTCGACGCTGCCGAGAAGACGCGCTCGCAAAAGATCAGCACCTCGCGCCTCAACACGTTCCTCACCGACCTGCGCGAGTTCGGTCATACCGTGGTGGACGGCAAGCGCCGCCTGCGCATGCACTACGTGACCCAGACGGGCGTCAACCCGCCGACGTTCACGTTCTTCGTCAACCACAGCGACCTGGTCAATGACACCTACCAGCGTTACGTGGAGAACCGCATGCGCTCGACCTTCGACTTCGCCGGTACGCCCATTCGACTCTTCTTTAGGAAGAAGGAGCAAAAGGATGCTTAATCCGATCCTGCTGACCGCCATCTGCGCCGTGGTCTCGTTCTTTATCGGGGCGATTCCGTTTGGCCTGATCCTGGGCCGCGTGTTCTACCACACCGACATTCGCAAGGCGGGCTCCGGCAACATCGGCACCACCAACGCCCTGCGCGTAGCCGGCCCCAAGGTGGCCGCGCTCACGCTGCTGTTCGACTGCCTTAAGGGCGCCATCTGCGTCCTTATCGCGCGTCCGCTCATCGCGAGCGTGGGCTATGGCTTTCCGCCGAGCATCATGGCTCCCGGTGCCGCCGGTGACTGGATGATCGGCGTCATTTGCCTGGCTGCCGTGTGGGGACACATCTTCTCGCCCTACCTTAACTTCCACGGCGGCAAGGGTATCGCCGTGGGCTTGGGCGTGATTCTTGCCTGGTACTGGCCCATTGGTCTGTCGCTGCTGGGTATGTTTATCGTTGCCGTCGCCATCACCAAGTTTGTGTCGGTGGGCTCGCTTGCCGCCGCCATCGGTCTTCCCATCGCTGCCTGTGCGGTCTTTCCGTACAGCAGCCTGGGCCTCAAGTTTTGCATGGCGATGATCGGCATCACCGTAGTGTGGGCCCATCGCGCGAACATCAAAAAGCTCATGACCGGTAAGGAGTCCAAGCTCTCGTTTACCAAGCGCGTCACAGAGCCCGATGATAAATAGGAGAGAGTCATGAATGTTGCGCTGATTGGCTCCGGCTCCTGGGGAACCGCCGTCGCCGGCCTTGCCGCCGCGCGAGCCGCGCGCGTGACCATGTGGGCTCATAGCGAGCAGACGGCCGCCGGCATTAACGGCGAGCACCGTAATCCCCGCTATCTGGTGGACTACGTGCTGCCGGAAAATGTTGGCGCCACCACGGACCTGGCCCAGGCGCTCGACGGCGCCGAGGCCATCATCTTTGCCGTGCCCTCGACGCACCTGCGCAACGTCTGCCACCAGGCGGCGCCTTTCATCGCGGAAAGGACGCCTGTTCTGTGCCTCACCAAGGGCATCGAGCCCGATTCCGGACTGCTCATGAGCGAGGTCATTGCCAGCGAGATCGGCAACGAGGCGCGCGTGGCGGCGCTCTCGGGTCCCAACCATGCCGAGGAAATCTGCCGCGGCGGACTTTCGGCCGCCGTCATCGCCAGTAAAGACCAGCAGGTGGGGGAGACCTTTAAGGAGCTGCTGCTTTCCACGGACTTCCGCATCTACCTGTCGCAGGACATGACCGGCGTCGAGGTCTGCGGCGCCATGAAAAACGTCATCGCCATCGTGTGCGGCATCTCAGCCGGCTCAGGTGCGGGCGATAACACGCTCGCTCTCATCATGACACGCGGCCTGGCCGAGATCAGCCGCCTGGTGCACGCCCGCGGCGGCCAGGCCATGACCTGCATGGGGCTTGCCGGAATGGGCGACCTTATCGCCACCTGCACTTCGGAGCATTCGCGCAACCGCACCTTTGGCTACGAGTTCGCTCATGGCGTGTCGCTCGACGAGTACCAGGCCCGCACGCATATGGTGGTCGAAGGTGCCGTCGCGGCCCGCAGCGTCAGCGAGCTCGCCCGTTCACTGGGCGTAGACATTCCGCTCACCTTTGCCGTGGAGCA
>CAJMSG010000249.1:0-2269 GCA_905216105.1 uncultured bacterium | reverse complement strand
CGTCGCTTACCAGGAAGTAGTCGATGCGCCAGCCTGCGTTGTTCTTGCGGGCATTAAAGCGGTAGCTCCACCAGCTGTAGACGCCCTCGACGTCGGGGTTTGCCGAGCGCCAGGTATCGGTAAAACCGGCGTCGAGCAGCTCGGTAAACTTGTCGCGCTCCTCGTCCGAAAAGCCGGCGTTGCCGCGGTTGGACTTGGGGTTCTTAAGGTCGATCTCCTCGTGCGCCACGTTAAAGTCGCCGCAGGTTACGACGGGCTTGCCGGTTTCGCGCTCAAGCGCGCTCAAAAAGCCGCGATAGGCATCGTCCCAGGCCATGCGCACGTCGATGCGGGCGAGTTCGTTTTGGGCGTTGGGCGTGTAGACGTCGACAAACCAAAACTTGTCGAACTCGAGCGCGCAGACGCGGCCCTCGGTTGCGGCTTGGGCGACGAGCTCGACCGCCTCGCCCTCGTCGGCGTAGGGCAGTAGTGCATCGGCGCGCAGTACGCGCAGCGGTTCCTTGCGGCTAAAGACCGCGGTGCCCGAGTAACCCTTGCGCTCGGCGTAGCTCCAGGTTTGGTGATAGCCGGGCAGGTCGATATCGACCTGACCCTCCTGCAGCTTGGTCTCTTGCAGCGCCAAGATATCGACATTGAGCTCCTGTGCGATCTGGATAAAGCTCGGGTCTTTTTTGAGCACGGCGCGCAGGCCGTTGACGTTCCACGAGGCGAAAGTGTAAGTCTGAGGCATGGTGTCCTTTCGACGGGGTTGGCAGGCTTAAGATTAGCGCAACAAGAGCGGGGCGGAGTCCGCGAGTGATAGTGCGAACGCCGCCGTCCCGGAGACACGGACGGAGGACTTACATGACGCAGGCAATATCGGACCCCAAACAGGCCTCCGCCGCGCTGGCGGAGCTGTTCGAAACCCATAGCCACGTGGTCTTCTTTGGCGGCGCGGGCGTTTCCACGGCAAGCGGCATTCCCGATTTTCGCAGCGTGGACGGTCTGTATCACCGGCGGTTTTCCTATCCGCCCGAGACTATGCTCTCGCACAGCTTCTACGAGGCGCATCCGGCGGAGTTTTTCGACTTCTACCGGACCAAGATGATCGCCCCTAACGCCAAGCCTAACCACTGCCACGCCAAGCTGGCGGAGCTGGAGCGCGCCGGCAAGCTCGACGCCGTGGTGACGCAAAATATCGACGGCTTGCATCAGGCGGCCGGATCGCAGCGCGTGTTCGAGCTGCACGGCTCGGTTCACCGCAATATCTGCCAGACGTGCGGCGCGGTCTACAGCGCCGAGTGGATTTGCGCGCGCGAGCACGAGGATGCCGCGGGCGTGCCCGTGTGCCCTGCGTGCGGCGGTCGCATCAAGCCCGATGTGGTTCTCTACGAAGAGCCGCTCGATGAGCGTGTGCTTACCGGCGCCGTCGCTGCCATCGCCGCAGCCGACGCCCTCATTGTGGGCGGGACCTCGCTCGTGGTGTATCCGGCGGCGGGCCTCACGCGTTACTTTACTGGCGATACGCTGGCCATTTGCAATTTGGCGCCCACCGATCAGGATGCAAATGCCGACCTGCTGATTTCTTGCGACATCGCGGCCGCGTTTGCGTTCTAGCCCGCGCGCGCGGATACAATAGAAAGACTGATTGCAAAGCGACCCCGCCGCCAGCGCCCGAGCGCGGCGGCGTGGGCATTTTAGGAGGATGTTCATGGCGAACGACAGCAAGACATGGCGGTGCGGAAAGTACGAGCTCAGCTTTGACCGTCCGCGCATCATGGGCGTCCTCAACGTGACGCCCGATTCGTTTAGCGACGGCGGTGAGCACTTTGACCCGGACGCCGCCATTGAGTACGGTTTGGCGATGCTCGACGCCGGTGCCGATATCATCGACGTGGGCGGCGAGTCCACGCGCCCCGGTTTTACGCCGGTCAACCCCGACGAGGAGGCACGCCGCGTGCTGCCCGTCGTGCGCGCGCTGGCCAAGGAGGGCGCCATCGTCTCGATTGACACGCGCCATGTGGCGGTTGCCAAGGCGGCTGTGCGCTGCGGTGCTTCGATTGTCAACGACGTGACCGGCTTCACCGATCCCAAGATGGTCGAGTTTGTTAAGACGAGCACCTGTGGCGTCATCGTAATGCATGCCGGCGAGGTCGCCGCGCCCGCCCGCACGCACGCGACGGTGCAGCTCGATACCTCGGCTGCGGCGTTTGTTGCCGAGAAGGCGCGCGAAGCGGCTGCCGAGGCCGCGCGCGAGGCCGAGAAGCCGGCCCGTCGCCGTCGCGGCAAG
>CAJMSG010000248.1:0-2288 GCA_905216105.1 uncultured bacterium | reverse complement strand
CATCGCGATATCTCGCCCGCTAATATTATGGTGCGCACGGCGCGCCTGCCGCTCGACCGACAGCTTGCCGAAGGCACTTTCGACCTGTGCTTGATCGACTTTGGCTCGTCGCTGGCGCTCGAGCCCGCCTCTGCGGTGGCCGGCACCGGCGGCAAGGCGTCGTTTACCGAGCGCTATGCCACGTTGCGCCGCGCGACGGTGGCCTACGCCCCGCCCGAGATGCTCACCGACGATATCCCCGACCTGCGCATGCTTCGCATGTCGCCGGCAATCGATGTCTATGCGGCGGCGAGTACGGTCTACGAGCTCATCGCCGGTGTCGCGCCGTACGAAGTAGCGCCGGGTGCGTCGGGTACTTCGGGCTCGCGCAAAAAGACGCGCGATATTGCCAGCCCTTATCGCCTCAAGATGGATACGCTGCCCGATTATCCCGTCGGCGCCCACGCGCCCGGCTGCGACTTGACGCAATTGCTGCGACGCGAGCCCGATGTGGCACTTGCCGCGGCCGAGCAGGCTCAGCAGCTGGGGCTCGATCCAAATTCCGAGGATCTGCGCGATGCGCTGGCGTTTGTCGACGCTCAGCTCTTCGATGTGGTGATGGCCTGTCTGTCCTGCCATCAGGAAGATCGTCCCGAGCCGGCTGCGGTGGAGGCGGCGCTTTCGGCATTTTGCGACCACTATGCGAAAAATGTCGCCCGCTCGCTTCGTGCCGAGCCGCTCATGCCGTGCCCGATGGAGGTATCGGGCCGGGCGATGCGGCGTGCGGCGATGATTGCGTCGACGGCGGTTTGCGGTGTGCTTTGGGCCGCGGTCGTGGCGTCGGCGGCGGTGCTGGCGTCGGGCACCCACGTGACGATTGCCGCGGGGCCTCTTATGTGGTCCGGAAAGTTGCCGGGCATCGTCGCTGCGCTGGCGTTGGCGCTGCCGGGCGTGGCGGGCATTGCCGCCGGAGCCTTGGCGCGCAATCGACGCGCGGGGTTCTTGCAGGGCGTGCTCGCACTATCTGCTTACGAGGTTCCTGCTCTGGCCGCACTCGCATGTGCCGTGTTTTCCCAGCATGCCGTGGCGGGTGGCCTGGTGGCCGCCATAATTGCAACCTATGCGCTCACGTGGTTTTTGCTGGCGATGGGGTTTGCCTTTGAGCTTCCCGTCGCGTCAGCACGACGTGCGAAAATTCCCATGGCGACGCCGCTTGCCGGCGGAGCCGCGGCTGCCCGCGCCTTTGGCGGACCGGCCGAAGTATCCGATACTATCTCTGCGACCAAGGAGGGCTAAGCCATGGCTTCTCAAGCTGAGCTCACCCCGTGCGGGGCAATGTTTGACATCTTTAAGCGCGCAGCGCATCTGAGCCATATCGAACTGTGCGGCCTGGTGCTCTCGAGCCGTCCGCTCGCCGACGGCCGTAGTCCGCAGAGCCGTGCCGCCGATCGCTCCTGGGTTTCGCGCTTTATCGTGCGCGCGCCGGTCGGCACGCTGCAGGAACGTTATTTTGCCGATTACGGAACCTCGGCCGCGCGCATTATGTCGCAGCTGGCCCTGCGCCGTCGCAATCCCATGGGCGCCGCGGCCGTGACCAATATGGTGTGCGGCCCCGCTGGCGAGCCCATGGTGCGGGCACTCGAGGAATGCCACCAGGACACGAATCTCTATCGCAATGCGCTCGAGCGCCTGTCGCAGGCGGCTGAGCTCATGCCCGCCGAGCGCGCCGAGGCCATCCTGGTGCTGTTTGTCGCCGTGGGTTGCTCGGCAGATGTCCGCTCGTCGGTGACCTATGCCATCGACTACGCTCATGCGACCTGCGGCGGCGCCACGTCGACGCCGCGCTCGCTGAGCACATCTTCGGTTACGGGCGAGCACGAGGTCGCGCCGGCGCATCCGCTGGGATTGCTGCGCGTGCAAAACGGTTATGTGGTGAGTGCCCCGCGCTGGATTCAGCCGAGTGAGGAAGGCGTCGAGATCGGCGCGCTGGCAACGGGGGAGGGTGACATCACCGACGTCGGCGACGACGTCTCGGCCCGCCATGCCCATATCTGGTGCGACGATTCTGGCACATGGTTTGTCGAGGACCTGGCGTCCACCAACGGCACCGTGGTGGTAAACGGGGCCACGAGTGTGTGCATTCAAGTAGAGCCCGGCCGCTCCGCCCAGCTCAACCCCGGCGACGAGCTCAAACTCGGCGAATCCACCACCTACGCCATCCTTCTCGGCGCCCTCTAGTCAGTCCTGCCAAATGATCCCTTGGGGACGGAGGAAAACGGATCACCGGGGTCGAACACCTCTTCGGTGAT
>CAJMSG010000247.1:0-2290 GCA_905216105.1 uncultured bacterium | reverse complement strand
TCGTCGCCAAAGTTATCGTGGATGGCCTGGGCGTAATACTCGCCCAGCTTCTTGAGCTGGTAGCCCGTCACGTAAGCACCGGCGTTCATAAAGAACGGGGACTGACGGCCGCTCTTGAGCGTAAAGCTGCCGAACTTAAGGACGTCGGACTCGACCATAAACTTGATGAACTCTTGCTTGTAAGCCTCCATGCGGGCTCCTCTCGTAATCGCGTACGTGCCTTCCAGTTTAGCGCAGGCGAAGCGTCGATGCGGGCGCGCTTTGAGGCCGCGGCATTCTGTAAGAGCTTTGTCGGAGACGATGGTTTTCTGAACAATGGGGGTTGACATGTCAAACCCCCTCATCAAAAATACGGGCGGATTGAAACGGGTACGAGATGCCCAAAGCGCGCTGCGCCCGGCCTTAAGGAGGTGTGCCATGGAAGGCAGTCCTAGTCGAAAAACCTGTATGTCGCCCTCGGCACGCCGCGAAGACTCCGCATCCGCATAACCACCAACAATAGATCGTCAAAACCACCACAAAGGTGCCTGTCCCCTTTGTGGTGGTTCGTGAGCTTGACGTGAGCGACATCTAGGTTTTTTGCAACTCAATACGACACGTACGCTAACTCCCTTCAACAAGGAGGACCCTATGCTGATGCTCAAAACCGCCACGGTACTCGAAGCTATCTCCAAGCGCCGCCGCACGGCGCGCCCTGCCGCTCACACCGGCCTGTCCAAGAACACCATATTCGCCGCCACCCATAGCGCCGATGACGCCCTCGTACTGCTCGAAGCCACAGCAAACGGCCTCACCGCCGAGCAGGCAACCGAGCGCCTGGACACCTCCGGCCCCAACACCATCGAGGCACCGACCAAGACGCTCGCCCGTCGCATCGCCGACGCCTTCATCGATCCCTTCGCCGGCATCCTCGCCGCGCTCGCGCTGGTCTCGCTCTATATCGACGTGCTCGCCGTGCCCGAGCCGCAGCGCGACCCCTCCACGGTCATCGTCATCGGCATCATGCTGCTGGTATCGGGCGGCATGAAGTTTATCCAGGAAGCCCGCAGCGGCAATGCGGCCGAGGCCCTTAAGGACCTGGTCTCCAACACCTGCACCGCCCTGCGCGACGACGAGCGCATCGAGATCCCCTTCGACGAGCTCGTCCCCGGCGATGTGATCCGTCTCTCTGCCGGCGATATGGTGCCGGCAGATGCCCGCGTCATCACCGCGCGCGACCTGTTTGTCATCGAGTCCGCACTCACCGGCGAGAGCGAGGCCGTCGAGAAGACCGCTGCCGTCACCGTCGTCGAGGGCGCCGACGGCTCCGCGCTGCCACTCTCTGCCTGCAAGAACATCGTCTTTACCGGCACCTCCGTGCAAAATGGCACCGCCATGGCACTTGTCGTTGCCACCGGCTCGGACACCTACCTGGGCGGTATCGCCAAGATGCTCAACGGGCGCAGCGAGAAGAGCGCGTTTGACCGCGGCGTCTCGAGCGTCTCCATGCTGCTGGTGCGCCTGATGCTCGTTATGGCGCCGGCCGTCTTTGCCATCAACGCCGCCACCAAGGGCAACGTCATCGACGCGCTGCTGTTCGCCACGAGCGTGGCCGTGGGCATCACGCCGCAGATGCTTCCCGTCATCGTGACCACGAGCCTGTCGCAGGGCGCCAAGGACCTCGCCTGTCGCCAGGTTATCGTCAAGGAGCTGCCGGCGATTCAAAACCTCGGAGCGATGGACGTCCTGTGCTGCGACAAGACCGGCACCCTCACCGAAGACCGCATCGTGCTCGAGCGCTACCTCAACACCGATGGCAACGAGGACGCGCGCGTGCTGCGCCATGCGTTTTTGAACAGCTTCTTCCAGACCGGCCTCAAAAATCTTATCGACCTGGCCGTAATCGACCGTGCCGATGTGACACCCTCGACCGTCGCACCCGATTCCATGCTGGGCCAGAGCCTGCGCGACCGCTACACCAAGGTCGACGAGGTTCCCTTCGATTTCTCGCGCCGTCGCCTGAGCGTAGTTGTCTCCGACGCCCAAGGCAAAACCCAGATGGTTACCAAGGGAGCTGCCGAGGAAATGCTCGAGATCTGCTCTTTTGTCGAGGTCAACGGTATCGCCCGGCCGCTCGCCGAAGACAAGCTCGCCCAGATTCGCAAGCAGGTCGCCAATCTTAACGCCGAGGGCCTGCGCGTGATTGCCGTGGCGCAGAAGACCGATCCGCGCTGCGTGGGCGAGTTTGGCATCGCCGACGAGTGCGACATGGTGCTGATGGGCTTTTTGGCCTTCCTCGATCCGCCCAAAG
>CAJMSG010000246.1:0-2316 GCA_905216105.1 uncultured bacterium | reverse complement strand
ACGGGCGCCAGCGCCGGGTTGATCTTTGCCAGGTCGCTCACCACGGCGCCCAGATCGAGCGTCGCAGGGTACACGGTGTTGTCGACACGCGGATAGCTGATGAGGCCCGCCATGTAGAGGGACTCGGCGATGCGCATGGTACGTGCAGGTGAGATGCCCTCGGCCGCGGCGGCAGCCTGCAGCGAGGTCGTCGCAAACGGGGTGGGCGGCTGCTGCTTGCGGGAGCGCTTGGTCACCGCGGCGACGGTTGCCGTCGTAGCGCCGTCGACGTGGCCGTACGCCGTCTCGGCAGCATCCTTGTCGGTAAAACGTGCCGTCTTGTGCGCAATCTTAAAGCGGTCATCCTCGGCAGCACCCTGAGCGGCACCCATGCCGCGAATCTGCCAATAGTCCTCGGGCACAAACGCCATGCGCTCGCGCTCGCGCTCGACCACCAGGGCAAGCGTCGGCGTCTGCACGCGGCCGGCGGAGCGCACGTTGCCAAAGCCGCCAAACTTGGCGAGCGTCAGGTAGCGCGTGAGCACCGCACCCCAAATGAGGTCGATGTGCTGGCGGCTCTCGCCGGCGTCGGCCAGATTCTGGTCGAGCGAGACAAGATTATCGAAGGCCTGCGTAATCTCGGCCTTGGTAAACGAAGAATACTGGGCGCGGGCGACCGGCAAGTCGGGCGCAACCTCGCGCACCTTGTTGAGGGCGTCCGAACCGATCAGTTCGCCCTCGCGGTCGAAGTCCGTGGCGATAATGACGCTGTCGGACTTCTTGGCAAGGCTCTTGAGCGAGCGGATGAGCTCCTTCTCGGCCGGCAGCTTAATGACGGGCGCCCAGGTGAGGTAAGGCAGGCTCTCGAGCTTCCAGCCCTTGATGGAGATACCATCGGCAAGAAACGGCTTGCGCTTGGTGTCGTAGGGCGGACGTGCCAGGCCATCGGGCATATCGGCCGGCAGCATCTCGCCGTCCTCGGTGACCGAATACCAGCCCAGCTTTTTATCGAACAGCACGCTGTCGCAAAAATCGGGCGCAAGGATGTGACCGGCAAGGCCGATCGTCACGCACTCCTCGCCCTTCCACTCAAAACGGTAGATGGCGGTGTTGTACACCTTGTCCTTTTTGGGCTTGCCCGTGGACAGACGCTCGGCGATCTGACGCGCGGCGTCGTTTTTCTCAGCGATGATGAGCTTCAAAAGAGGCTCCTATCTCGTGTCTCTGCGGCTACGCCCACCTGTATGGCGGCCGATTTACGCCCTTGCTTGCTCAATCTGCCCGATGAGCCAATCGCACCAGGCATCCATGCCCTCGCCCTTGCGCGCGCTCACGGCAAACCGCGGCGCCTGCGGATTGAGGTCATCGAGTGTCTTAGTATACCTATCCATGTCAAAATCGAAAGCCGGAGCCACGTCGACCTTGTTGAGCAACTGTGCGCCGGCGTGCTGGAAGATGCCCGGGTACTTAATGGGTTTGTCGTCACCCTCGGGCACCGAAAGGATCATGATGGACAGGTTCTCGCCCAGGTCAAAGTCGACCGGGCACACCAGGTTACCCACGTTTTCGATAAAGATGACGTCGATGTTCTCCAGACCCACAGCCTGATCGAACGCGTCGACAGCCTCCATGATCATGTTGCCCTCGAGATGGCACAGGCCACCCGTGTTGATCTGGATGGCGGGCATGCCGGCTTCCTTCATGGTGATAGCGTCGACATCCGAGGCGATATCGCCCTCGATAACGGCGCAGCGCAGGCCGGCCTTATCTCGCAGACGCTCGTTGGTGCCCAGGATCGTGGTGGTCTTACCCGAGCCGGGGCTCGACAGCACGTTAATCACGTAGGTGTTCGTCTGTTCAAAACGCTTGCGCAGCTGATCTGCCAGGCGCTCGTTGCGCGACAGGATCGGCGACGCGACATCAATCGTTTTCTCGGCCATACTTAGCGCTCCTTACTTCTGCCCCTTTATACCCCGTCCCCAGATAGCTGATGGGCTAATCGTCGGGGGTTTCGATTTCGATACTTGCGATATCGAGCTCGCGGCCGTGCAGCAGGCGCACGTTGGCGCCGCCACACTGGGGGCAGCGACAATGGAAACGGTCGTGCTCAAAGACCTCGCCGCAGTCCAGGCACTCGCTTTGTGGATGGACCTCCTCCACGGCAAGCTCGCAGCCGCGCGTGAGCGGGTCCTCATCGCGAAACGTCTCCCACGCAAAGTCGAGTGCCTCGCGCACGACCTCGGTCATATCCCCGATACGAAGCGTTACCAAAACGGCGCGCGAGGCCCCCGCCCCACGCGCCGCGCGAATCACTGTATCGAGTATGCCGTTGACAAT
>CAJMSG010000245.1:0-2326 GCA_905216105.1 uncultured bacterium | reverse complement strand
ATCTCCGTGTCTTCCACCATGGGCCCTGGCGTCAAGGTCGATCCCGCTGTCCAGCGTGACTTCCTGGCTGAGTAACTGCTAGTTACTGCCTGAGTACAGCAAGCATTGCTAAAGAAACCCGGTTCCGCCTCGTGTGGGACCGGGTTTCTTGCTATCTCGGGCCAAAACCACCACAAAGGGGACAGGCACCTTTGTGGTGGTTTTGGCACTTTGGCGTCAATGTTATGGCATCGCAGCGAGCCGGTTCCAAGTGCCCCAGGTCGCCCCGAAAGAGGAGCGACGCGTACTTTGGTACGCGAGAGACGGCTTGAGGGGCGAGATGGGGTGCTTGGGGCCGGCGCAGCGTCAAGCCTTAAAGGTGGTTACCAGGGTGTTCTGGCGGTTGAGGACTCGATGGCATCGTGGCGTTTGAGCTCGCGGCGCATGGTTTGCGAATTGAGCCAGGCTGCCTGCCAGCCACGGATGGGGTAGCGCGTCTGGTCGAGCTCAAACTGCGTATAGCCGCAGGCGTTGATGATCGTCGTTCCACACATATGCTGCCGCTCGCGCTGAAAATCGTAACCGTAGCTTTGGTGTACATGCCCATGCACCATGTAGTCGGCCCCCCAGGACTCAAGTGCCGTGTTAAAGCACTCAAACCCTCGATGCGGTAGATCGTCCAGATCACCCATACCGGCGGCGGGCGCATGGGTAAGCAGAATGTCGCACCCGCCGACCATCCTAACCTTACGCGACAGCTTACGCATGCGCTTGGACATCTCGCGTTCGGTGTACATGTTGGCGCCGTCGCGATAACGCATGGACCCGCCAAGGCCCGCAATGCGGACGCCGCGATACACGTACACGGTGTCTTCGACACAGATGCAACCACCCGGTGCATGACGTGCGTAGCGGTCATCGTGGTTGCCGCGCACGTAGATGAGCGGCTTATTGATGACCGTAACCAAAAACTCAAGATAGTCCGGGTCCAAGTCGCCAGCGGACAAAATCAGGTCGACACCCTCAAAGCGTTCCTTGCGAAAACACTCCCAAAGGCATCGTTCTTCGGTATCGGCTACGGCAAGGATCTTCATAGGGCGGTAACTCCCGGCTCATCGTCGAGCTGCGGTATCGTGCCCACCACATTGTCGGCCAGCCAGTTCATCTCGACGATTTGCGTGCTCGGCAATGGGGGAAAGCCCTCGATCTGCACCACGCCGTCTTGACTATGGAGCTCGCCGCCAAATGGATTGATGGAGCCCTCGACGATGCCATTGCGGAGCAGCTGAACAAGCTTGCGCGTCTGATAAGGCAGGCCCGGAGCGTAGCGAATGTCGATAACGCCCGAGCTCATGCCGTACCAGTAGTTGACGGCGCGAACCTGGCTGTCGTCACTGGTCTCATCCCAGGTGCCATGCAGCAGGCTTCGCACGATAAGCTCGTAGTATCGGCCCCAGTTCCATACCGGCATGGCGATGCCGACGACCTTGCCATCGACCAGGCGGTGGAGTCCGTAGGCCGTAGGGTCTACGAGCGACTTTGACATGTCAGCGCCGGTCATGACGCTCACGCCTTCGCGGCACATTGCCTCGGCAAGACCGCCGGCGGGCACATCGCCCCAGGTGAGGAATACCTGCGCGCGGGGGTCGAGCAGCGAGGCGCCAATCGCAAAGGCGTTGATCTCGCTGAGGGCGCCCGACGCAAAGACCGACGCGTGGTAGCCAATGCGATGGTTGTCCGCCATGCTGGCCGCAAGGGCACCTAGCAGAAACTTGGCCTCGTACATCTTTCCAAAATACGAGCGCACGCTTTGGTGGGGAAGGCCGATAGAGCAGTTGAGGAATCGTACCTGGGGATACTCGACGGCAGCCCTGAGCGTGTATTCCATCAGGCGGTGCGAGGTCGAGAAGATGAAGTTAACTCCATGTTTGACAGCCGTTTCCACGGCGGCGTAGAACACGTCCGGATCGTGGCAGTTCTCGAATGCCTCGGTGCGCACGATGCCGCCAAAGTGCTCGTCGAGATACTGGCGTCCTTGGTCGTGCAGGCTGTCCCAGCTCGACGTGGCGCAGGGGAATTCATGGATAAAGGCGATGCGCAGGGGGTTGGCCGCCGAATAGACGGTCTTGCCCATAAAGAAGTCGAGCACGCTGGAGGTGGACTTGGCGGGCGTCTCTTCCTCATCGACACTCGGCGCCTCGACAAGATCGACCTTCTCCTCATCACTTTTACCGGCAATGACCATCTCGCGCCAAATCTTGCACAGGCGCTTTACGACGATATCCGTCGGCGTATCCAGCAGGCGGTCCTGGTTGTACACATTGAGGTAGACGAGCATGGCGTCGGC
>CAJMSG010000244.1:0-2327 GCA_905216105.1 uncultured bacterium | reverse complement strand
AGCGCTTCAACTGCGCCTTCATTACTTTTTTTAAGAAAAATTCCCCCTGCTTTAGTGGGGTGTAGTGATAATCTCGCGTGTTCGCGCTACAGTTTGTCGGTAATACCTCGATGTTAGGAACCAAATGATCACTTCCGAGCTTTTCGGCACCGCGCCGTGCGGTACCCCCGTTCATCGTTACACCCTCAACGGGCCCGAGATCTGCGTTCGCATTATGGACTATGGCGCCACCGTGTTGGGTATCGATGTGCCCGACATTCCCGGCAACGTGCGCGATGTGGTGCTGGGCTTCGATAAGCTCGAGGATTACTTTGACAACCCCGCCTGCTTTGGCGCGACCATCGGCCCCGTGGCAAACCGCACCGCAGGCGCCACGATCACCATCGCCGGCACGGACTGGCATATGCCCGCCAACGAGGGCGCCAACAACCTTCACAGCGACCTTGAGCACGGCCTGCATAAACGCGTGTGGGACGTTGAACTCGACGAGACTCACAACGCCGTTCGCATGACCACCTCGCTTGAGGATGGCGAGCTGGGTCTCCCCGGCAACCGCACCTTTACGGCCGTGTTTACCGTGACGCGCACCGGCGTCTTTCGCATCGAATATGGCTGCGAGAGCGACCGCGCCACGTACGTGTCCATGACCAACCACACGTACTTTAACCTTGCCGGCCATAACGCCGGCATGGACTGCGAGCACTTCTTTGTCGCTAACGCTGCCCACTACCTGCCCATCAACGACCAGAACATCCCCACCGGCGAGATTGCTCCGGTCGAGGGCACGCCGTTTGACTTCCGTGAGCTGCGCCCCGTCGCTCCCGGCATGGAAGCCGACGACCCGCAGATTAAGCAGGCCCGTGGCTACGATCACTGTCTGTGCATCGATGGCTATCAGTACGGCCGTAATCTGCGCCGCGCGATGCACGTCGAGGAGATGTGGACCGGTCGTGAGCTGGACTACTACACCACCGCCCCGGGCGTGCAGCTCTACACCGGCAACTGGCTGGGCGACGAGCATGCCAAGGACGATGCTAACTATGGCTGGGGCGCCGGCTTTGCCCTCGAGGCCGAGATGTACCCCGACACGCCGCACCAGCCGCTGTTCCCGCAGGGCATTGTGGGCCCGGGTCACCCCTACAGCAATGTGATCGAATACCACTTTATGAGGCACTAAGCCCACAACGCAACATATCGCACAACAGCGCCCGCCGGCACACCGCCGACGGGCGCTTTTCTACCTAGTCATTGGGGACGTTCTTAAATGACTAGGTAGATGGGTCGGGATTGGAACTGGGGAGATAGCGGATTTCTAGCTCCATGCCGAGTTCTTGCAGCTCTTTGAAGGCGGCGATGTCCGTATTGTCTACGGCAACGGCAGGAGTTGCGGAGCGCTTGCCCTCACCCGCCCGCATATGGCCAATGCTGATCTTGGTGATTGGCACGCCGCCCTTAACCAGCGCGAGCGCATCGGCGGGTGAGGCCACCATGATCAGAATCAACTGGCGCGGCGTTGCGGTATGAATGATGTCGATGGTCCTTTGCACCGAGAAAAACCTTGTCCAGACGCCTTCTGGCGCCGCCACTCTCATGGGTGCCCATTGGCGTGAATCCTCCGCGATCTCATCGTTAACGATTAGAACAAGGTTGGTACCCACGGCTTCGTTCCACAGCTCAACGTCTTGCCCATAAATGAAACGGTCGTCGATACGCGTGAGAAGGATCTTGGGTTGAGCCATGGCTGCCCCATTCTGTTTGAGACCCATACGAGCGGGACGTCGGCTACCAACTCCGCAGCAGGTCAAGCGCCAAATGGACGCCGCAGACATCACGTCTCCAATATTAGTGCATTTAAAGTGAGAAAAGCCGTCAGAACCCTTGCGCGGATGTGCGATGTCCCGTATCATAAACAGCCGTTGACGCCTCAGTTGCGTCATCACATGGCCGCCAGCGTAGCTCAGTTGGTAGAGCACCGCTCTCGTAAAGCGGGGGTCACCGGTTCGAGCCCGGTCGCTGGCTCCATTGCACAAGATAGCCGCCCTCGGGCGGCTTTTTTGTTGCCGATTTTGAGAACGCATGCGCCAATCCACGCATCGTATCGGCGTCAGCCCCCTACTCAAAAACAAAACCCCGCTAAGCGTGATTCCCCTAGGGGAACATGCTTAGCGGGGTCCTAGCGTGATTTCCCTAGGGGAATCACGCCATCAGACGAACAGCTCAGCCGAGCAGCGCTACTCCTCCCAGTAAGCGTCTGCAAGCAGCTTAAAGCAGATCTTCTTGACCGGCTGCGCGCCATCGCCCGGGAACTCGAGCGTGGGCATGTGAGG
>CAJMSG010000243.1:0-2329 GCA_905216105.1 uncultured bacterium | reverse complement strand
GCCTAGTACTGGCTCTCGTGCTTGCTGAAGAAGTCGAAGCGCGGGGGCAGCGGCTTTACGCGGTGCTCGCCGGGCTTCTCGCCCAGGCTCTCCACAAACTCGTCCGTGGAGGCAAAGATGTTATCCCAGCTAAAGAAGGCGACCGGATCGACGTCGAAGTACTCGCAGATGAGCTCGCAGCCGGCCGGCACAATACCGTGCATCAGGACGGTCGCCACGCGCAGCTCGGTAAAGGCATCGACCAGTGCCTGCATCATTGCGGCGTTTGCCGGCTCGCCCTCGAGCTTGTTGGCGGCCTTGGAGGCGTCGCTCCAGCGCTTGTTGGCGGCACGCAGGTAGTCGTCGCACACGGCGAGCGCGCGGTGCGTCTCGAACTTGTACATGGCCTGCTCAAAGGCGAGAGCTGCCTGCTGGGCAGCCTCGACCACGGCGGCGGAGGCGGCACCGGCGGGGATGCAGCCGTTGCGATAGGGGCTCTCGTCGCCCTCCTTGACGGCGACGCCGTAGAAGCAGCTGCGGGCCAGGCGGTTGAAGACGCCGGTCAAAAGCGCGCTCTCCTTAAGGGCCGGATCGATGACGCGCTTGTCGTCGCAGGCACGTACCTCGTTGCCGTCCTTGTCCTTGCCGGTCACGCGCGTGTCGTATGCCTTGGGGCTAAAGCTCACCGGCTTCTCGGACAGGCCGAGCGACAGCCAGTGCGCGCGCATCTGCTCGCAGGTGTAGTGGTTGAGCAGGTCGTCTGCCGGTGGGGGAGGCGTCTGCGAGGACGAGCTGGCCTTTTTGCCCATGTAGAGCAGGTGGTAGCAGGCGCTGACGGTGCTCTGCGTGAGGTCCCAACCCAGGGCCTCCCACATGGCGGTCTGCGCGATGCAGTAGAAGTAGATGTTGTCTTGACCGATGAACTGGTAGATCTGAGCGTCGTCAGAGCACCACCAGTCGCGCCAGTCGAGCGAGCTGTGCTGGTAGGTGGGCGCGGGGACCTGCGTGGAATCGGCGGCGGGCTCGCCCATGAGGGCGGCGTCCTGGGCGGCGACACCCTCGGTCACGCCGGCGGCCTTGGCATCGCGTGCGAGCACGGTGCGGGTGTAGCTGATGGGCGCCCACAGACTCTCGGGCCAGCACCAGCAGGTGACGTCGGTCACGCCATCGACCTCGGGCACCGGAACGCCCCAGTCGATGTTGCCGGTGATGCGGAAGGGCACGAGTGCCTTGCCGCTGCGGAAGCGCACGCCGCCGTTGGCGAGCACCGCGTGGGCGTCATCGCGCTCCTTCCAGCTGGGGAAGGTGACGGTAAAGCTGCTCTTGTTGCCCTCGGGCTCCAGCACGGTGTGCTCGGGGAGCTGGTCCTCGACGGCGTCGAAGGCCTCGCGGAACTTGTTCTGAATGTAGAGCTGAGCCGGCAGCAGCCACTCCTCCATGGTCTTGGAGACCACGGAGCGAACCTGCGGGTTCTGGGCGAGCTTGGCGGTGTGGGTCTTCATAAAGTCGAGGTAGGCCGGCAGGTCGAAGTAGAGGTTGTCGACCGGGCGCAGCTCGGGCACCTCGCCAGTGAGCTGGCTCTTGGGCGCGATGAGCTCCTCGGGCTCAAACTGGTGACCTAGGTCGCACTCGTCGGCATAAGCCTTCTCGGACTTGCAACCTTGGATGGGGCAGCGGCCGATGACCTGGCGACCGTTGAGGAACGTGCCGGCCTTGGCGTCGTAGAACTGCAGCGTGGAGCGCTTGGAGATGGTGCCCTGCTCGTGCAGGCGCTCGATAATCTCGGCGGTCACCTCGTTGTGGATCTGCGCCGCCGGCTCAAGGCCCGAGCCGCCGTAGATATCGCAGCTGATGTTGTAGTTGTTGAGGGTCGCTGCTTGGCGGGAGTGGTTGGACTCGACGTACTCGCTAATGGACTTGTCGTAGCCCTCGTTCTCCTTAAGCTTGCGGTAGCTCTCCATGATGGGCGAGCCGTAGCAGTCGGTGCCCGAGGTGAAGATGACGTTCTCGCGGCCCAGGCGGTCGCGCAGGAAGCGGGCGAAGAAGTCGGCCGGGACAAAGACGCCGCCGACGTGGCCAAAGTGAAGGCCCTTGTTGCCGTAGGGCTCGCCGGCGGTAACGATGGCGCGGCGCGGCCAGCTGGGACGGTCGTTCATGGAGTATTTGGATGCCATGGGACTCCTTCGCATATGGTGAGAGCGCGGCCGGGCCCGGGGCTCGGCGACGCAGTGGTCAATTCGTGCATATCGTTCGACATTATCGCACATGCGGGCGGGTGCGTGACGGGGGCGCTATCCTAAGATGCTATGAATGAGATTTCCAACATACATGCGTTTGAAGACGAGGATTT
>CAJMSG010000242.1:0-2344 GCA_905216105.1 uncultured bacterium | reverse complement strand
ATCGCTGACGAGCTGGAGCTCACCTATCCCATCCGCGAGGAGTTCGCGGCCTTTGCCGAGCGCGCCCGCTCGGGCGGTTACTCTACCGAGGAGCTCGTGAGCCGTGGCGAGTACTTCACCGCTCGCCTGATGGCCGAGTACCTGGGCCTGCCGTTCCTGGACGCCGCGACGGTTGTGGCGTTCCATCACGACGGTACGCTCAGCATGAACCGCACTTCCGAGCTGGTGCAGGAGTACGGTCAGCAGGGCGGCTTTGTTATGCCTGGCTTCTACGGCGCGACGCGTGAGGGCCAGATCAAGCTGCTCGACCGTGGCGGCGGCGATATTTCCGGCTCGATCCTGGCCAAGTGCCTGGGCGCCGACCTGTACGAGAACTGGACCGACGTCTCGGGCTTCTATTCTGCCGATCCGCGTATTGTTCCCGAGGCTCAGCCCATCGCCCGCGTTACCTACGAGGAGCTGCGCGAGCTTTCGTACATGGGTGCGAGCGTCCTGCACGAGGAGGCCGTGTTCCCCGTGCGCGAGGCTGGTATTCCGCTGGTCATCAAGAACACCAATGCGCCGCAGGACCCCGGCACCATCATTAGCGAGACGGCTGATGAGGGTGAGGCAGAGCCCATCATTACCGGCGTGACCGGCAAGCGCGGTTTTGTCGCCATCAACGTCGCCCGTGACCGCACCAAGCCTCGTGTCGGCTTTATGCGCCGCGCACTTTCGGTCTTCGAGCGCTATGACGTTTCCGTCGAGCACATGCCCACCGGTGTCGACCGCTTTGGCGCCGTGGTGCAGGAGAAGGATGTGCACGATTCGCTGTACTCGCTTGTGGGCGACATTCAACAGGAGGTAGAGCCGCTCGAGATCGAGGTTGTCGAGGGCCTGGCGCTCATCGCTACCGTCGGCCGTAACCTGCGCGGCCGCGCAGGTATCTCGGGCCATCTGTTTGGTATGCTTGGCCAGGCCGGCGTGAGCGTGCGTATGATTTCGCAGAGCTGCGACGAGATCAACATCATTATCGGTGTCGAGGAGAAGGACTTCGACCTGGCGATTCGGACCATTTACCGTGCCTTCTCCGATGAGAACGGCATTGTGAAGGTCTCCGACCTGGAGGCTTCCGCGCCGGTCGATCCCGCTCTGGCTGCGCTCCACAAGTAGCTGCTATCTCGCTAGATTTTTGAGTCATGTCTCAAAATCTACGGCGGGGCGTTTCGTTTCGGTTTCGTTTCGACGGGGCGGGTTTCGTGCCCGCCCCGTTCTTGTATACACTGGCAACAATAATTGGCCTGCTCGGCGTGCGGGCAAAAGCCACAACCTTTAAAGGGGGAAGCATGAAACAGTACACGGTTGCTATTTTGGGCGCGACGGGAGCCGTGGGCACCCAGATGCTCGAGTGCCTCAACGAGCAGAAGTTTCCGGTCGGTAAGCTCAAGCTGCTGGCGAGCGCGCGCTCTGCGGGCAAGACCGTTGAGTTCCGCGGCGAGCAGATCGTAATCGAAGAGGCTTGCCCCGAGGCCTTTGAGGGCTGCGACATCGTACTCGGCGCTGCCGGCGACGATATCGCCAAGGAGCTGCTGCCCGAGGCCGTCAAGCGCGGCGCCGTCGTGGTCGACAACAGCCATGCTTTCCGTATGGATCCCGAGGTGCCGCTGGTCGTGCCCGAGATCAATGCCGACGATATCAAGTGGCATCACGGCCTTATCGCCAACCCCAACTGCGCGACCATCATCGGCCTGGTTCCCACGTGGCCGCTGCATCAGCTCGCCGGTGTGAAGCGCATGATCGTCTCGACGTATCAGGCGGCTTCGGGTGCCGGCGCTCCCGGTATGGCCGAGCTCGAGGCTCAGCTGGCCGCCCTGGGCCGCGGCGAGGAGATTCCCGAGCCGCGCGCGTTTGCCGCCCAGCTGGCGAGTAACCTGATTCCGCAGATCGGCGGCGTCAAGGAGGAAGGCTTTACCTCCGAGGAGATGAAGCTGCAGAACGAGGGCCGTAAGATCATGCACCTGCCCGAGTTGCGCGTGAACTGCACCTGCGTGCGCGTGCCCGTGCTGCGTTCGCACTCCGAGAGCATTACGCTCGAGTTTGAGCGCGATATTACGGTCGAGGAGGCTCGTGCTGCGCTGGCTGCCGCTCCCGGCGTCAAGCTGGTTGACGATATGGCTGCCGAGGATGCACACGACCGTTTCCCCATGCCAATGGATACGTCCGACCAGGACCTGATTTGGGTCGGTCGCGTGCGCCGCGACATCTCGAACCCCGAGGCCGCGCGCGGTATCACCTTCTGGTGCTGCGGCGACCAAATCCGTAAGGGCGCGGCAACCAACGCCGTCCAGATCGCTAAGCTGCTCTG
>CAJMSG010000241.1:0-2350 GCA_905216105.1 uncultured bacterium | reverse complement strand
TGGGCCGCGCGCGAACAGGCGAGCTCCGCGACCATGGTCTCCACGATGCCTTGCATATAGACGTGTCCGCCTACGGTACGGGCGCGTTCCTCGTTAATCCGACGCAGCGTGTGGCAGATGGCAGACGTCGCCTCCTCGTGCCATGGCTCGGCAAACGCCTCGAAGATTCCCGCGAACTCGGTGGGATAGCGGTGCTCCAGTTCGTCAAAAAATCCAGGCAAAAAGAGCACCGAGCGCGAGTGATAAAGCTGCCCTGCAAACAGCGGACTTAGCTCCTCGCCGCAGCTATCTTGGATAAAGCTGCACACCGCGCTGTTCGGCCACGGCCCGCGCAGTGGCTTAAGGTTCGCAGGCGTTATGCCAACCTTGGGCATGCATATGAGCGTGGGCGCGCTGACCTCGCTCACGCAGGCGTACGGCTCGGGTGTGTATTCCGCCAGGTACATATCGTGCGTCGGGGTAATGAAATGCTCTATGACGATGCAGGTGGGGGAGAGGGGCATGATCCATGCGCGTCCGTGCGCCCGATCGTTTGCCACCTCGCCGGTAAAGACGGCGCCCTTGCCGGAAAGCTCCAGGCCAAACTGCTCAAACTGCGGTGCGTAGAGCTCGGTTATGTTGGTCGCGGCCCGATGCATTTTCGAAAGCGTCCCCTTCCTTTGCAGAAACATCCACGTCTGGCTCGATTGTGTGCCTTGGCTAACATATCAATGATAAGTTGATTACGGTTAACTCTCAAGCCGTTAGAAAGGAATCTCATGGCAAAGGGATCAAAAAGGGAAGGCGGCGGTATCGGCGAGCTACTTGCATATGCCGGCGACCGTAAATTCCTAACGTATTTGGGCATGGCGCTCTCGGCGCTCTCGCAACTGCTGAGCTTTGGCCCGTATGTGTGCATCTGGTTTGTTGCGCGAGACCTTATCGCTGTGGCGCCTAACTGGAGCGAAGCCACCGATATCGCGATGTATGGCTGGTGGGCCGTGGGTTTTGCCCTGGCAAGCATCGTAGTGTATTTCGTGGGACTCATGTGCACGCACCTGTCTGCGTTTCGCTGCGCGTCCAATATCCGCAAGACTGCGAGCGAACACCTGCTTAAGCTGCCGCTTGGCTACTTTGACATGCACGCCACCGGTGAGCTGCGCCGTATCGTAGACGGATGTGCCGCCTCAACCGAGACGCTGCTCGCACACATGCTACCCGATATCGCCGGCGCCACCGCCATGGTTGCAGGTCTGCTCGTGCTGCTTTTCGCCCTCGATTGGCGTTTGGGCGCGGCGTGCCTTATCTCGGTCGTCGTTTCGCTTGGCGCCATGGCTACCATGATGGGCGGCAAGGGCGGCGAGTTTATGAAGGTCTACATGGGCGCGCTGGTCAAGATGAACAAGACCGGTACCGAATACGTACGCGGCATTCCCGTGGTCAAGGTGTTTCAGCAGACGGTCTATTCCTTTAAGGCGTTCCACGACGCGATCGCCGAATACGCCGACATGGCGCAAAACTATTCGGGCACGTTCTGTCGAGGTCCGCAGGTACTCAACCTTACCGCGCTCAATGGTCTTGTGGCATTCCTATTGCCCGTGGCGTTGCTGTTGGCGCCGGGCGAGACGGACTTCGCGCATTTTATGGCCAACTTCACGTTTTACGCGATATTTTCGGCCGTGGTGCCGACGGCCATGACCAAGCTCATGTTTGTGGGCGAGGCGTCTCAGATGAGTGCCGATTCGCTGGCTCGCATCCGAAGCGTCATGGATTCCAAGCAGCTCTCCGTGCCCGCTCAACCCAAGTACCCTGCCAGCAGCGACGTGCGATTTGAGGATGTGAGCTTTACCTACGAGGGCGCCGAGGCGCCTGCCGTCAACCATGCGAGTTTTAGCGTTTCCGCGGGTAGTACCCTCGCGCTTGTGGGTCCTTCGGGAGGCGGCAAGTCAACCTGTGCAAGCCTGATCCCGCGTTTTTGGGATGTTTCCTCGGGTCGAGTGCTCGTAGGCGGTGTGGACGTTCGCGATATGGATCCGAACGAGCTTATGGACCAGGTCGCCTTCGTGTTCCAGACCAACCAGCTGTTCCGGCAAACACTTGCCGATAACGTGCGCGCCTCCAAGCCTACGGCCACTGACGACGAAGTGCGTGCGGCCCTCTCCGCAGCTCAGTGCGACGACATTGTGGCCAAGCTCCCACAGGGCATCAACACCATGCTCGGCGCCGGCGGAGCATATCTTTCGGGCGGCGAGGTCCAGCGCGTGGCACTCGCCCGCGCGATCCTTAAAGACGCTCCTATCGTGGTGCTCGATGAGGCCACGGCGTTTGCCGACCCCGAGAACGAGGCGCTCATCCAGCGCGCCTTTAGCAA
>CAJMSG010000240.1:0-2353 GCA_905216105.1 uncultured bacterium | reverse complement strand
TCATAAGCGGCACTCCCTTTCTAATTCTTATCGGAGGCTTCGGCCTCGGCTGACTGTTCGGCGGTTTTCTCGGAATCTGACTCGGAGGTGGATTTCTGATCGGTGTTGTCGCGAATCGTTTGCGCGTCAATCACCTGACGGGTCTGCTCCTCGTCAATCTGATGGCGGTACTTGGAAATGGTGTCCTGCGCATCGTCGACATTCGTTTGCGGAATGCCTGCCTTCAGGCGATTTTGCGTGTCTTCGGGCAGGTCGGACAGCTTGATGCTGGTTTCGCTCTCGAGCCAGTGGAGTTCGACCCCGAGCGTCTTGCCGGGCAGGCCGCGCCAGACGGCGACATTGCCGTGGTAGGTTCCCAAGTAATAGGAGCCGGTGACGCCCGTGTATGCCCAGATGCCTGCTACCAGCACAAAGACAAGGGCCAAGATGGCGGCGATGGTGACATTGCGGCGTCGGAGGCGTTTTGCCTCGCGCATGACGCCGTCGTCGACCAGGTCGACGACCACTACGGTCACATTGTCGTGGCCGCCGGCGGCGAGCGCCGCGTCCACCAAGTTGTCGACACAGATCTGTGCGGTCGAGGACTGCGTAGCGATGTTCTCGATATCGCTATCGGGAATCATGCTCGAAAGACCGTCGGAGCACAGAATCAGGCGGTCGCCTTCCTCGATGTGCAGGGTAAAGTGGTCGGCATACATGGCGGGATCCGAGCCCAGCGCGCGGGTGATGACCGAGCGGTTGGGGTGGACGCGGGCCTCGTCGGCCGTAATCTCGCCGGCATCCACGAGCTCCTCCACGTAGGAGTGGTCGCGGGTCACACGGATGAGCGTGCCCTCGTGGAGCAGGTAGGCGCGCGAGTCGCCCACGTGGGCGATGGCGAGCGTGTCGTTTTCGATGTAGGCACAGGTGGCCGTGCATCCCATGCCGGGTTTGCCCAGGCCGTTGAGGGCGGCTTCGATCACGGCGGCGTTGGCGGCCTCGACGGCTGCGGCCAGGCGCGCGGCGTCGACGGACTGCGGCGCCGTCTTGGCGATGGTCTCGACGGCGATGGAGGATGCCACCTCGCCGGCGGCGTGTCCTCCCATGCCGTCGCACACGCAAAAGAGCGGCGACTGCACCAGATAGGAGTCCTCATTGTGCGGGCGTACACATCCGACGTCGGAGCGGGCGCCCCACATAAGCTGCGTGGTGGTGCCGGCGTCGTAGGTCGAGTCGGTTTCGATGCGCTCGTCGGTCAGCGGCTCAAAGCTCATGGTCGAGCCGGGATCTTTGAGCTTTGCCTCCACGGCGGCGACATCGATCTCGGCGGTGTCGCCGGGGGAGACGGTGTCGGCATCGTTGCCCGACTCGGCGTCGGAGATGTCCGGAAGGTTGAGATCTTCGGTTACGCGGTCGGCGGGATCGCCGTCCTGCTGCGGCTCGACAGCCGTCGGCTCGGGCGTCGAAAAGTGCGACGGCGCGGGCATGCTCTGGGGTTGAGCGGAGGGCTCGGGAGCTGCGGCGGGCGCGGCAACGGGCTGCTCGACTTCGGCAGGCGTTGCGGATGCGGGTACCGCCTCGCTTGTCGGGGCGACGGGGAATACCGGCGCGGCAGGCTCGGGGGCTGCAAACACGGCAGCGCTCTCGTTAATCGCCTCGGCGACGGGCTCGGCAAAGTGAGCCGGTGCGGGCGTTGTCTCCGGTTCCGCGGGCTGCTCGGCAGCGTGCGCGCCGATGGGGGCATCGAGCCGCTCGGTGTCGGCGTCCTCGTCATCGGCGAGTGCCGGATATTCTTGAGTTACATGCGAAAGAGGCAGGGAGAACACGGTGTCCTCGGGCTCCACGGTCGCAGGGCGCGCCGGAGCGGCATGAGCCGGCGCGGCTGCGGGGGCAGTCGGCGTCTCGGGCATGGCTGCGGACTTGTTCTCCTCGTCGATCATCGACGGTTCACCTTCATGACCACGTCGCCAATCTGGACCTCGTCACCCTCGCGCAGCGTTGCGGGCTCCACCAGCTGACGGCCGTTAACGAGCGTGCCGTTCAGCGAGTTGAGGTCTTCGATAATGAGTGCCGGGCCCTGCAGCGAAAAGCGTGCGTGCGAGGCCGAGACAAACGGTTCGTTGATGCAGATGTCCGAGGACGGCGAGCGGCCTACGATGACGGGGCCGAGCATGTCTACATGGATGCCACGGATGCCGCGCGGACCCTTGTCCACATCGATCGTCCAGATAGCGGAGTCACGGCGCTGGCCGCGTACGAGTCCCACGCCGGTTTTCATGACGGCGAACAGGAAGATGTAGAGCAGGGCGACCAGGACGATGCGGCCTGCAAAAAGGACGATATCGATGTTCATAAGCGACTATCCCCTAAATTC
>CAJMSG010000239.1:0-2379 GCA_905216105.1 uncultured bacterium | reverse complement strand
CGCGCATTGTTCACGCAACGGTTCGCACGTCCGTTCAAGCTTTGCCTCATCTTAACCTCATTTTGAGGTCAACGGCGCCCCGTTTTCGACGTTTGCCCAGTTGTTTGCTTGCTTCATCTTAACCTCATCTTCACCTCATTTGAGGTGAAGATGAGGTTAAGGGCGCGTTTAAGCTAGCTGAGAACCCTCCAATACCCCGCAAAGCTTGAGCCCTCCCGCTTTAAACGGCCATCCTGCTTAAGAGCCTTAACGTCCCTGTCGGCCATGCTCTTTGTAATGCCAATCGCGTTACAAAGCTCGAGCAGCGTTGCCTCGGGGTGCTCCGCAAAATAAGCCAGCACGCGATCACGGCGCGCAGCAATCCCCGATGCGCCCGCATAGCCGCGCCGTACATAGTGGCCGTCATCGCCAGTAGCTTTATCCGAGCGCCAGGCAAAGAGCGTCGTGAGGAAATATATCCTGTCCTCATCCGTCTCGAACCGCGGCGCCGGCGAGCCGTTAACTTCAAGCGCGTGCAGGATCTTGTGAAATCCCGTGTTACGGCCTTCGGTAAGATGCAGCTCTTTGAGAAAATCGCCCACACGACGATTGCGATATCTTCTGCTCACCGCCCGATACTGCATTAGATTCTCGATTGTGATCGACCGGTCAGCCCCCGGGTGACTCAAAATTTCAATCCTATCCGGCAGCACGCGGACCTCAATTGGCTCACGAGAATCGTAGCCCTTGTGATATACGGCGTTTGAAAGCGCTTCCTCGATCGCGGCATAGGGATAGTTAAAATGCCGATCGGCCTCAGCAACGTCCGGACGCTTTGTCACCGTCTCCTCAATTATGGAATTCTGAATGTAGCGAAGCGCTTCGCGCAGCTGCTGATCGACCGGCCCTGCAAACGTATGCTCAAAGAGTCGGTCTCCCCCTTCGCCATCGGGAAGCTCTACGACATCGATATGCGCGTACGGAAACCATTTCTCGGGGTCCATCGAGAAGAACAGAAGCCCAACGTTTTTAGGCTTAATGTACTCGTCTGGACCATCTGCAATATTCATGCTGCGGCAAAGATCAGCAAGGTCCATTGTGTCGACCATCGGATACAGCGAGCTGTTCACTTCTTTTAGGTAGCTCTTGATGAGAGGGATACTCAAGTCGCTCAGCTCGGCCGAATGATTGACGCGATCATCGAACGGAACGTTGTTGGCCAAGTTGTAGAGCTCGCGCTTTTCTTCCTCACTCGGCGCGATGGTGCTAGCCATCTTCCTGATCCAATAGACGCGCTCCGACTTGCCACCCGTTACGACCTTTGGGGACGAATAAGGTCGCACGCTTCCACCCGGAGCCCAAACAACAATAAATTTCTTGTCCTTATATTCGGCAACCTCGGTAATAGGAATGTAGCTTGGTTGAATCAGCTTGCACTTGTTGAGCATATCCTTGAGATACGCATCGATTTTGCTATCCGGCACGCCTTTGAACTGAGCAGGCTTTCCCTCACCGTTGTCGGAAACTCCGATAACGAGATAGCCACCGCCCCAGTTGTCAACGTCATTGGCAAAGGCGCAAATCGTCTTGAGCGAAGCCTGGGGATCCCATGTCTCTTTGAGCTCAATGCGAGCCCACTCGACCACACCGCCGCCAAGCAGCGTTTGTATGTTTATTGGCAGTGCCATTCGTACGCCTCCCGGTCCATTGGCTTTGCCTCATCTTAACCTCATTTTGAGGTTAACGATAGCGATATTTCAGCGTTTGCCCAGTTGTTTGCTTGCCTCATCTTTGCCTCATTTGAGATGAAGATGAGGTTAAGGGCGCGTTTAAGCTCGCCTGCCCTCTCGCACAAAAACCGGGGTGGGGTCTGCTGTTCTTGCAAGCCCCACCCCGGTCGATGCCTGTGTATGCTGGGACGCAGTCGGGCGAGGCGAATCCGTGCTACCGCCCCGCCTGGCCGCGAAGTTAACTACAGCCCGTTGGCCGCGTGATATGCCGTGCGGATGGCGCTCGCAATATCGGCGGTGCGCTCGCCCGAGCAGTCGCCCACGCAGGTCACGGGCACCGTCACGCCATCAAGGTCAAACGCGTTGGCCTTGGAGCCCACGGCCATCACCACGTAATCGCAGGCGATCTTCACCGGCTCCTCGGCGCCGTCCTCGGCAGTACGAACGGCCTCCACGCCCTCATCGGTAATGGCGGTCAGGCGGGTCTTCACGTGCTGCTCCACGTTATGCTCGGCAAAGTCGCTCATAATCAGCGGCAGAATGGTCTCGGACTCGCCCGCGGCAATCTTGTCGAGCATCTCCACGATCGCCACCTCGCAGCCGTGCTGCAGCAGGTACTCGGCAGTCTCGGTGCCCACCAGGCCACCGCCAATGACGGCGACGCGGCCCG
>CAJMSG010000238.1:0-2391 GCA_905216105.1 uncultured bacterium | reverse complement strand
GAATGATGCGATTTGGGTGCTGGAAGATGGGGAGAGCTCATGGCTTCTTCTGATGCAACACAACGAGCAGTCCTTGCTGGACTTTCCTGCGGAATCGGCCTTGCCGCTCCCGTGGTGATGTATGCTGCCACGCTGCCGTTTTCGTCGGTGAACGAGACGGTCGTCGCGGGCGCTGTTCCCTTTGCCGTGGGTGCGGTGGCGGGCGTGGGTATCTATGCCGCCTCGCTCGGCATTTCTGAATATCGCGCGCAGCATGCCGAGCGCCTGTTCCAGCCCGACGCCATGGGTGGCGCCGCGAACGTCAACCAGCATCAAAATGAGTTCCAGACCGCCTCGATGCCCGCTCAACAGCAGTGGGCTGCTCCTCAGGGCGTTGCTACTGCGGCTCCTGCCGTTCAGGCAAACGCCGCGCAGCCCTCTTCAGTTTTCTCCGGCCTGACCGGTGCATTCCAGCGCCGTCGTGCCGACGATGGCGTCCCCACCATCGCTCGCGCCGCAGACGCCATGAGCGAGGCCGACGCCTGGTCCATGATCGATAGCATGCTCGACGACGATTCGCCGGTCAGCTGCGATCCCACGCGCTCACGCGACGTCTACCAGGTCGCTATCGACGAACTCACCTACGGCGGACAGACCGGCTCCTATAACCGCGATGACATCGCTGCCGCTGCGCGCGCCGTCTCGGGCTCTCATGCCGCCCCTGCGGGCAGCACGGCCACCTTTGTGGCGCTCGTGGCTAACGCCGCCAACAACGCCGCCACGGCTCAATCCGTTACGTATGACACTGCCGTGCCCGTGACCCCGGCCGCCGCCACCGCCGCTGACCCCTACGCCGACGAGCCGCTGGCCGTCGACGAGGAGACTATTGCCGCCCGCCGCGCTGCCGAAAGCTCGCTGTGGGGCGCCCCTGCACAGCAGCAGGCGGCGGAGGCGGTGCCGTACAACGCGAACCTTGCCAACATGCCGATCATCAGCGACGCCTCTGCTGCGGCCATCGATCTTGATGACCTTGACGAGCCGGTCATCTCGAACGACATGCCGTATGTGGTCGCTGCCCCGGTTGATGTCCCGGCCTCCGCGTCCCGGTCCGTCGCAGTTGACGAGCCTGTCGATGCGACTTCCGAGGAAGACGTCCCCATGGCCGATTATTCGGGCCACGAGGGCATGTGGGCAGCCGCTGCCGCAATTTTGGACGAGGTCATCGAGCCTGCTCCCGTTGCCGCTCCGGTGTTTACGCCTGCTCCTCAGCCCGCTGCCCCCGCTTACGTCGGTCGTCACAGCGCCGTGTTCCCCGAGGATACCGCCCGCATTTCGCGTGAAGGTATCGAGCGTGCCGAGGCCATCGCTGCTGGCATCATGGAGAACCGTCGTCACGAGCGCGTCAATCAGATTCTCGAGGAGGAGATTGACCGCCTGCAGTCTGCAGCGGTGAGGCGCACGGGCCGTGCCTATCTGAGTGTTATCGAGGGTGGCACCGCCAGCTTTGAGCCGCTCTGTGCGGAGGCATAACTTCCGCATGCTTAAACTCGATCGAAAATGGGCGGTCGCGACCTGCCTGATGGTGCTGCTCATCTGGGGCAATTCGATGGTTCCCGGCACGGGGTCCGGTTCATTGAGCTTGTCGATTATGGAGGCCGTTCGCGGCTTTCTGCACGGCATGGGGCTTCCGTATGAGTGGGTGACCAACTTCGTCGTTCGCAAGTGCGCGCATTTTACCGAGTACATGGTGCTCGGCATTCTGGCGACGCACGCTTTTGATATCGAGGGCCGTCGCACCTTTGACGTGCTGCTTCCCACGGCGGTGTTCTTGCTGCTGATCCCCTCGATCGACGAGACGATTCAGCTCTTTGTGCCCGGTCGCGCCGGTATGATTACTGATGTGATGATCGACTGCTGCGGAGCGATGACGGGCGTTGTGCTTCGATATCTTCTACGATCGCTCATATGTGCTAAAAAGGCCGCCTAGGACACATTGCTTGGTCCTAGGCGGCCTTTCTTTGTTTGGGGGCTTATACGGGGCGTGGCGGCGTTATTCCGTAGTATGGGATTGCTGGACGTCGTGGCGCCCCTTTGGCGCGCCTACTGCTGAAGCGCGGCGGCACCCAGGGCCAGGCAGCCCATGATGCCCTGCTTGCCCTCAAGGCTATTGTTGACAATGTAGGTGTCGATATCGTTGACCTCGGGCGTGACGATGTAGCCGTTGAGCATCTCGGCACACTTTTTGCGTGCGAGCGGCACGATAGGGGTGTGGTCGGCCACACCGCCGCCGATGATGATCTTCTGCGGGGCATAGCACAGCGTGTAGGTCATGAGTGCCTGTGCCAGATAGCCTGCGAGCAGGTCCATGGCCTCCGGGTCATCGGCCATGTCTCCGGCGCTCTTGCCATCCCA
>CAJMSG010000237.1:0-2404 GCA_905216105.1 uncultured bacterium | reverse complement strand
GTCATCCGCCTGGATCACTTCCGCGGCTTCGAGGCCTATTGGGAGGTGCCGTTCTCCTCACCCGATTCGTCCTACGGTTCGTGGATGCAGGGCCCCGGCCTCAAGTTCTTCAAGACGCTCGAGGAAAAGCTCGGCACGCTGCCCATCATCGCCGAAGACCTGGGCTTCCTCACCCCCGGCGTCATCGACATGCGCGACAACTCGGGCTTCCCCGGCATGAAGATCTTGCAGTTCGCCTTTGAGGGCACCAACTCGTACTACCTGCCGCACAACTACATTGCCAACACCGTCGCCTATGTGGGCACACACGACAACGAGACGGCACGCGGTTGGTTTGAGGGAACGGCCACCCCACGTCAGCGCGAGCAGGCGGCCCTATACACCCACCAGCAGGCCGGCGAGCCCATAGCCGATGCACTCAACCGCACCATCGCCGCCAGCGTGAGCGATACCTGCATCTACACCATGCAAGACCTGCTCAACCTGGGCAACGAGGCGCGCATCAACACTCCCGCCACCCTGGGCGGCAACTGGACCTGGCGCATGCTCGATGGCGCCATCACCCGCGAGCTCGAGCACAAGCTCACCGACTGGACAGAGACCTACTTCCGCATCCCGTCGGAAGCCGAAATTGAACTTCCCCAATAGGAGCCACCGCGCCCGACTCCACCCCACCGTGCGGACGCGACCGCTTTTCCCGCGCGAGGCCATCTCAATCCCTCGCGCGGGCTTCTTTTGAATTTCTGACATGTCGTCAACTCGCCACAGGAGGAAACATGCCCCGTATCAATCTTGCGGATCTTGCCGAGCAGTCCTTTGGAACTTCGCTTGAGCAACTCGATGACCGTCGCATTTATAAGCTGCTGGTCAAGCTCGTGCAGGAGCGCTCCGCCGCCTGCCCGCTCAACAACGGCAAGAAAAAGCTCTACTACATCTCTGCCGAGTTTTTGATCGGCAAACTGCTCATCAACAACATGATCGACCTCGGCATCTACGACGAGGTTAAGGACCAGCTCGTCGCCGCGGGCCACGACCTCAACAAGATCGAGGAGTTCGAGGTCGAGCCTTCGCTCGGCAACGGCGGCCTGGGCCGTCTGGCCGCGTGCTTCTTGGATTCCATCGCCACGCTGGGCCTTACCGGCGACGGCGTGGGCCTCAACTACCATTACGGCCTGTTCCGCCAGCGCTTTGTCGGCAACCAGCAGAAGGCCGTCCCCGACGAATGGCTCGGCGAGCAGGACATCCTAATCGACGACGACCGCTCCTACACCGTCGAGTTCGGCGACTTTGCCGTTACCTCCAAGCTCGTCAGCATCGATGTGCCCGGTTACGGCCAGCCTACCAAGAACCGCCTACGCCTGTTCGACCTGGCAAGCGTCGACGACGGCCTGGTACCCGGCAGCTCCATTGACTTCGACAAGACCGAAATCGCCAAGAACCTCACCTTGTTCCTCTATCCGGATGATTCCGATGAGCAGGGCCGTCTTCTTCGCATCTACCAGGAGTACTTCATGGTGAGCAACGCCGCCCAGCTCCTCATCGACGAGGCCATCGAGTGCGGCAGCAACTTGCACGACCTGGCCGACTACGCCGTGGTCCAGATCAACGATACGCACCCCACCATGGTCATTCCCGAGCTCATCCGCCTGCTCACCACCGAGCACGACATCGAGTTTGACGAGGCCGTTGCCATCGTGCGCTCCATGGTCGCCTACACCAACCACACGATTCTTGCCGAGGCGCTCGAGAAGTGGCCGCTCACCAGCCTGCAGAAGGTCTCGCCCGCCATCGCCGACATTATCGTCAAGCTCGATGAGATTGCGAAGGCCGAGCACGACGACCCGCGCGTCGCCATCATCGACGAGCACGACACCGTACACATGGCCCACATGGACATCCACTTTGGCTTCTCCATCAACGGCGTCGCCGCACTCCACACCAAGATCCTGGAGGACACCGAGCTTCACCCGTTCTACGAGATCTACCCCGAGAAGTTCTCCAATAAGACCAACGGCATCACCTTCCGCCGTTGGATCCATGGCGCCAACCCCGCGCTCGCCAGCCTGCTCGACGATGTAATCGGCACCGATTGGCGCAGCACCGGCGACCTGAGCAAGCTTGCCGAGTTCGCCGACGACAAGGACGTTCTTGAGCGCCTGGCTGCCACAAAGACCGAGGCCAAGACCATCATGCGCGAGTTTATGGCGCTCGAGCAGGGCGTGACCATTCCCTCCAACGCCATCATCGACGTCCAGGTCAAGCGCATCCACGAGTACAAGCGCCAGCAGATGCTCGCGCTCTACATCATCTGGAAGTACCTCGATATCAAGAACGGCAATAAACCCGAGCACCCCGTCACCATCATCTTTGGCGGCAAGGCGGCACCTGCCTACACCATCGCCCA
>CAJMSG010000236.1:0-2415 GCA_905216105.1 uncultured bacterium | reverse complement strand
AATGTGAAGCCTATTAGGAATGATTTTTAATAAAACAATTTTGAGATATGAAGATGTTGATTGATTAACGATTGGCAAGCCGTCTTTGACCGCCGCTGAGTACAATCGGTCGAGCAAATGTTGACCTATCAACAAATATAGGAGTTTCCTTTATGCATCTAGCCCGTCGTGCCTGGTGCCGAACATATCAGACGGTTTTTCGCATTGCATTGCCGATCCTGCCCTATACCGAGCCGCGCATTTTGGAGCATGCCGAGGATGTGCCCGCGGTGCTTCAAAAGCGCTCGATCCAGAAGGTCCTTATCGTGACAGACCCTGGTATTGCACGTTTGGGGCTCACGGCACCACTCGAGCGTGCGCTTACGGCTCAGGGGATTGGCGTTACGGTCTATGCCGAGACGCGTGCGAACCCCACGGTCTCGAATGTGGAGGAAGCGGCGGCGCTGTATCGCGAGAACGACTGCCGGGCCATTATCGGCTTTGGTGGAGGATCAGCCATGGACTGCGCCAAGGGTGTGGGGGCGCGCATTGCGCAGCCAAACAAGCCCATCAACAAGATGCGTGGCCTGTTGCGCGTCCACCGTCTCCTGCCGCTACTTATTGCGGTTCCCACTACCGCCGGTACGGGAAGCGAAGTCACGCTCGCGGCGGTAATTACCGATAACGAGACGCACTATAAATACCCCATTAACGACTTTGTGCTCATCCCGCGTTTTGCGGTGCACGACCCCGAGTTTACGCGCGGGTTGCCGGCGTCCACCACGGGGCAGACGGGTATGGATGCCCTGACGCATGCTGTCGAGGCCTTTATCGGCCGTAGCACCACGCCCTACACGCGCAAGATGGCGCGTCAGGCGGTCCAGCTCATCCGCGACAATTTGCTCGAGGCCTATGAGCATGGCGACGACATGCGTGCGCGCCGCAATATGCTTTCGGCGGCGTATAAGGCAGGCGTTGCGTTTACCCGCTCCTATGTCGGATATGTGCATGCCATCGCGCACAGTCTGGGCGGCCGATACGGAATTCCGCACGGTTTGGCCAACGCCATCATCCTGCCGCATATGCTTCGCGCCTATGGCGAAGCTGCTGTTCCCAAGCTCGCCGATCTCGCCCGCATGGCCGGTATCGCGCCGGCTACCGCGCAGGACAGTCTTGCGGCCGAGGCCTTTATCGATTGGGTCGACCGCATGAACGAGGCCCTGGGAATCCCCAAATATGTCTCGGGTATTCGCCGCTCCGATATTCCGCAAATGGCGGCCCATGCCGATGCCGAGGCCAATCCGCTGTATCCCGTTCCGCTTTTGATGGACCGCCTGGAGCTCGAGCATATGTACGAAGTTGTTGCAGGTGGTATGTTTGAGGACGAGAACTAGGAGGGTCCATGAACACCGAGGAAATTGCGCGCATCGTCGGCGATCAGCGCACCTACTTTAAGACGCACGCTACGTTTGATGTCGATGCTCGCCGCCGCGCACTGGTGCGCCTGCGCGATGCGGTTCGTGCGCACGAGGGCGATATTGCCCATGCGCTTAAGACCGATTTGGGTAAGTCGCATGACGAGGCATATATGTGCGAGATCGGCACGTCGCTTTCCGAGATTCGCCATCAGATTGCTCATGTGGCTCGATGGAGTCGTCCGCGACTGCGTCCGTGCGACCTTGCCAATGCCGTGAGCGTGTGCAAGACGCAAGCCGTGCCCTATGGCGTCACACTCATCATGGCGCCCTGGAACTATCCATTTTTGTTGACGCTCGAGCCGCTCGCTGGCGCCCTTGCCGCGGGCAATACCGTGGTCATCAAGCCGAGTGCCTATGCGCCGGCTTCGAGCGCGGTGCTCAGGCAGATTTGCGAGAAAGCATTTGATCCGCGCCTGGTGACGGTCGTCGAAGGTGGGCGTGCCGAGAACGAGGCGTTGCTCGATGAATGCTGGGACAAGATCTTCTTTACCGGTAGTGTTCCGGTCGGCAAGCTCGTCATGGAGCGCGCGAGCAAAAACCTCACGCCCGTGACGCTTGAGCTGGGCGGAAAGAGTCCCTGCATCGTGGATGCGACGGCAAACTTGAAGGTCGCGGCACGACGTATCGCCTTTGGTAAATGGCTCAACGTGGGGCAGACCTGCGTGGCGCCCGACTACCTGCTGGTCGATATGCGCGTGCACGGTGAGCTGTTGGGCCTCATCAAGGAGGAGGTCCGTCGCATGTTTGGCGAGCACCCGCTCGACAACGAGGATTACGGGCATATCGTCAACGCCAAGCATTTCGCGCGCGTACGCGGGCTGATCGACCCCGATAAGGTTGTGCTGGGAGGCACGGCGCGCGAGTCGTCGCTCAAGATTGAACCGACGATCCTAGACGGCGTGGCGCCTGAGGACGCCGTGATGCAGGAGGAGATTTTCGGCCCCATCTTGCCGGTGCT
>CAJMSG010000235.1:0-2445 GCA_905216105.1 uncultured bacterium | reverse complement strand
CGCGACATCGAGATCGCCAAGCTGACCGGTGCCAAGCTGCACATCCAGCACATCTCCACCGCCCATGGCCTGGAGATCGTTCGTGCCGGCAAGGAAGCTGGCGTGCAGGTCACCTGCGAGGCCACCCCGCACCATATGTTCCTGACCGAGAACGACCTGGACGAGACCTACAACACCTCGCTCAAGGTCAACCCGCCGCTGCGCACCGACGAGGACGCCGAGGCCATCCGTCAGGGCGTCATCGACGGCACCGTCGACGTCATCGTCACCGACCACGCTCCCCACACCCCGTGGGAGAAGGCCCGCGAGTTCGAGCTTGCGCCCTTCGGCATGATCGGCCTCGAGACCTCGCTGTCGCTCGTACTCACCGAGCTGGTCAACACGGGCAAGATGAGCGTGGGCCGCATGGTCGAGCTCATGGCCATCAAGCCGCGTGAGATCCTGGGCCTCGACCAGGTTCAGGTCAAGGCGGGCTCCGTTGCCGACCTGACTGTGTTCGATGCGTCCGCCACCTGGACGGTCGGCGAGGACGGCTACGAGTCGCGCGCCGAGAACTCCGGTTTTGCCGGCCGTACGCTCACCGGTCGTGCCACCGATGTGTTCGTCGGCGGTAAGCAGACGCTTGCCGACGGCTGCATCTGCTAGCATAGCTTTATCGCTTTTATGCGCGGCGCCCTTGCGGTGCCGCGCTTTCTGTTCGCCTGAACCATGCAACCGCATGGGGGATTGGAGCGTCTATGCCCACACCTTCCACTGCACGCATGCACGACTTCGAGGTCGTCTCGAACCAGGAGATCGCCGACGGCATCTTCTCGCTCGTTATCTCGGCCCCCAAGCTTGCAAGTGCGCTCAAGCCCGGTCAGTTCGTGAATATCGCCGTGCCGGGCGATGCTTCCTCGCTGCTTCGCGTGCCCCTGAGCTTCTATCGCGCCGACGCCGAGGCCGGCACCGTCGAGCTGTGGTACGCCGTCGTGGGCGATGATACCCGTCGTCTGTCGCAGATGGTCCCTGGCTCCACCTCCAACCTGCTGGGCCCTGGCGGCCGCGGCTGGTTCGTGCCCGAGGGTGCCAGGAAAGCACTGCTCGTCGCCGGCGGCATTGGCGTTCCGCCCGTGCTCTGCCTGGCTGGCATGCTTGCCGAGCAGGGTGTGGCCGTCGACGTGTGCCTGGGCTTTGGCACCGCGTCCAAGGCCGTGGGCGTCGATGAGTTCCGCGCGCTGGGAGCCACGGTCAACGTGTGCACCGACGACGGCTCGTTGGGCACGCACGGCTTCTGCACCGATCCTGCCGCCGAGCTGCTCGGCGAGGGCGGTTACGACTATGTCGCCAGCTGTGGTCCCGCCGTCATGATGAAGAAGGTCGCCGCCGCTGCCGCCGAGGCCGGCGCGTATTGCGAGGTGTCGCTCGAGCGCATGATGAGCTGCGGTTTTGGTGCCTGCAACACCTGCAATGTCGAGACGGTCGACGGTATGAAGGGCGCCTGCATGTGCGGCCCCGTGTTTGATGCTTCCAAGGTGGTGGTCTTCTAGTGGGTACCGTGAACATGGCCGTCGATTTCGGCGGCGTCAAGATGCAGAACCCCATCAACACCGCAGCCGGTACCTTTGGCTACGGTTGGCAGTTCCAGAACTTCTTCGATGTCTCCCAGCTGGGTGCCATCACCACTAAGGGTTGCGCTGCCGAGCCCTGGCCCGGCAATCCCGCACCCCGCATGGCCGAGATCCCTGGCGGCATGATCAATTCCGTGGGCCTGCAGAACCCTGGTGTGGCCGCTTTCGCCCGCGAGTCCGGTCCGTGGCTCGAGCAGCTCTCCAAGGACGGTTGCCAGGTCATCTGCCAGGTTGCCGGTCATTCCGTGGACGAGTTTGTCCGTGCGCTCGAGATGTATGTCGAGCTGTGCCCCTGGGCCGCCGGCTACGAGATTAACGTCAGCTGCCCCAATATTGCCGCCGGCGGTGCCGCCATGGGCTCCACGCCCGAGGGCGCCTCTGCCGTCATGGCTGCCTGCCGCAAGGTGACCGACAAGCCGCTGTTTGTGAAGATGGCCCCGGTCAACGTCGCCGAGATCGCCCGCGCCCTCGAGGCCGCCGGCGCCGACGGCCTTTCGGTCATCAACTCCATCCAGGGTATGGCCATCGACGTTCACACCCGCAAGTCGCGTGTGGCCAAGCCCAAGGGCGGTCTTTCGGGCCCGCTGTGCCATCACATCGCCGTGCGTATGGTCTGGGAGGTTGCCCAGGCCGTCGATATCCCCATCAACGGCGTCGGCGGCGTCATGACCGGTGAGGATGCGGCCGAGTTTATCCTGGCTGGCGCTACCTGCGTATCGGTCGGTATGGCCAACTTCGTCGATCCGTGCGCTTCGCTCAAGATCGCGCACGAGCTCGAGGCCTGGGCGGAGTCTCAGGGCGTGAAGGACATCAACGAGCTGGTAGGTGCTTTCGA
>CAJMSG010000234.1:0-2451 GCA_905216105.1 uncultured bacterium | reverse complement strand
TTAACATGCTTTGGTGGGCCGTCAGGGGGTCGAACCCTGGACCTTGGGATTAAGAGTCCCCTGCTCTACCAACTGAGCTAACGACCCAAAGCTAAAGTCCGTTGTGGCGGACTTTAGAGGAGATATCGTGTGGTGGGCCGTCAGGGGGTCGAACCCTGGACCTTGGGATTAAGAGTCCCCTGCTCTACCAACTGAGCTAACGACCCGATATCAACACGAAGCAAGAACTGGGGTGGGTAAAGGGACTCGAACCCTCGACCTACGGGACCACAACCCGTCGCTCTAGCCAACTGAGCTACACCCACCGTGTCCTGTGCGCTTCGCGCTCGACTATTATTGCAAGGAACGCCACGCGATGCAAGCCCCAATTTTCAAGAATTTTGAAAAGAGTTTTTCGGGCGCGTTTCGAGCAATTCCCACCGGTTTCATAGGAGTAAACTTGCCCCACTGCAAATGCTCGAAAGGACCAGCATGAAAGAACTCTCCAACCGTACGGCGAGATTTACCGATTCGGTCATCCGCCGCATGACGCGCATCTCCAATAAGTATGGCGCCGTCAACCTCTCGCAGGGCTTCCCCGACTTCGATCCCCCGGCGCAGCTGCTCGAGAGCCTGAGCAGCATCGCGACCGACCCCGAGCCGCTCTATCACCAGTACTCCATCACTTGGGGCTCCCAGGCCATGCGCGAGGCGCTCGCGGCCAAGCAGGAGCACTTTATGGGCATGCCGATCAACCCCAACGAGAACATCGTGGTCACATGCGGCTCCACCGAGGCCATGATGGCCGCCATGATGACGGTCACGAACCCCGGAGACAAGGTCGTCATCTTCTCGCCGTTCTACGAGAACTACGGCGCCGACACGATTCTCTCGGGCGCTGAGCCCGTCTATGTGCCGCTCAACCCGCCCACGTTCGACTTCGATCGCGAGGTCCTCGAGGCGGTCTTCCGCGACAACGATCCCAAGGCCATCGTCCTGTGCAACCCTTCCAACCCCTGCGGCAAGGTCTTTACGCGCGAGGAGCTCACCTTTATCGCCGACCTGTGCAAAAAGTACGACGCCTACTGCATCACCGACGAGGTATACGAGCACATCGTCTACGCGCCCCACGAGCACGTCTATATGGCCACGCTGCCAGGCATGTTCGAGCGCACCATCAGCTGCAGCTCGCTGTCCAAGACCTACTCCATCACCGGTTGGCGCCTGGGCTACACCATCGCCCCGGCCGAGATTACCGAACGCATCAAGAAGGTCCACGACTTCCTCACGGTGGGCGCCGCCGCTCCCCTGCAGGAAGCCGTCGTCACCGCCCTCAACTTCGACGACAGCTATTACGAAGAGGTCCTCGACCTCTACACCGCCAAGCGCGACCTGTTCTGCCAAGGGCTCGACAGTATCGGTCTTGAGCATAACGTGCCGCAGGGCGCCTACTACGTCATGATGGACATCTCTGAGTTTGGCTATGACAGCGACCTCGAATTCTGCGAGGACCTCGCGTCTAAGGTGGGCGTGGGTGCCGTTCCCGGTTCGAGCTTCTTCCGTGAGCCCGTCAACCATCTGATTCGTTTCCACTTTGCCAAGCGAGACGAGACGCTTAACGCGGCACTGGAGAACCTCAAGTCGCTACGTGATAAAATCAAGCCGCGCGGGTAAGGACGGCCCGGCAACTAAAGCAACCAAAGAAGCCCCGCACCGCCCGCCGCGTTGCAGGGCTTCTTTTTATAGCGCTTTCTTAAATGGTTTAGAGCTCTATACTTTAGTCACGGAGCAACTCGTCCCAGAGAGGAATACTATGGCAGAGCAGCAGCTTATCGGAGCACTCGAGGCCGGCGGCACCAAGATGGTCTGTGCCACGGGCTATGCGGACGGTACGGTCCTGGAGCGCGAGCAGATCGCGACCACGACCCCGCAGGAGACCGTCGAGGCCGTCAACGCATGGTTTGCAGACAAGGGCATCGCCGCCCTGGGCATCGGCGCCTTTGGCCCCACCGCGGTCAACCCTGCCTCGCCCCAGTACGGCAAGATCTTAGAGACGCCCAAGACCGCATGGCGCTACTTCGACCTGCTGGGCACCATCCAAAACGAGCTCAATATCCCCTGTGGCTACGACACCGACGTCAACGTCGCCTGCTTGGGCGAGGTCACCTTTGGCTGCGCGCAGGGCCTCACCGACGTGGTGTACCTGACGATCGGCACCGGCGTGGGTGCCGGTGTGCTCTCGGGCGGCCAGCTCGTGCACGGCATGATGCACCCCGAGGCCGGCCACATCCTAGTCACGCGCGACCCGCGCGACACCATCGGCGAGCATAGCGCCTGCCCCTTCCACGACAACTGCCTCGAGGGCCTCATCGCCGGCCCCGGCGTTAAAAAGCGCTGGGATGGCAAGAGCGCCGGAGACATGGCCGATGACCCGGAGGCCATGGACCTGCTCGCAGGCTATCTGGCACAGGC
>CAJMSG010000233.1:0-2457 GCA_905216105.1 uncultured bacterium | reverse complement strand
CGCCACAAGGAGATTCGCGACGAGATGGTCAAGACCGAACTGGAGCTTAAGGCCGGCGCTGCCGAGTGCATAGACGAGCTACTGGCTGCGGGCTATCACGTGGGCCTTGCGACGTCGTCGCGCCTCGCTACGGCCGAACGCAACCTTAAGATGGTCGGCCTCTTTGACAAGTTTGAAACGGTGACCTGTGGCGAGGACGTCGTGCACGGCAAGCCCGACCCCGAGATGTATCTGCTTGCCTGCGAGCGCGCGGGCTTTGCCCCCGAGGAGTGCGCCGTGGTCGAGGATTCGCGCAACGGCTGCGTCTCGGGTATCACGGCCGGCTGCCATGTCTTTGCTGTGCCCGATATCGTGCCGCTGCCGCAGGACGTGGTGGATGGCTGCGAGGTCGTGCTCGACACGTTGTTCGATCTGGCGGCGGCGGTCAAGGCCGTACGCTAGACAATTGCGGCGTTGAAGCGCGCGATTGACCGTCTTTGCGTTTAAGCAAAAGGGGCCCGGCAATGGTCGGGCCCCTTTTGCTTAAACGGCGACTTAGCATACTTGCGGGCGTGCTATAGATACGCGCCGAGGTTGATGGCCGTAGCGTCGGTCTGGGTGCTTGCCTGGGTGCTGGCGCGCTCCAGTAGGAACGGACGTACCAGTTCTTGGCGGTTGATGTCCTCCGCGGTGGTGGCTGCGGTGACGGTGCGCGCTGCAGAGCCGACGCGGATATGCTTGGTCTTTGTCGGGACCTTGTTCTCGATTTGCTCCATGAGCAGTTGGACACCCTTGCGGCCAATCTCGTAGCCCGGGGGCGCTACCGTAGTGAGCGGGACCGATCCGCTCCAAGCGAGTGGGTTGCCGTCACAGCCGGCTACGCGAACCTGCTCGGGGACGGAGATGCCTTTGTCGACCAATGCCGAGATAACGCCCGAGGCCAACACGTCGGTCAGGCCGACGACAAAATCGGGGCGTTCGTTGGCAGGGCGCCCGGCGATCTGAGCTCCAATGCTGTAGCCGTCGGCTGCGGTATTCCACTCTCCGGCGTCAATGACTTCAATTTTGATATCGGGATGCAGGGCGAGGGCCTTGTGAATGCCAAGTACGCGCAGGGTGAGCTGCATGAATGCCGCTCTGCCCACAACGGTGATATGGTGTGCGCCGCGGGCGATGGCGAGCTCGGCGATAATGCGCCCCTGTGCCTCGTTGTCGGCCGCTACGTAGTAGCCGGGCTCGGAGCAATGGATGTCCAGGTGGACAATCGGCACGGGCATCTTGGTCATAGCGGGGTGCCAGTCGGGGGATGCCATGGGCTGAACCATGACGCCGGACATCTGGGTGCCCATAAAGTAGCGCAGGTAATGGTCCTGGAGAATATCGTCGTTATCGGCGTTGGCGATGAGCAGGTCGTAACCGTGCTTTCGGGCCTCGTTATGGGCACCGCTGGCAATTTGGAGCGAAAAGCCGTGATCGAGACGGGGGAGCACCAGGCCAAAGGACTTGGTGGCGCCGCCCGCGAGCTGACGAGCGCTTTGGTTGGGCAGGTAGCCAAGGCGATTGATGGTCTCGTTAATGAGCTTGAGGGTCTCGGGGCGCAGCTTTTCGGGATGGTTGAGCGCGTTGGAAACCGTACCCAACGAAACCCCGGCCTCGCGCGCGACGTCGCTGATTTTTACCTTTGCCATAGCGGCCCCTTTGATGCGTTTCAAGTACAAGCCAGATTGTAGCATCGCCCGCCTCCGAGGTGTCAAAACCTGCCAATTAGGGACAGGTTTATTTTGGCAGGTTTTATCTGGGCAAACGCTGGAGCCCAGGCCACCACAAAGGCGCCTGTCCCCATCGTGGTGGTTTGGGCATGTGTGCATCGAGTGGTATCTAAGTTGAGATACCACTTCTGGTATATCAGCTTGCGCTTGCGTGAGTACAATACTCGAACGTTATACGTCTCAGCGCCTCCCGTGCGTGGACGTCTTGCAGTCACGCGAACGAAGGGATTTATCCTATGTGCGGAATTGTCGGCTACACCGGCTCTGATATTGCAAAGAACATCCTGGTCACAGGCCTTAAGCGCATGGAGTATCGCGGTTATGACTCCTCGGGCGTCGCGCTCGAGGTGGGCGAGGGCGCCGCGGCGCATCTCGACGTTATCCGCCGCGTGGGTAAGGTCGCGGGTCTGGAGAGCGAGCTTTCCAATATCGATAGCGACGCAACCTGCGGTATCGGTCACACCCGTTGGGCCACTCACGGCAAGCCTTCCGTCGTTAACGCTCATCCCCACACCAGCTGCGACGGTCGCATCGCCATCGTCCACAACGGCATTATCGAGAACTTCGCCGAACTGCGCGAGGAGCTGGAGGGCCGCGGCCATCACTTTAAGAGCGAGACCGATACGGAGGTCTTCGCGCATCTGATCGAAGAGGCCTATGCCGAGACGCACGACCTGATGGCCTCCGTGCGCGAGGCTTGCACCCACGT
>CAJMSG010000232.1:0-2460 GCA_905216105.1 uncultured bacterium | reverse complement strand
CTGAGGGGATGGGGGATGCGATAGTATTACGTGGTGATATTCGACAAACCGTGAGCTTCATTCGAGGGCTTTATGGAACAACACCAGCATTATCAGAGCCTGCAAGATCAGGCATACAACGCATTGCGCTCCAAGATCATCTATGCCGAGCTCAAGCCCGGCACGCGCCTTTCGGCGATTGGTCTGGAAAAGGAGACGGGAATCGGGCGCACGCCCATTCGCGAGTCCTTTGTGCGTCTGCGTGAGCAGGAGCTAGTGGAAACGCGTCCCAAAAGCGGCACCTATGTCTCAAAAATCAGCATGGAGCGCGCCGAGAACGCCTGTTTCTTGCGCGAGAAACTCGAAAGAAGCGTACTCATTAAATGCTGCTCGGCAGCCACGTCCGAGCAGAAGCATCGGCTTGAGCAGATTCTTGCCGAGTCCGAATCGCTCGACCATCGCGAAACGCGTCGCTTTTTCGACTTGGATAACCTGTTTCATGAGACGTGTTTTGTGATTGCCGGCCGTCACATGTTGTGGGATTGGATGAAGAGCGTCAACACGCATTTTGAGCGATACAACTGGTTGCGTATGGTGTCGCAGGATCTGGATTGGGAGCCGATCCGTGGGCAACATCGCCGGATTCTCGAGGCCATTAAGAAGGGTGATACCGACACGGCGAGCTATCTGGCAGAGACGCATTTGCATCTAATGCCCGAGGAGCAGGGCCCGGTTATCGCCTTGCATCCCGACTACTTTGAGCTGTCCAAAGACTCGGCAATCTAATTCGTCCTCTTTATTAGTTGCGGTTAAATAGGGACTGTTTTGCGGCTTTGGCGGCGTAAGCAGTCCGTATTTCACCGCAAGTGCGGGGGTGCAATCGGGGCATGAAAAGGCTGCGGCGCCGCTTGGAGGAAAAAACCGGAAGCAAGGGTCCATTCCTCCAGACGGTGCCGCAGCTGTTTTGGTGGACTGGATTATGTTGAGTCGGTTGATTGGCCGGGAAAGCAAAGCGGCTCGGGGGCGTGTCGCTTCCGTCACGTTTTATCAGCATACAAGACGGTTTCGGTTCTTGCTCGTGACGGAAACGGCGCGCTTCCGAGCCGCTTTAAAAGAAAGGGGGCGAGGTCTAGGGCACGCCCCCTTTCACGATAGAGAGCTGAATCTAGCCGCGGGCCTTCTTGACGACGTTCATGGCCTCGCGGGCAATCTGCTCGACCTTGGAGAAGTCGCCGTCGGCGAACAGGGCCGGCTTGACCATCCAGGTGCCGCCGCAGGCGATGATGGCGGAGGAGCTCAGGTACTCCTCGACGTTGGCAGTGCTCACGCCGCCGGTGGGCATAAAGCGATGGCCGACAAACGGAGCGGCGAGGGCCTTGATGGTGTTCAGGCCGCCGTACTGAGCCGCGGGGAAGAACTTGGTGACACTGAGGCCCAGGTTCTCGGCGGCGGTAACCTCGGAGGGGGTCACGGTGCCGGGCAGCACGGGCAGGTCGATGTCGATGCAGTGCTTCACGACGTCCTCGTTGTAACCCGGGGAGACGATGAATTTGGCACCGGCGGCGCGGGCCTGCTCAACCTGCTCGACGGTCAGGACGGTGCCGGCGCCGACGCACATCTCGGGCTCGGCCTCGGCCATGGCGGCGATGCACTCGGCGGCGCAAGCGGTGCGGAAGGTGACCTCGGCGGACTTCATGCCGGCTGCCATAAGGGCATGGGCGAGCGGTGCGGCGTCCTCGACCTTATCGAGCACGACGACCGGCACGATGCCCAGGGATTCAAGCGTGGTGTAGAACTGATCGAACATAGTGTTCCTTTCGATGTGAGGCGCGCACGGGCGCGTGATTGCCAAATATGCTGGTCATGAGCCGGTTTTGGATTGGTTATCGGAGGCACTGCTTGGGGTCACAAGCAATTCCAAAACCGGCTGCGCGACCAGTCGTGTAGGAAATGCCAGGCAAAACCGGAATGGGACTGGTGGTTTTGCCCGACCGGAGGAATCGGGGAGCGGGCCGCAGAGGTATGGGTATGGAAAGCTGCGGCCCGCGGAATGGGGACGGTTTAGCGCGCGACGCGAGTGCCACCGTCGGCGGCGAATGCCGCGGCTGCGATCTCGTCTGCGGTCACCAGGTTGGAATCGCCCTTGATAGTGAGCTTGAGGATCGAGGCCGCGATGGCGTAGTTGACGGCGTCCTGCGGGTCAAAGTCGTTGATGAGGGCATGGACGAGGCCGGCGTTAAAAGCATCGCCAGCGGCAACGCCCTCGAGCACGTGCACGTCGTGAGCGGGGGAGAACCAGTGCTCGCCGCTCTCGGCGTCAAAGAGCATGCCCATCCAAATGGAGCGCTCGACGCAGGAGATGTTGCGGACGACCGAGGCGACCTTCTTGCAACCGTACTCGGCGCAGATCTGACGGGCCATCTCGACGTAGGTGTCGCGTTCCTCGATGCCGTGGGCAAGGGAGCCGGAGACGCAGGTCAT
>CAJMSG010000231.1:0-2469 GCA_905216105.1 uncultured bacterium | reverse complement strand
CGCATGGCCTCCTCGGAGGCCTCCGCTCCCCCTTCGACCACATACGTCTCGCAGAAGTAACGCGAGCAGCAGCTGATAAGGCCAATACACACATTCATGCAGGCGAGGAAGAAAATCGCAAAGACCACGACCGTGCCGGCTAGGCCAAAGTGCATAGAGGCCGAACGCGCAAGGATCGCGGCGCCGTTGGTGGCGTCGGGCATAACCGTGCCGAGCTGCATACCGGAAAGCGCCAAGCCGCAGTAGATGATGGCCATGAGCACGCCGGCGATCACACCCGAACGCGAGATCTCGAAGGCCACGCGCTTATCGTCGGTAACGCCGAGCTCATGGATGGTCTCGGCGATGATGATGCCAAAGGCGAGCGACGCAAGCAGGTCCATGGTCTGGTAGCCGGTCAAAAAGCCCTGCACGGCAGCACCGGCATTGTAGGGAGCCTGCGGCGCGGCAGCGGGACCCAACGGCGAGACCACGGCGGCACCCACAACCAGCACGATGAGCGCAATGAGCGCGGGGCCCGTAATGCGGCCGAGCACGCGCGTGATAACGCCCGGACGCAGCGTGAGCGCAAACGCGACGACAAAGAAGCCAACGGCAAACACCAGGCGAGCCGTGCCGAGCGAGACGCCCTCGGGCAGCAGCGGCACCAGCATCTCGAAGGCCGTGGAGCTCGTACGCGGAATAGCCAGGCACGGGCCGATGGCCAGATACACCGCCGCGACAAAGAACTCGCCAAACCTGGGGTGCACGCGGCCGGCAAGCTCGCGCGCCGTTCCGGCAAGCGCCACGGCGATAAAGCCCATGACGGGCAGGCCGATGGCGGCGATGAGAAAGCCGAGCATGGCGACCGGCGTGGCAGAACCTGCCTGCAGCGCCAGCAGTGGCGGAATAATGAGGTTGCCGGCGCCAAAGAGCATCGAGAACAGGGCGATGCCGACGGTGACGACATGGTCGGAGCGCAGACCGTGCGGGGCGGATGAAGCCATGGGTCCACCTTTCGGGTTGAAACAAAAACGGGACGGGCAAAAACACCCGTCCCGCAAGTATAAACGGTCTAGCAGCTTTAGCAGGCTAAATCGCACAGAGCATCGATAGCCGTGTCGACTTCTTCGGTCGTGTTGAAATACCCAAACGAGAAGCGGACGACACCCTGGCGCTCGGTCCCCAGCGCACGGTGCATGAGCGGGGCGCAATGGGCACCGGGACGGGTCGCAATCCCCCACCCTTGCATGAGCGCGTCCGAGATCTCGGCAGAATCGATATCGCCCACGTTAAGCGACACAATCGCAGAGCGCGTCGGCTGGTCAAAGGCACCGTAGAGCTTAATTCCCGGAATCTCGCGCACACCGGCAAGGAAGCGATCAGCGAGCGCGCGCTCGTGGGCAGCAATCGCCTCGACCCCACCCTGGGCCTCGATAAAGTCGAGACCAGCGGTAAGGCCCGCGATGCCATGGCCGTTGAGCGTGCCCGCCTCCAGGCGCGTAGGCCACTCAAGCGGCTGCAGTGGGTCGAAGCTGTGCACACCCGTGCCGCCCATAGCCCATGGAGCCACGTCAATGCCCTCCGCCACGGCCAGACCACCGGTGCCTTGGGGTCCCATGAGCCCCTTGTGGCCGGTAAAGCACACCACGTCGAGCCCCATGGTCTGCATATCGATACGCGCCGCACCGGCAGACTGCGAGGCATCGACGATAACCAGCGCGCCGGCCGCATGAGCCACAGCCGCCACACGTGCAACATCAACGGCGTTGCCGGTCACATTGGAGGCGTGCGTCACCACCACGGCACGCGTGTCAGGCGTCACCAGCCGCTCGAGCTCGTCATAGTCAAGCACGCCGTTCGCGTCACAGCCCGCATGTTCAACGGTCACGCCCTGCTCTGCCGCCAGGCGGTTGAGCGGACGCAGCACGGAGTTGTGCTCGAGCACCGTTGTGACCACACGGTCGCCGGGGCGCACCACGCCATTGATGACGGTGTTGAGCGCCGCGGTGGAGTTGGGCGTAAAACAAACATGGTCAGCACGCGGGCAGCCCAGCAAGCGCGCAAGCTTGGCGCGGCAGCCGTGGATGGTACGCGCCGCATCGAGCGCACCCGACGTGGCACCGCGCCCGGCATTGCCGAGCGAGCACATAGCCTGCGTCACGGCATCGATGACCGTTTGCGGCTTATACATGGTCGTCGCCGCGTTATCCAGGTAGATCATCGCACGACCTCCCACATGTCGATCACCGTAAAACCCTCGGTGGGGACGCCCGCCGCGGAAAGCTCGCCGCGCAGCAGGCCCTCATCCGAAGGCAGCGCCTTCCACGCCAAGCCGCAGCCGGCAGCGACCTCCCCGGGCACGGGAATCGTGCGCCCGGGAAGTCCCCGCTCGATGCATAGGGTCTCGCACCCCATGGCGGCCGCCGTGGTGGGAAACGTGATGACAAGCGCCGGGCGCTTCTCCCTCATGGCAACTCCAACCAATAC
>CAJMSG010000230.1:0-2486 GCA_905216105.1 uncultured bacterium | reverse complement strand
CAAATGCGCACAAAGGCGATGCGGTCGCGGTGGTTCTTGTCCATGTTGGCCTGGATCTTAAACACAAAGCCGCTAAAGTCGTCGCGGCAGGGATCGACCGGCTCGCTGGTGAGCGTATCGGTATAGGCGCGCGGCGTCGGGGCCAGACGCAGGAACTCCTTGAGGAAGGGCTCCACGCCAAAGTTGGTGAGCGCCGAGCCAAAGAACGCCGGGCTCAGCTTGCCGCAGGCCACGGCATCCAAGTCGAGCTCGTCGCCGGCGCCATCGAGCAGCTCGATGTCGTCCATCAGGTTCTTATGGTTCTCCTCGCCAATAAGCTCGTCCATGGAAGGATCGCCCAGCTCGGCCTCGACCTCGGCGACCTTCTTGGTGGCGTTGGCGTGGCCGTCGCCCTCAAAGGCGATAACGCGACGGGTCTGACGATCGAACACGCCGCGGAAGTTGCGGCCGCTGCCGATCGGCCAGTTCATGGGATACGTATTGATACCCAGGACATTCTCGATCTCTTCCATGAGCTCAAACGGATCGCGAGCCTCGTGGTCAAGCTTGTTCACAAAGGTGAAGATGGGAATGTGGCGCAGCGTACAGACCTTAAAGAGCTTTTTGGTCTGGGCCTCGACACCCTTGGCGCCGTCGATGACCATGACAGCGGCGTCGGCGGCCATAAGGGTACGGTAGGTATCCTCCGAGAAGTCCTGGTGGCCGGGGGTATCGAGGATGTTGACGCAGGCGCCGTTATAGGTGAACTGCAGCACCGAGGAGGTAACGGAGATACCGCGCTCCTTCTCGATGTCCATCCAGTCCGAGACGGCATGCTTGGCCGAGCTCTTGCCCTTGACCGAGCCGGCGGTCTGAATGCTGCCGGTATAGAGCAGCAGCTTCTCGGTAAGCGTGGTCTTACCGGCGTCCGGGTGGCTGATGATCGCGAATGTGCGGCGCGACGAGATTTCATCCGACAGGCTTGCCATGCGGATCCTTTCTTGCATTGAGTGCATTACGTCGTTGTAACCGCACTATTGTAGCCGCGAAATGCTGCAGCAGGGCACCTATCAGGACAAATTCATCAGTTGGGGCCTAGGTAGCAGTCGATGGCGGCACTCCGCAGCAGTTTGTCTCGTTCTGTAACATCTAGACGGTTTTTGAACCTCTACCTGTTACAGATTTAGACAAACAGGTGGACGTCCCAGAAAGATCTCGATCTGTAACATCTGGCCACTCAAAACGGGTCCATCTGTTACAGATTGAGATATAAGGATAGACGGGTGGCCAATGTCTCGATCTGTAACATCTAGCAGCCAAAAACTTCTCCAGTTGTTACAGATCGAGACAACCAGGTGGGGCCCGCCAGCAAAATCTCAATCTGTAACAGGTAGCCGTCCAAATCGGTTCCAGATGTTACAGATTGAGATGAATGAACGAGCGGACAATCCGAATTTGTCTCTTGCGCAACTGTGCATAGTGTATATATACTGTGCTTACCGGTTATATACACGTGTAGCCCATCAGCTAAGGAGCCGCTGTGGACATCATCCTATCCAATTCGAGCGATAAGCCCATCTACGAACAGATATCCTCGCAAGTCAAAGCTCAGATCCTTTCGGGCACGTTCGCTGCGGGAGCCAAACTCCCCAGCATCCGTGCACTCGCGAGCGACCTTGGCGTGAGCGTCATCACCACCAAGCGCGCCTACGCCGACCTGGAGCAGCTCGGGTTTATCTGCACCGTGCAAGGCAAAGGCTGCTTTGTCGCCGAGGGCAACCAAGAACTCTTGCGCGAAAGTCAGCTCTGCCATATCGAAGAGTTGCTTGCGAAAGCGGCGAGCCAAGCCGAAACCCTGGGCGTCACGCGCGACAAACTGCACGAGATGCTCGACCTGGTAGCCCCCGAAACCATGCAGTAGCCATCTGCAAGAAAGGCTATACCATGCAAAACTTGCTAGAACTCAAAGGCATCTCACGCCGTGTGAGCGACCGTTTTTCGCTGCGTGATGTCACGCTCACTGTGGAGCCCGGCCAGATTGTCGGCTTTGTGGGTGCCAACGGTGCCGGCAAAACAACGACGATTCGAGCCGCGCTTGGGCTTATCAAACTCGATGCCGGCGAGGTGCACCTGTTTGGGCAACGCTGTGGCGCCGACGCGCCCGATGAAGCGCAGCGTTGTCTGCGCACTCGTGTCGGCCTTGTCCTGGACACGTGCCCCTTCCCCTCCACGCTCAAGGTGGGCCAGATCGAGTCGCTCGTAGGCCCGGCGTACCCCACGTGGGACCGCGAAACGTTCGCCGGATTCATCAGCCAATTTGGCCTCGATCCCAAGACAAAGGTCAAGGACCTCTCCCGCGGCATGGGCATGAAGCTGCAGCTTGCCTGCGCGCTCAGCCACGAGGCCAAGCTGCTCGTTTTGGACGAAGCCACCGCGGGCCTCGATCCCATGGCACGCGAGGAACTGCTTGATGAGCTGCTTGCCTTTGTCGCCGACGGCCAGCACAG
>CAJMSG010000229.1:0-2495 GCA_905216105.1 uncultured bacterium | reverse complement strand
GCGAGGGCGGCCATGATGGTGCGGGCGACGCCGTCGTGGTCGTTGTCGTATTCGGTGATGGCGTCGGCGGCCTCGCGATCTTCGGGCTCGGCGTTGATCATGGCCATGCCATGGCCCGCTGCCTGCAGCATGGGGATGTCGTTGATGTTGTCGCCGAACGCCCAGGCGTCGGCGAGACGCTCGCCCAGATGCTCACACAGCCACGTGAGGGCCGTTCCCTTGGTGGCGCCTTCGCCCATAACCTCGATATTCATGGCGTACGAACGCGTGACCTCAATGCCTCCGAGCGTGTCGAGCGCCGCCGCGATGGCGTCGCGATCGGCGGGGTCGTGCCAGTACATAGCGATGCGTTCGAGCGTCTCGACCTCGTCGATCTTGCTGTCGATATTCATGTCGATCGGCGTTCGTGTGCGCTTGAGCGAAGCCGCGATGTGGGGGTCGCCGCCACAGAACTCATCCAGACGCCCGTGTAGCGAGCGGGGGAGGAAGCACTGCCCATCCGCGAAGATATCGAAGGTCACATCGTGGCCGGCGGCAATGCGATGGATGCGGTGGGCAATGCCACGGTCGAGCGGACGGCTCAAGATGCACGTGGCGCGCGAGGCGTCGGTGGGCGTATCCTCGTCGAGCTGCCAGACGCTGGCGCCGTTGGCACAGACCGCGTAATGCACGGCGGGATGGGCGAGAATGGGCTCAAAGATGCCCGACAGTGGACGTCCCGTGCAGGGAACAAACTCGATGCCACGACGTGCGAGCTCGTCGAGCATCGCCCAGGTGGCATCGCTCATTTGCTTATCGCTCGTCAGCAGCGTCCCATCCATATCGGAAAACACAATCATTTGATGCAGCCCTTTCTACTGGCATAAAAAGCGTGGCCGAGGGCTTGGGTCCCTGGCCACGCTCGAGTTCTATAACGGTTCGCGTCCTAGCGGTCGGCGAGCGGCTTGTACTCCAGCGGCTCGATCACCGGACGATAGGCCGGGCGAATAATACGGTGCGCGCAGAAGAGCTCTTCCATGCGGTGTGCCGACCAGCCGGCCATGCGGGCGACGGCGAATAACGGCGTAAAAAGCGTCTCGGGCACGCCGAGCATCTTGTAGATAAAGCCTGTGTACAGGTCGATGTTGGCGCAGATGGGCTTGGTCATGCCGTGGTCGCGCATGACCTGGGGTGCCAGGCGCTCGATGCGCTCGATGAGCGCGAACTCTTCGCCCAAGTCCTTCTTGGCTGCCAGCGAGCGCGCGTAACGGCGGCAGACCTCGGCGCGCGGGTCGCTGAGCGTATAGACGGCGTGGCCCATGCCGTAGATGAGACCCGTGCCGTCGAAGGCCTGCTTGTCGAGGATCTTGCCCAGATAGGCTGCGACCTCGTCCTCGTCCTCCCAGTTGGAGACATGCGCGCGGATGTCCTCGTGCATAGACACGACCTTGGCATTGGCACCGCCGTGGCGCGGGCCCTTGAGCGAGCCGATAGCCGCGGCGTAGGCGGAATACGGGTCGGTGGCCGATGAGGACAGCACGCGGCAGGCGAACGTGGAGTTGTTGCCGCCGCCGTGCTCGGCATGCAGCATGAGCATCACGTCGAGCAGCATGGCTTCGTCGCGGGTGAACGCCATGCCACCGCGCAAGACCTGTAGGATGGTCTCGGCGGTGGAGAGGCCGGGCGTGGGGTGCGGCACGTGAACCTCGGAGCCGCGAAGCTTGGCGACCGAGGCCATGTGTGCGAAGGCGGCGATGCGCGGGAGACGTGCGAGCATGGAAATGGCGACGTCGATTTCGTGCTCGGGCGTGATCACGTCTGGTTCGGCATCGAAGGCGTAGAGCAGCAGTACGGCGCGCTGGAGCACGTTCATGATGCTCGACGACACCGTGGTCATAGGGAACTCTTTAACGTACTCGTCGCTCAGATGTCTAAAGGCGCCCAGGCGCTCGCAAAAGCCGTCGAGCTCTTCCTTGTTGGGCAGCGAACCCGTGATAAGCAGATAGGCGACTTCCTCGTAGCCGTAGCGATTCTCGGCCTGGGCATTGTTGACCAGATCCTCAATGCTGTAGCCGCGAAGCGTGAGCTTGCCCTGATCGGGCACGACCTTTCCGTCGACCTTGTTGTAGCCGTGCACATCCGAGATACGAGTGAGACCCGCGACCACGCCCGAGCCGTCGGCATTGCGCAGGCCGCGCTTGACATTGTGCTCGACAAACAGGCCCTCGTCATAAGGGTCGGTCGGCAGGCCGTGGTAGAGGCTTTCGCTCTCAGACGAAATCTGGCGGCTTGCTTCGTAATCCAGGACTAGTCGGCTCAAGTGGTCATCGAAGCGGTAATAGATTTTCTTGGCGTCGTAGGCCATGCGCGCTCCTCTCCGGGCCGCATCGGGGTGACTTGCATGGGCATGCGCGCGTCAGGCTATCCCCAGCGGCTTGCTCGCTACAGGCGGTACATAAAGTTAAAGACGTCCTCGCGCTGGATGGACACGTTGACGCCCGAAAGCTCGCCGGCCT
>CAJMSG010000228.1:0-2498 GCA_905216105.1 uncultured bacterium | reverse complement strand
AACACCAGGCCGTAGAGCATAAGCACCTGCGACAGGTCGATCGCGTGGGCCATCACGACGTTTGCCGTGTACATGAGCTCGGCCACGTTGATGCCCGAAAGATACGAGCTGTCCTTGATGACGGTCGTGCATTGGCTAAACAGCGCCGGAATGATCGTCTTAAACGTCTGCGGCAGAATGATGTAGCGCATGGTGGCAAAGAAGCCGAAGCCCTGGCTCTGCGCTGCCTCAAACTGGCCGCGCGGAATCGAGTTGAGGCCGCCGCGCACAATCTCGGCCATAACAGCGCTGGTAAACAGCGTAAAGGCGATGGTCGAAATCACAATGTCCAAACCCTGCACCGTAAAGTAGATAAACAGGATCCACAGCAGGTTCGGCGTGCAACGGAACAGCTCAATATAGGCGCTCACCAAAATACGGAACGGGCGGGGCGCATAGCTTTTAACAAGCGCCAGCACCGTGCCAAAGATGAGCGAGAAAAAGATCGACAGCGCCGAGATCTCGATTGTCTTAACAAAGCCGCCCCAGATGTAGAGCAGATTCGTCGCGTTGAAGATTTCCATGCGCTAGGCCTCCTCTACATTGTCGAGCCCCAGCTCGGCCAGGCTCACGCCGCGCGGACGCTCCTTGGAGCGGCGCTCGAGCCACTGCACCAGCATGGCGAGCGGAAAGCAGATGATGAAGTACATAAGGCAGCAGACGATGTATCCCTGCAGGTAACCGTACAGACTCACAAAATTATCGGAACGGTACATAAGGTCGCCGCCAGCCACAAGTGCCAACACCGACGTGTTCTTGACCAGGTTGAGCGCCTGGTTACACAGCGGCGGCAAAATGATCTTGAACGTCTGGGGCAGCACGATGTACCAGTACGCCTGCGCACGGGTGAAGCCCTGGCTCTGGGCCGCCTCCATCTGACCGCGCGGAACTGCCTCGATACCGGTGCGGATGACCTCCGAAATGTAGGCCGCGTGATACAGGCCCACACCCAAGAAGCCCAGCACGAACGGCGCGATGCGCACCGGCTGATCGGCACCGGTTATGGCCTGCAAAAACTGCGGACCGGCCATGTACATAAAGAGCACCTGCACGGGCAACGGGGTATTCTGGTAAAACTCCACGTACACGCGGCTTATGGCGCGCAGCACGCGCGAGCGAGTGGTAGAGAACACGCCCAGCAGCGTGCCCAGTACCAGCGACAGCAGCAGACCGGCAACGACCACTTGCAGCGTCACGCCAAAGCCCTCCCAGAAGGGTCCCATGTTTTGAAATGTCGTCGACCAACGGTCGGCGTCAAATAATCCTTCGAGCATTTGATTCCTTCCTTGGACGATGCGCCTATACAAGACCCCAGGTCTTAACCTCTTGGTCGAGCCAGCCATCGGCCAGGCGATCGCAAATCACCTGATCGACCACGGCGGAAAGGTCGCAGCCCTTCTTGGTCGCCACGCCGTAGCCCTGCTCGCCAAACTTGACCTCGGGCTGCAGCAGCTCAACGGTCTCGTTCATGTAACCGGCCAGCGTGGAGCGGTCCATGGCAAAGACGTCGATATTGCCGGCGTCGAGCGAACTCTTGATGATGGGGTAGCCACTAAAGGCCCTAAACTCGGGCTTGCAGCTAAAGCCGTTGTCCTTGATCATCTGCTCGATCAGGCTCTGCGTGGTGGCGCCCTGGCTCACGCCAATGACCTTACCGTCCAGGTCCTCAATCGAGGTAAAGCCCGAACGCTTCTTGACCATGAGTCCCACGTAGTCGGTGCGGTACGGCGTCGAGAAATCCCAGCTCTTCTTGCGTTCGTCGGTGATGGTGTAGGTCGCCGCGACCACGTCAAGTTGGCCGTTATCGATCAGCGGGCCGCGCGTCTTGGGCGTTACGTCGGTAAACTCGACAAGCTCCTGGGCGCGGGCCTCCTTGTAGCTCACGCCAAAGACGGCAGCGGCGATCTGGTAGCACAGATCGACTTCCATGCCCTCAAAGCGGCCCTTGGCGGTGTCGTAATAGCCATAGCCGGGAACGTCCTTCTTAACGCCGGCATTCAGACGGCCACGCGACTTGATGGCCGCAAGCTTGGACCCCTTGTCAGAGCCCTCGCCGCTGGTGGAGTTGCCGCAACCGGCAAGCGCGGTCCCCGTCAGCGCAAGCATGCCGGCGCCAGCCAGCTGCAAAAAGTGACGGCGCGACACGGCCGCCCTCGTCATATCCGTCATGTCCATCACCGCGCCTAGTGCAGAATCTTGGACAGGAACTCGCGGCAGCGCGGGTTCTCGGGGTTATCGAAGAAGTGCTCGGGCGTGCCCTCCTCCAGGATGCGGCCGTCCTCCATAAAGATGACGCGGTCGGCCACCTGGCGCGCAAAGCCCATCTCGTGCGTTACGCAGATCATGGTGATGTCCTCCTGCGCGAGCTCAATCATAACGTCCAGAACCTCCTGGACCATCTCGGGGTCGAGCGCCGAGGTCGGCTCGTCAAACAGGATGATGGGCTGCTTGGTGCACAG
>CAJMSG010000227.1:0-2528 GCA_905216105.1 uncultured bacterium | reverse complement strand
TACGCCGAGGCTGTCAAGGGCGCCAAGACCGTGTTCTGGAATGGCCCCATGGGCGTCTTCGAGTTCGACAACTTCGCTCACGGCACCCAGGCTATCGCCGAGGCTGTCGCCGAGGCCGATTGCACCTCGATTATCGGCGGTGGCGACTCCGTCGCAGCTGTCAACAAGTTCAACCTGGCCGACAAGATGAGCTGGATCTCCACCGGTGGTGGCGCTTCCATGGAGCTCGTCGAGGGTAAGGCCCTGCCCGGAGTGGAGGCGCTTCTCGATGCCTAATCGCACCCTTCTTATCGCTGGTAACTGGAAGATGAACAACGACGTCGCCGAGGCCGCCAAGCTCGCCGACGAGCTGGCTCAGGCTCTGCCCGAGGTTCCGGCTGGCGTCGAGGTGCTCGTCTGCCCTCCGACCATCGACATCACCACGGTTCATGACCGCATTCAGGCTGCCCCCATCGCCCTCGGTGCACAGAACGTGTACTGGGAGGCCAAGGGTGCCTTCACCGGTGAGTCCTCTTGCGACATGCTCAAGTCCGCTGGCTGCACCTACTGCATCATCGGTCACTCCGAGCGTCGTGATTACTTCCACGAGACCGATGAGGATCAGAACAAGAAGGCCAAGGCCCTCGTTGCCGCCGGTCTTGTTCCCGTCTTCTGCTGCGGCGAGTCCCTCGAGGTCCGCGAGGCTGGCACCTATGTCGAGCACGTCGTGAACCAGGTCAAGGCTGGCCTTGCTGGTCTTGAGATCACCTGCCCCAAGCAGGTCGTCGTCGCCTACGAGCCCATCTGGGCCATCGGCACCGGCAAGACCGCTACCGCCGAGGACGCTCAGGAGGTCTGCGGCGCTATCCGTGAGACCCTCAAGGAGATGTTCGGCGAGGAGCTCGCTAACGGCATCCGCGTTCTCTATGGTGGCTCTGCCAAGCCCGGCAACATTGCCGAGCTCGTCGCCAAGCCCGACGTTGACGGCGCCCTCGTGGGCGGCGCTTCGCTCAAGGCTGCCGACTTCGCCTCTATGGTCGTCAAGGCAGGCGAGTAGGACATATGGCACAGCGTCATCTTCCTGCACTCCTGATCATCATGGATGGTTGCGGCCTTGCTCCGGCCGATGGCGAGAACGCCGTCGCCGCTGCCAAGACGCCCTTCCTTGATAGCCTGTACGAGAAGTACCCCCACACCACGCTCGGTGCTTCGGGCGAGGACGTGGGTCTTCCCGATGGCCAGATGGGTAACTCCGAGGTGGGTCACCTCAACATCGGTGCCGGCCGCATCGTGTTCCAGGAGCTTTCGCGCATCAACAACGCCATCAAGGACGGCTCCATCGCCAAGAACGAGGTCTTCGTCAAGGCTATGGACGACGTCAAGGCTGACGGCAAGACTCTTCACCTCATGGGCCTTATGAGCCCTGGCGGTGTTCATTCTCACATGAACCACGTCGAGGCTCTGGTCAAGATGGCTGCCGAGCACGGTGTCAAGACCGTTCGCGTCCACGCCTTCATGGATGGCCGCGACGTTGACCCGCAGTCCGGCGCTGGCTACATGAGTGAGTTCTGCGCCTTCCTGGCTAAGATTTCCGAGGAGACCGGTTGCGACGCTCGCGTTGCCACCGTCTCGGGCCGTTATTGGGCCATGGACCGCGACAACCGTTGGGAGCGCATCCAGCGTGCCTACGACGTCATGGTCAACGCGTCCGATGCCGATGTCGACCCTGTTGCCGGTATCAAGGCCTACTACGAGAAGGATCCGCGCGGCGACGAGTTCGTCGAGCCCTTCGCTGCCCACAACGAGGGCATCCACGAGGGCGACGCGGCCATCTTCTTCAACTTCCGTCCCGACCGCGCTCGTCAGATGACCCGCGTGTTCACGGACAAGGAGTTCGACGGCTTTGAGCGCGAGCAGATCAAGCTTTCGCACTTTGTGACGATGACCGAGTACGATCCGACGTTTGACGTCGAGGTCGCCTTCCCCAAGACGTTCCCCGAGAACGTCCTGGCCGACGTTATCGCCGCCAACGGCCTGAAGCAGCTGCACACCGCCGAGACCGAGAAGTACGCCCACGTGACGTTCTTCCTCAACGGCGGCATCGAGGAGCCCAAGGAGGGCGAGGAGCGCGTGCTCGTCGCTTCCCCCAAGGTCGCTACCTACGATCTGCAGCCCGAGATGAGCGCTCCCGAGGTTACCGAGAAGCTTGTCGCCGCCATCAACGAGGATCGCGCTGATTTCTACATCGTGAACTTCGCGAACTGCGACATGGTTGGTCACACCGGTGTCTTCGACGCCGCCGTTAAGGCCGTCGAGGCCGTTGACGATGCCCTGTCTAAGGTTGTCCCGGCGATTCTCGCCAAGGGCGGCTTTGCGCTGATCACCGCCGACCACGGCAACGCCGATCACATGTTTGACGTTGCTTCCGACGGTTCCAAGCATCCGTTTACGGCTCACACCACCAACCGCGTTCCGTTCATCATCGTTGATGAGAAGGCCAAGCTCACCGGTATCGAGGACGGCCGTCTTTCCGATATCGCTCCGACCAT
>CAJMSG010000226.1:0-2558 GCA_905216105.1 uncultured bacterium | reverse complement strand
CGCTTTTAAGGTTTTCGGCATTTTTGAGGTCGAGCTTCTCGATGTTGTCGCAACCGTCCAGGTTAACGACGGTGACGTTACTCGCCGAGTTAAGCTCGACGGTCTTAAGGTCGCCGCAGCCCGAAAGGTCCAGGTTGACGAGTTTGTCGTCGCCGGACTCCACTGTAACGATATTGGGGAATGTCTTGCCCAGGCCCTGCGTCGACGCGATGCCGTCCAGCTCGACCGACGTCACCGCCTTGGCTTCGTCACGTGAGATGCGGCCGTCACCGTTCGTGTCGTACTTGGTCGAGACAAGTGCACGCATGCCGCTGTCGGGAAAGGTTTTCTCGTCGATGGGTGTGGTCGCGACCTGGGTGAAGTAGAACAGCGCGCCACCGCCGATGCCCGCCGCCACGACAAGTACCGCGGCAAGGGCGATGAGGGGCTTCTTGGAACGCTTGCGCCGCGCGGGCTGCTGCGCGGGCACGTATTGCTGAGGAGCGGGCGCGGCAGGCTGGGGTTGCTGCGCAGCCGCAACCTGGTCGGGCGCTACAGGCGCGCCGCATACGGGGCAAAAGAGGGCGTCGTCGACAAGCTGCGCGCCACACGAGCGACAAAACATGGCGGGCTCCTTTCGGTGCATTCTTTCCACCATGAAGGTAAACCCAAAAATGCAGCCCTTGTTGCGCAACATTCAGCCCAAGCAACCACAAAGGGGCGCAGCTCACAGGTGCCTTTGTGTTGATTCGAACACTTGTTCTATACGTACACATGTTCTATAGTAAGGGTGCTTGCACCGGACTTAAATTGCAACTAGGATATAGTTGCAGAATGTGAGGCGGGATGACTCGAACCGATAAACTCATCGCCCAACTGCTTAGCTGCCCCTCGACGTATCGGTATACCGATTTTTTAAAAGTCATGGCTTCATATTGCTTTGAAATGGACAACAAAGGCAAGACATCCGGATCGCGCGTTCGCTTCTACAGGCCATCAGATGGCAGGATGTTCGTAATGCACGCGCCGCATCCATCTGACGAATTGACAGCGGGGACCATTCGAAACATCGTTCGATTTCTGCAAGATATCGGAGGTAGTCATGAGTAACGTTTTGGCATACAAGGGCTATTTCGCCCCAGTCGAGTTCGATGCCGAACAGCATGTGCTAACAGGTATGGTCACCGGCATTAGAGACGCAATCGTATTTGAAAGCTCCACGGCTGAAGAGGTGGAGCAATGTTTCCACGACGCCGTCGACGATTACCTTGAGTTTTGCGCCGAGAAGGGCAAGGAACCCGAGCGGGCTTTTAAGGGGTCGTTCAACGTAAGAACGGGCTCCGAGCTCCACAAGCAAGCGGCGCTGGCAGCGGCAAAGAAGGGTGAGTCACTCAATAAGTTTGTGACTGAAGCAATCGCTGCGGCGTTATAGCATTAACGCATAGGCCCAAACAACCACAAAGGGCGCAGTTCACAGGCATATTTGCGGTGACTTTACTGCCCATATCGCGTTTGTCCAGAAAAAACCTGCCAAAATAAACCTATCCCTTTTTGGCAGGTTTGCTAGAGGAGGCCGGGATGGATAAGGCTGAGTTGCGGCGGGCGGTGATTGCCCGGCGCAATGCTCTTGATTTGGATGTTCGGGCGGCAAAGTCCGCCGCTATCTGCGCGCGGCTTGTTGAGCTGATGGAGTCCAGCGGCACTGCGGGTCAACGCACCGTTGCTGTCTATACTGCGATGGGTTCCGAGGTCGACCCAGCCGCGTTTGCCGCTGCGGCCGCCAAACGCGGCTGGCGCGTGGCCTATCCGTGCATGTTCTCGGCAACAGACGCCATGGCTTGTGGCCAGCGCATGTGCATGCGAGCAGTCTCTGCCGGCGATGCGTCCGAGGCCCCGTTTATCGCCCACCCTACGCGGGCCCTCGCAGCCACGGACGTCGACAGCGACCACTTCCCCATCGTGCCCGCCAAGGCTCTCGACATGATTGTCGTGCCGCTCGTAGCTTTCGACCGCACCGGCGCGCGCCTGGGCTACGGCGGCGGCTGCTACGACCGCTACCTGCCCATGCTCTCGCCCGCATGCCAAATCACCGGCATCGCCTTTGACGAACAGCGCGTCGAACACGTTCCCACCGACGCCCACGACCTGCCGCTGCCCAACATCGTCAGCGCCTAAATGCCAGCGTACCTCCCGACAGCCTAGTGCTCCTCGCCGGCGCGGGCTAGGTCGTAGGGCGTGGTCTGGTAGACGTAGTAGTTGAGCCAATTGGTGTAGAACAGCTGAGCCTGGCTGCGCCAGACGTTGCGCGGCTCGGCGGTGGGGTCGTCACCTGGGAAGTAATGCGCCGGCACCTCCGGGTTGAGTCCGCGCTTCACGTCGCGCTCGTACTCCAGACGCAGCGTGTCGGTATCGTACTCGGGATGGCCAAAGACAAAGAAGCGGCGGCTGTCGGTCGACTTGACGATGTACAGGCCCACCTCGTCAGACACGGCCACGACCTCGAGCTGCGGCTCGGCCTCCACGTCCTCGCGGCGCACATCGGTGTTGCGCGAATGCACGGCATAGAAACGGTCGTCAAA
>CAJMSG010000225.1:0-2559 GCA_905216105.1 uncultured bacterium | reverse complement strand
AACGGCATTATCGTCAAGGGCGAGAGCAACAGCGGCCTGCTGGTCCGTCTGGCACATTGCTGCAATCCGGTGACGGGCGACGATATCGTCGGCTTCATCACGCGCGGTCGTGGCGTTTCGGTGCATCGCGCCAACTGCCCCAACGTCAAGGGTCTTATGGAGCATCCCGAGCGCATGATCGAAGTGGAGTGGGACGGCGCTGCCGACACCCTCTTCCAGGTCGAGATCGTGGTCGAGTGCCTGGACCGCATGGGCCTGCTCAAGGATGTCACTATTGCCATTGGCGATGCGGGCGGCAATATCCTTTCTGCCGCCACGTCGACCAACCGCGAGGGTATTGCAACCCTGCGCTTTATGGTCGAGATCTCGGACGCGAGTGGTCTGGATCCGCTGCTGGCCTCTATCAGCAGCGTCGACTCGGTCTACGACGCGCGCCGCCTGATGCCCGGCGAGGGTGGAGCCCAGCTTAAGCGCCGCGTTTAGTCGCGACGAACGCGCCACATTATCGATATTCGCTACACTCGAGGCATCGTTTGATGCCTCGAGTTCTATAGAGAGGAGAGGGACATGAGTGCTGTGTCCTTGGATGTAACTCCCAAGGGATCGGTCGAGATTGAGACGCTCGTAAACGGTCCCATTCAGACCAATAGCTATGCTGTTATTTCGGACAATGAGTGCGTGATTATCGACCCCGCATGGGAAGGCGAGCGTTTGGTGGAGCATATTCGAGCCAAGCATGCCGGTGTACGCGTGCTTGGCGCCGTATGCACTCATGGCCATGCCGATCATGTTGGTGGTGTTGCCGGCGTGCGAACCACCGTTGGCGAGGGCTGTCAGTATGAGCTGTGTGCCAAGGATGTGGCGGTGCCGCATACGAATATCGAGGAACAGCGAGCTATGTGGGGCATTGAGACGCCCGACCCCGGGGAGCCGACGCGCCTGCTCGCCGAGGGCGATACTATCGAGGTGGGCGATATCTGCCTGCAGGTGATCGAGACGCCAGGGCATACGCCGGGCGGGATCGTCTTGTTTGCTGCCACCGAGCAGGGGAACATTGCCTTTGTGGGTGACACCCTGTTTCCGGGTGGGCACGGCCGTACCGATCTTTCCGGAGGAGACGAGGCGGCGATTCTGCGCTCGCTCTCCAAGCTCGCCCGGCTTCTCCCGCCCGATACCGTTTGCCTAGCCGGGCATGGCGATTCGACCACCATGGCACGCGAGCTCATGCAGAACCCTTTCATGCAGGTGTAGCTTTATAGTCAGCTTCTAAAGCACGAGAAGCGTCCAAACGTCAAGCTATTTTTCCCCAACGGGTCAATTTCGTAGGGCAAACGGTCAAAAAAGTCTGTTTGGACGATATTCGTGAACAAACGAACGTTTATGCTCGGGTGCGCCGTGGTAAAATCACAGGCGTTATCGGAGCAACCTTACAGGAGGTTTCTTTTATGCTCGTCAACGCAGCAGACATGCTCAAGAAGGCCGAGGCCGGCAAGTACGCTCTCGGTGCCTTCAACACCAACAACCTCGAGTGGACCCTGGCTATTCTCCAGGCCGCCGAGGAGGCCAAGTCTCCGCTGATCCTTCAGTGCACCGCTGGTGCCGCTAAGTGGATGGGCGGTTTCAAGGTCTGCGCCGACATGGTCAAGGCTGCCGTCGAGGCCACGGGCGTTACCGTTCCCGTCGCCCTTCACCTCGATCACGGTTCTTACGAGGACTGCTTCAAGTGCATCGAGGCCGGCTTCACGTCCATCATGTATGACGGCTCTCACGAGGAGACCTTCCAGCTTAACCTCGACCGCACCAAGGAGCTTGTTGAGCTTGCCCACTCCAAGGGCATGTCCATCGAGGCCGAGGTCGGCGGCATCGGCGGCACCGAGGACGGCGTGACCTCCAACGGCGAGCTCGCTGATCCTGCTGAGTGCAAGCAGATTGCTGACCTGGGCGTCGACTTCCTCGCCTGCGGCATCGGCAACATCCACGGCGTGTATCCCGCCGACTGGGCTGGCCTTTCCTTCGAGCGTCTGGGCGAGATTAAGGCTCAGACCGGCGACCTGCCCCTCGTCCTGCACGGTGGCACCGGCATCCCCGAGGATCAGATCAAGAAGGCCATCTCCCTGGGCATCTCCAAGATCAACGTCAACACCGACCTGCAGCTCGTCTTCGCCAAGGGCGTCCGCGAGTACATCGAGGCTGGCAAGGATCAGCAGGGCAAGGGCTTTGACCCCCGCAAGCTCCTCAAGCCTGGTCGCGACAACATCGTTGCCCGCACCAAGGAGCTCATGGAGGAGTTTGGCTCCGTCAACAAGGCGTAAGCGTCGATAAACTTATCCCGCCGGAAGCCCCGTCCCCCTACGCTGTTTCCTCTGCGCTCACCTGGCTTCGCCAGAAGTCGCGCCGAGGAAACAGCTCTGGGGGACGGGGCTTCCTTCGTTTTCCGCCGCAGGGTTACGAGGCTGATATTTATTTGCTTGTCGGATTGCCAGAAGTCGCGCGACGGAATCAGCTCCGGGGAAACGGGGCCTCCTTTGTTAACTCGCTACAGGGTTACTGGGCTGAATT
>CAJMSG010000224.1:0-2570 GCA_905216105.1 uncultured bacterium | reverse complement strand
ACCGAGACCAGCGGCCTCGACTTCGACAACGACCAGATCATCGAGCTCGCCGCCCTGCGCGTGGAGCGCACGGCCACAGGCGGCCTGCGGATCGCCGGCAAGATGGACACCTTCATCAAGCTGCCGGAGGGCGAGACCCTCCCGGAGAACATCGTCAGCCTGACCGGCATCACCGACGAGCGGCTCCAGACCGAGGGCGTGCAGCCTGCCAAGGCGGCCAGCCAGATCGCCAAGCTCATGCAGAACGGCCCGACGCTGATGATCGCCCACAATGCACAGTTTGACGCCTGTTTTCTCCGTGGCCTGCTCCGCGGTCAGAAGGTCGGCCGGATCGACTGGCTGGACAGCCTGACGGTCTACAAAGACCGCAGGGCCTACCCGCACAAGCTCGCCAACGCGATCATCGCCTACGACCTCACCGGCAAGGTACAGAACAGCCACCGCGCCATCGACGACGTGCTGGCCCTGTTCGAGGTGCTGAAGGCGATGGACGACGAGCGCGAGGATCTCGGCAGCTACGTCAACCTGTTCGGCTACAACCCAAAGTACGGCGTCAGCGGCCGCCGGATCGTGGGCGTCAGATATGAGCCGCAGAGCTTCAGCAAGGGCCTGACCAGACCCGAGCAGACGCTCCCGGCTCGCACAGGAAGGAAGTGAAATGAATGATAAAGATTTTGATCGGCGGCTCTCCGTGCACCTACTGGAGCGTCGCACAGAAAAAAGGGCGAGAGGTCGAAGCTGAGGGGCTCGGCTGGGAGCTGTTCAGAAACTACCTGATTGCAAAGGAAAAATTCAAGCCTGATTTTTTCCTCTATGAGAACAACAAGAGCGCCGCACAGCCCATTAAAGACCAAATCAGCCACGAGCTCGGCGTGGATCTCATGCACATCAACAGCGCCCTCGTGAGCGCACAGAACCGTCAACGCTTTTACGCCTTCAACTGGAACGTCGACCAGCCCGCGGATCGCGGCATCATGCTGAAGGACATCCTCGAGACGGCAACCTCCGAAAAAGGGTACGAGCTCAGAGCTCCGGCGGTCGGAGTCGGATGCAGGAACCGCCGCGAGGACGACGGAAAACTGTACCGACGCTTCGAGACCAGCGGGATTGAAAAAGCCAACGCCCTGACGACTGTGCAGACCGACAGCATGGTTGCTGAGCCAATCAGGATCGGCACCATCGAGAACAGCGCCAAGAAACAGAGCCATGACTCCAAGCAGTACAGAGTCTACTCCCCCGAAGGGAAAGCAACGACCCTGTGCGGCGAGGGCGGCGGGCTCGGAGCGAAAACGGGGCTTTACGCCGCGCCGGTAAGAGTCGGCACCATGCCAAACGCAGACGGAGAGGTTACTGGAGGACAAGCTCACAGGATCTACGACGCGAGCGGCAAAGCTGTGGCACTATGCGCCAGACCCAACGGGGGCGGCCCTGAGACTGGGCTTTATGCCTACCCCGCAGGAGAGGCTCAAGGTGCTGCGTGGCGCGGTCGAGACGATGGCTCTGCATACGAGGTAAGAACCGACGGCAAAGCCAACGCCCTCACAGCATCAGGACATCAGAGCAGGCTTGTCGTCACTAACCAAAACGGCGAAGATCTGCCGGTCTACGAGGTGGTCAACGGAGAGATCGAGATAAAAGGCAAAAAGTACCCGATCAAGCTGCCGGACGGCTATTACGTCATCCGAAAGCTCACGCCGACGGAGTGCGAACGGCTCCAGACCCTTCCTGATGGCTACACATCGGCAGTCAGCGCGACGCAAAGATACCGCGGGCTCGGGAATGGCTGGACGGCTGAGGTCATCATCCACATCCTCGCAGGAGCCCTGAAGGACGTGCCGAGGGACGAGGAGATCGTCGTCCTCTCCATGTATGACGGCATCGGCACCGGGCGCTATTGCCTCGACAAAATGGGCTTTACGAATGTAACCTACTACGCCTACGAAATCGACAAGCCCGCCATGACCGTCGCGCTCAGCAACTATCCCAACATCATTCAGCTCGGTGACGCCTTCGACCTTCGCCGCGACGACTGGGAGCTCGGCAAACGCTTCGAGCGCACCGCAGAGCAGAAGGCTGAGGCACCCGAAAGCCCCGACCAGACGACAGACCTCTCGGACGCCCCCGAAGAAATCAAGGAGCAGATCATCGAAAACGACCGAGCGCTGAAGGAGAAGGACAGCACCGCACCCGCCCCGCCCCCTGAAGGCTTCGACGTGGTCGACCAGCTCTCTGAGCTTCTCGCCGAAAGGAAAAAACTGCACATCATCGACGAGGAAAACCTGCGTTACAACTGCGACATCATCGCGCTCGAATACGCGATAGGCGCACTCAGGAGGTGACAGCATGAGCCCGGAGATCACGATCACGAGCGAGGAGCTGCGCGAGCGCGTCGAGGATCGCCTCGACCGTTGGATCCCTGACGACGTCTGGAACCGTGCCGAGCCCTACGCCCGCCACAAAAACGAAGTAAACCGGCAGCGGCACCCCGAGATTGACTACTACGACAACGACTACCTCGTGCTGCTGACCGCTGACACCGTCCGAGAGACCGAGTTCAGCGACCTCACTCA
>CAJMSG010000223.1:0-2616 GCA_905216105.1 uncultured bacterium | reverse complement strand
TATGCATAGCCGATGCGCATGCTCTTGGGCTCCTCGAAGCAATCGCCCGGGGTGACGAGCGCGCCGGACTTCTTAATCATGTCGATGCAGAACGTCCTGGAGTCGATGTCGTAGTCGTAATACACGAGCGCGGTGGTACCCGCCTCGGGCTTGACAAACGACAGGTGCGGCTCGCTCTCGACCCACTTCTCCAGAACAGCAAGGTTCTGACGGACGATGCGACGGCTGCGCTCAAGGATCACGGAAGCGTTGCTCAGAATCAGCTCCGCCACCGTCTCGCTGAATATGCCGGCGGAAATCAGGTTGTAGTCGCGATGCGAGAGCAGCGCGCGACGAAGTTCCGGGCTCTTGGTGACCGCCCAGCCCAGACGCAGGCCAGCGAACGACCAGACCTTGGACATGGATGCGGTGACGACGGCCTTGTCGTACAGGTCGATCACGGACTCGCAGTATTCATCCGTCTGAGTAAGCAGACGGTAGACCTCGTCGCAGAGCAGCCATGCGTCGTGTTTGCGCGCAACCTCGACAATCGCCTTGAGCGTATCGGTGTCGAGCAGGGCGCCCGTGGGGTTGTCCGGGTTATTGATGCAGATGAGCTTGGTATCGTCGGTCACCAGGGCATCGAGCGCGTCGACGTCGACGTGGTAGCCGTTCTTGCGATCGAGCTGAAGAATATCGACCTTCGCGCCGCACATCTCGGGAATCGAATAAAGCTGCTGGTAGGTGGGCTTGACGGAGACTACATGATCGCCCGGTTCGACAAGCGTGGAAATAACCAGGGAGTTGGCACCGGTCGCGCCGTGCGTGGGCACGATATGCCCGGGCTCGACCGTCTTATAGAGACGCGCGACCCCCTCGAGGAAGCCGGGCTGCCCCTCGATGTCTCCGTAGGTGAATCGGCGCGAGCACAGGCTATCGAGCCACGCCTTCTTGTCGGTGTTCGTAAGCTCGAACAGCTGGTCAAGCGTGAGGGAGTAGACGCACGTCTCTGCAACGTTGTGGGTGCACTTGGTCTCCCACTCGTTCATCCACTGCTCGACAGCGAAATCCTTGATCTGCATTGTCGTTTCCTTTCCTTGGCTTTCTTACAGTTCCACCACGGTGCCCAGCCCCGCCTCGACGGCGCGGTCGTAGGCGATTTTCGATGCCGAAAGGTCCTGAACGGCGATGCCCGACGTATCGAACACTGTCACCTGTTCGTCATCCGAACGCCCCGTAGCCGTACCGGCGATGACTTCGCCGAGCTCCGCTTTGATGTCCTCGGGCGTGATGGCACCCTCGGCAGCCGGAATCTCCAGCTCGCCGGACTCGACCGATTGCTCGCGGTCGTCGACGTAAACAGCGGCACGGGCGACAAGCGCCGAGGCGAGCTCCTGCTTGCCGGGCATGTCGGCACCGACGCAGGAGATATGCGTACCGGGGCGCACCCATGCATCGGGGATGATGGGCTTGGTCGCCGGCGTGATCGTCACGATGATGTCGGCCTCTGCCGCAGCACCTTGGCCGTCGGCCGTCGCCTCGATGGAATAGGTGGATGCCTCGCGAGCATGCTCGCAGGCGCCCAAGATATGGGCGACCTCGTCTCGCATGCGCTCGACGCGGGCCTCGGGCGCGGCGTCGGAAACCGGCTCCCACACCTTGACCTCGCTCACTTTGGGACAGGCGGCGAGCACGCCCGCCACCATATAGGTGCTCATATGGCCGGCACCCGCAACAAGCAGTTTGGACGCATCCGCCCGAGCCAGCCACTTGGCACCGAGCGCAGCGGCGGCACCGGTGCGAAGCCCAGTGACGGCGGAGGCATTAAGCAGCGCCAGCGGCTCGCCCGTCGCGTTGTCGCACAGTAGCGTGGTGCCAAAGATCTCGGGCAGCCCCTTTTTGGGATTCTGAGAAAACCAAGCAGTGAGCTTGAGACCGAAGAGGCCGCTTCCCGCCAACTCGCCCGAGCGGATATCCATATCGGCCACACCGGGTTCAAACTGCTCATATATCATCGGCCACGCAACACCCTTGCCCGTTGCCTTCTGGCGATATGCCTCCTCCACGGCAGCTATTGCATCCTCGATCGTCAGCACCTTGGAAACTTCCTCGGCCGAAAGCACCACCATCTGCCCCATCATCGCTCCTCTCAGCGAAAGCTTTACGTTGCTTCACTGTACGGTTTAGTAACGATGCCGCCAAGGATCATTTCTTGTTGTAATCTACAACGATTCTCGATCTGACTTTTCGTTATATCAACATGTATTTGAACTATTTCTTGCATCAAAGGCATACGAATGTGCGATTATCCTATTTATACCTGTACTTATTGTAGTGATTTACAAGGTGATGTTGATGCTATACACCATCTCGGACTTCTCACGGGAATATGAGGGGTCGGTCCGTCTAATCGCCGGCAGCGATGGCGTCTCACGCGCCGTCTCTGGCGTCGGGATTCTCGATTATGAACTCATGCCCGGCCTCAAGAACAAGTACCAGCGCGTCAACTTCAGCCCAGACGAGATCGTCCTCAGCACCTTCCTCTATGCGAAGGACGACCCATACCTCATCACTGAAGCCGTGAAATACCTCGTCGCCAAGGGAACGAGCGGTCTCATCATCAAAAACGTCCTGCAC
>CAJMSG010000222.1:0-2621 GCA_905216105.1 uncultured bacterium | reverse complement strand
TAATAGATGTCCAGGCGATAGGTCTGGCCCAGCGCCAGCGTGGCGAGCGAGTTTTGCGGGCGCTCGGCCGTCTCGCCGGCGTCCAGGGTAAAGGCGGCCGGGTCCTGCTTCACGTCTGCGCCGCAGGCAAGTTGGCCGTTTTGCCAGCCCAGCAGCATGCCGTCGGCGTAGCCGGCAAGGCCAGCCGGAGCGGTCGCGGGGTGCTCGCCGCGATGGCCACTGTCGGAACTGTCGAGCTCAAAGATGTTAGTGGCGAGCACCTGGCCGCCGCTCGAAATCTTGATGCCCACGCGGGCCGCGCGTAGCAGCTCGGCATTGGCACCCTGCGGGACCAGCGATTCGGCCAGATACAGGCTCACCTTGCCCTTAACCTTGCTGGCGCCCGTGCCCGTGATGGTGGGACGCAGGTCGATCCAGCCGTGATAGTAGGTGGAGCCATTGTCTTTTGCCTGCTCAAACACTGTGGCATCGCCGGCTGAGTTGTTTTGTGCGCAGGCGGCAAAGCCGTTGAGGTCAAAAGTCGAGACCGGGTAGAGCGTCGCAGCCCCGGTCGCGGTGGAGGCCAGAGATGCATCGCCCTGCTGCGACCAGCTGCCGCGGTCGGCGTCGCCCAACTCCAGTACCAGCTTGGACGTGTCGCTGTGCACGCTCACCGAGTAAGTGTTGACCTTCATGTTGTTGGTAAACCAGGCGTAGGTCGCGGCACCCAGCGTGGCGGCGAGCGCCACCATGACGAGCGCGATGTAGGCACGCGCGCGGCGAGCGTGGCGACGGGCGGCGCCCTCGAGGTGTGAGCGCTCGGCAGCTGCGCTGGAGGGGCCCGCGGGGCTCTCACTCTGGGTTTTGGCCTCGCAGCTATCTGCTGGCATGTGCTTCTGATCTTCCATATCGCTCGCCCCCTTATGCCTTGTCCGCGGCAAAGGCAAGCTGCAGCACCACATCGCGGGCTTGAGCCTCGTCGATGCAATTGGCGTCGCAGCCTTCCATGTACACAACGTAGCGAACGCTTGCCACCTCGTTGGCAGCCAGCGTGCAGATGGGCGTGGCGCCCGCACGCGCCGTGGGCGTGTCACCGGTGCCGTCCATGCTGTAGGCGCTTATGGCGCGCGCAGGGTCGGAGGTGTAGGTCCAGCCCGAGGCGCCCGCTGCCACGGCCACGCCGTCTTGCGCCGTGGTGCGTCTGCTGGTAGCGCCTGCAGTATTGCCTAAATCGTCGCAGGTAAAGATATGCGTTTGCGTGCCCGCCTGGGTCGTGACAACCAGACCCAGGCGCAGTGCGGCCAGCAGCTGCGGGTCGCTCGTCATGCTCATCTGGCCCTGATACAGGTACACGTTGAGCGCGCTATCGCTGCCCTTGAGGTACAGCGTGCCCGAGAGAGCGTAGTCGTCCAGCTGCGCGGTGCAGTCGGCGTAGTCGGTCGTGATACCCGCGGCGTTTTGGAACGTGCCGCGCCAAAAACGGGAAAGGTCTGCCGTCGAGATGGGATAGAGCGTCTTGTCGGCGGCGGCAAGCGTGGCCGTCGTGTCCCAGGGTCCGTTGGCCGAAAGACCAATCTGCAGGTCGGAGCCCTCGTCGCTTACCGTGTGTGCCACGGGCGCCACGTTGGTGTAGCGCGAGTTGCTAAACCAGGCGTAGGTGGCGGCGCTCAAGGCGGCCACCAGCACCAGCATCCATGCGGCCGCGGCAACCATGCGACGGCGCGAGCTTAGGATGTCTTTGATGTTCGATGTACTCATCCCTGGCCCCCTTACGAACGCTTGCCGGCAAAGCGCAGCGCCAGCGATTGCAAGCTGGTGGCGGCCAGGTTGTTGGTGCAGTCGGGATCGCAGCCTTCCAGCCACACGTACACATCCACGCGCACGGGCGTGCTGCGGTTGGCGCCCTTGTCGGCGGCGGGCAAGCTGCAGATCTTAGTCGTGGCCTCCTTGAGACTCACGATGCCGGTGTCTTCGTTGTAGTCGCAGAAGTTTGCACTGGTCAGCTGGTCAAAATGGACCGTGGCACCATCGGAGCGGCTGCTGTCAAGCACCAGGTGGTTCTGCTCGTTTTCGCCGGCATCCTTGCCGTCGAGTGTGTTGTAGCGCGCCTGGGGATTGTGCTCGCCCGAGACTTCAAAGACGTACTGGCCCGTAACGGTGTCACCCTTGCCTGGGGCATAGGTTACCAGCCCCACGCGCAGCGCGGTCGAGATGGGGTTTGCCGGGTCCTGCTCGGTAAAGTCGATGCCCGACAGGTACACGTCGGTTGCGGCCGAGTTGGTGGCCAGGTACAGGGAAGTCTTATAGTAGTCGGAATGCTCGGCCACGCCAAACATGCTGGCAAACAGCGAGTCCTGCGTGGTTCCGCCGGTAAAGCCCGTTACCTTTTGGAACCCGTTGAGCACGTTGTCGGTCGAGACGGGATCGAGCAGGCCCGCAAAGCTTAGACCGGCGTTGGTCTTGTACTCGCCGTCGTATTCGTTGGAGATAAGGAAGGTCACGCCCGTGCCCGCGGCCATCTTGACGTCGGTGATATGACGGTTGGCGTTGTAGATGTACCAGGCGTACGTTACGGCTCCGGCAGCAGCAAGGGCCACCAGCAACGTGGCGAGCATGCGATTGAACTGTTTTCGCAGCGAGCG
>CAJMSG010000221.1:0-2643 GCA_905216105.1 uncultured bacterium | reverse complement strand
CAGGTGCGTGATTTGTATGCGCGCGGTGCCGACGTCATCAAGCTGTTCGTGACGGGCGGCGTGTTCGATGCGACCGAGGTGGGCGAGCCGGGCGTGCTGCGCATGCCGGTGGAGGTTGCCGCGGCGGCGTGCAAGGCAGCGCACAATACGGGGCTTCCGGTCATGGCCCATGTCGAGAGCACCGAAGGTGTGAAGGCCGCGCTCCAGGCCGGCGTCGACACAATCGAGCACGGCGCTCCGATGACGCCTGAGATTCTGGAGCTGTACCGCGGCGCCGCGGGAACACAGCTCGAGGGACGTGCGCCGAGTGTGACCTGCACGATTAGTCCGGCGCTGCCGTTTGTGTTGCTCGATCCGGAAAAGACCCATTCGACCGACACGCAAAAGAAGAACGGCGACATCGTGTGCTCGGGCATTATCGAGAGCGCTCGCGCCGCCCTGGATGCAGGCGTTAAGGTGGGCCTGGGCACGGACTCGAGCTGCCCGTTCGTGACCCAGTACGACATGTGGCGCGAGGTGGCCTATTTTGCCAAGTACGTGGGCGTGAGCAATGCGTTTGCGCTGCATACGGCCACGCAGGTCAACGCCGAGCTGCTGGGGCTGGGCGGCGAGACCGGCAAGATTGAGTGCGGTAAGGCCGCCGATATCCTGGTGACGCGCGAGAACCCGCTCGATGACCTGCGCGCTCTGCGTGAGCCAATGCACGTGATGTACCGCGGCAACCTGGCGCGAAAGCTCAAGGTGAAGCGCATACCCGAGGTGGACGCCGAGCTCGACGCGATTATGGCCATGCCCGCCGAAGCGCTGGCCGAGGAACTTGCCCGCGATGGCGTGGCATAGGTGTGACAAAGGGACGGCCCCTATGCCGCGTTCAAAAAAGCCGAGGTCTCAACACGAGGCCTCGGCTTTTATTTTTCCTATGGTGTAGCTGCTAGGAGCGCGTTTCCATCTTGGCGTGGCACTTGGGGCAAGTGACGCGGATCTTGCCCTTGCCCTTGGGGACGGACAGCATCTGACCGCAGTTGGGACACTTGAGGTACGCCGTGGTCTTGCGGCCCTTCCACATCTTCTTGGCCGTTCGCTTGGCGCGCTCAAAGTCTTCCTTGCTGGTGCCGGCCGCGCGCGAGGCACCTGCCGCTGCGGCGCCGCCGCCCAAGCTGGCGACGAACTTGCCTAGGCCGGGGACGTTTGCGGTCGCCGCGACAAAGGCATCGTTCTCCTTGCGGCGCGCGTCGATGTTTTTGGACAGGCCGCGCAGCACGCCCAACACGATCACGGCGATGGCGATCCAGCTGAGCCACTGGATACGGGCCATCGATCCGATCATCGCGATGACGATTCCGGCAAAGCCCATCACGATGGTGAGCTCATCGGCGCCGTTGCGACCCTTCATAAAGTCATTCATGCACATTGCCTTTCATTCGATATGCTGCACGCCTTTATACCCGATTTAGAGCAAGGGGGACAAGTTCATCTGCACCAATGTGGTGCAAACGTACCTGTCCCCATTGCACCAATTACTTGGCGAGTTTGTCGACGACGCGTTCGATCTCGGCGAGCTTGGCGGCTTTGAGCTCCTCGTCGCCCGATTCGATGGCCGAGGCGACGCAGCCCTCAATGTGGGCCTTGAGCACGTCGGCGTTAATGCGCGCGAGGAGCGCCTGCGTTGCCATGAGCTGCGTGGAAATATCGACGCAGTAGCGGTCCTCCTCGACCATCCGCAGGATGCCGTCGATCTGACCGCGTGCCGTCTTGAGCATGCGGGTCACCGATTTATGGTCTGCCATCATGGCGGGTCCTCGTTTCTGGTCGATGGGGTCGAATGTCTCTGGTAGCTGCTACGCGGCGGTTACGGACAGGGCGTGGAACTTCTCGCCGGCGCCCTCGACGGCGGCAGTAAGCTGCTCGGCGGTCACGGTGTCGGCGCACTCTACCTGTACGGTCTGAGTCTCGTGATCGGCATCGGCGTCGGTCACGCCGGCCACGTTGAGCAGCGCGGTCTCGACAGTAGCGTCGCAGTGGCCGCACATAAGGCCAGACGTTTTAACGATGTAGTTCATGATTATCTCCTTTTCGTTGAGTACCTAAAGTTGCGGTGGAATACGGACTAAATAGCGGTTTAGCTAAGCATGTTACGCCTTATTTCACCGCAACTGATGGCTTAAAGGTTCGCAGGCGCAGCGCATTGCTCACAACGCAGACACTCGACAGGCTCATGGCCGCGGCGCCAAACATCGGCGAGAGCTGCCATCCGGTGAGCGGGAAGAACACGCCCGCCGCCAGCGGAATGCCGATGCCGTTGTAGAACAGTGCCCAGAACAGGTCCTGTTTGATGTTGCGGATCGTGGCGCGCGACAGCTCGATGGCCCGCGCAACATCCATAAGGTCGCTGCGCATGAGCACCACGTCGGCACCCTCCTTGGCGATATCGGCGCCGGTGCCGATGGCAAGGCCCACGTCGGCGCGCGCCAGGGCGGGGGAGTCATTGATACCGTCGCCCACCACGGCGACCTTGCCGCCCGCATTCTGCAGTTCGCGCACGTGGCGTTCCTTGTCGGCGGGGAGGACGTCGGCGATAACCTGCTCGCTGGTGAGTTCCACACGGCGGGCGATGGCCTCGGCCGTCACGCGGTTGTCGCCGGT
>CAJMSG010000220.1:0-2658 GCA_905216105.1 uncultured bacterium | reverse complement strand
GACTCGGGCAGGTGCGAGTACTTCTTCTCGAAGTTCTCCTCGAACATCACCGCCAGGTTGTGCGCTGCCTCGTCGTAGCGCGCGGTGCTCTGCCAGTACTGGCGCGGCACCAGGATGCCGTCGGGCACGCCATGGCACGTGGTGGGAATGTCAACGTTAAAGATATCGTCGTGCACAAACTCGCTGTCCTCGATGGTGCCGTCGAGGGCGCGAGCAACCAGCGAGCGCGTGTAGGCCAGCTCGATGCGATGGCCCACGCCGTAGCCGCCACCAATCCAGCCGGTGTTGACCAGATAGACGCGCGTGCGGCCGTCGGCGATACGCTCGCCGAGCATCTTAACGTAGACCATGGGGTCGAGCGGCATAAACGGCTCGCCAAACAGCGAGGAGAACGTGGGCGTGGGCTCGGTGACGCCGACCTCGGTGCCGGGGATCTTGGCGGTGAAGCCCGTCACAAAGTGGTACATGGCGGCATCGGCCGTCAGGCGCGAGATGGGCGGCAACACGCCAAAGGCGTCGCAGGTCAGGAACAGCACGACACTCGGAGTGGTGCCCATGCCCTTGGTCCACGCGTTGGGGATATGCTCGACGGGATAGGCCACGCGCGTGTTGTGCGTGATCGAGACGTCATCGTAGTTGGGCTTGCGGTTCTCGTCGAGTACCACGTTTTCGCAGATGGCGCCAAAGCGGACGGCGTTGAAGATCTCGGGCTCGTGGAACGCGTCCAGGCCCTCGCACTTGGCGTAGCAGCCGCCCTCGACGTTAAAGATGCCCATGTCGGACCAACCGTGCTCGTCGTCGCCAATCAGCAGACGCGTGGGGTTGGCCGAAAGCGTGGTCTTGCCGGTGCCGGACAGGCCAAAGAACACGGCGGTCTCATGCGTGACGGGATCCATACTGGCCGAGCAATGCATAGGCAGAACGTCGTCCTCGACGGGCAGCAAGTAATTCATGACACTGAAGATGGACTTTTTGATCTCGCCGGAGTAGCCAGTGCCAGCGACCAGAATCACGCGCTCCTGGAAATTGATGACCACGGCGGCGCTGGAGTTGAGGCCCTTGATGGCAGGGTCACACTGGTAACCTGGCGCCGCGAGCACGCAAAAGTCCGGCTCACCGGTGCGCGCGATTTCGCGAGCGAGCGGGCGGGCGAGCATCTGCTTAATAAAGAGCGCCTGGCTGGCACGCTCGCAAGCGACGAGCAGGCGGCGCGTGTGGTTGCGGTCGGCGCCGGCCATGCCGCGGGTGACGAACACATCACGCTCGTTGAGATAGTCGACGATACCGGCCTTGATGGTCTCGTAGCTCTCGACAGAAAGCGGGCGGTTGACGGCACCCCAGGCAATCTTGTCGTGCACGTCGGGCGTGTCGACGATAAAGCGGTCGTTGGGCGAGCGGCCAGTGCGCTCTCCCGTCTCGATCACCAGTGCGCCGTTGGAGGCCATGCGGCCTTCTTCGCGACGAATGGCATGCTCGACGAGCTCTGCCGCCGGCAGGTCCACCAGCAGGCGGGGTTGATTCTCGGCGGGATCTTCGACCAGCGTAATGCCAAAGTTGGACAGAACTTCTGCAGGGGTAACACCTGGCATGGGGCCTCCTTTAAAAGCGCGACACGTGGACACGGCGCGCACTTTACTCACGTAAAGCCCGTTGTACCCGATATGCAAAAACGTTTTTGCGGCAAGGGCGGCAAGCCCGCCCAACGGTCAAAAATCGCACGCAAGCGGCCTAGTCATTGGGGACGTTCTTAAACGACTAGTCGTTGAGGACACTCTTGAACAGGCAACAGCCAAGGAGTGTCCCCAAGTGCCGGGTTGGAGTTGTTTTCGATGTCCGTCCGGGGACGGTGTGCAAAATATGACAAATATGAGTACTGTTGCCTTTGTTGTCACATATATTTTCAAACAAAAAGGGCACCCTAACGGAATTAAATCTCGTTAGGGTGCCCTTTTATTCAACATTTGGGGAGATATGGCTGCACTTATGCTTGCACGACGGGTCGATTAGCCGCCAAATGGATCAAAATCGCTGTTACCAAAGTAGTAGCAGTACTCATATTTGACGTTTTTTGCACAGGGCCATTCCCAAACACCCCGTCAGCCGATGCCAGACAATGCCAAACGGCCCCAGCGATCATAATCCGAAGACTGTCCCCGGCGACTAGTCGTTTAAGAACGTCCCCGATGACTAGTTGCGCTACAGCGGCATGTTTTGGCCGAGCATAGCGATCGCGCTCATGAGGACCAGCATGCCGGCGGCGTAGGGCAGCACCGCGCCCAGGAGCTCGGCGTCCTTGCCGCGCACGTGGACGGCAGCCAGACCGATTGCGAGCGTCTGCGGCGAGATCATCTTGCCGGCGGCGACACCCAGGGCGTTCAGCGCGACCATCCAGTAGTCGCTCACGCCCAGCGCCGTAGCGGCCTGGCTCTGGATGGGGCCAAACAGCATGCCCGAGGACGTGCCCGAACCGGTCACGAACGCACCGACGGCACCGATCCACGGGGCCAGAATCGGGTACAGACCACCGGCGACAGCAATGCAGAACGCGCTGATCGACGAGATCATGCCCGCATAACCCATCACCTTGGCACAGCCCAGCACCGAAAGCATCGTGATTACCGTCGGCATCATCTGCTTGACGGTCGCGGCCAGCACCTC
>CAJMSG010000219.1:0-2698 GCA_905216105.1 uncultured bacterium | reverse complement strand
GCGCTTTTTGAGATAGTCCGGCGCATTGCCCATGGCGATACCGACATCGACGGCGTTCATCAGCGAGACGTCATTGCCGGCGTCGCCGATGCCGTATACGGTTCCGTGGTGGGGATCGAGGACGTCGAGTACAGACTGGATGCCCCCGCGCTTCGTGCATTCGCGGGGCGAGATTTCTGTGACCTCGAGCTCGAGCTCGTTAAAGCATAGCAGCGGCTCAAGTGCCTTATCTTGAGCGATGTGGTTGGCGAGCGATGTAGACATCAAGATCTTGTAGGCACTGTAATGTTGCAGCTGCGTGACTGCGTCGCCCAGGGTGCGCGCGTATCCGGGAGCATCGGGGGCATCGGCACTCATGCGCACGACGCCGTTGAGGCCCTCAAAGCGGATGACCTCGCCCGATTGCTCAAGGTAGGGGGCAAGACGCTGCAGCATACTGGGCGTCATCGACAGATCGCGAATTGCGTGTCCGTTGATCTCGGCGTAACCGCCCGCAAGACAGACGATGCCGGTCCAGGGCAGCTCAAGAAGCTTGGGGTGGATGCAGCTCAGGGTGCGTCCCGTGCAGATAAAGGCCATGTTGCCGTTGGCGACAAACTCGCGGATTGCCTGCGAAACCGCCTCGTTGGGATAGGGGGAGAGGTCCCGCTCGTCTTCGGGAAGGTCTTGGGCGAGCCTGGGGTCTTGCCACGCGAGCGTGCCGTCAATGTCGAAGAAGCAGATATCGCCGTGCTTGTGGGTTGGGCTGGCGGCAGGGGAGGCCGAGGTGGTGGGCACAAATCCCGGCTCGAGGCCCATGATCTGGTCAAAATGCTCTTTGACGCGGGGAACGGAGATGCCGATGATCACCTGGGCGGTCTTGCCCGTAATGATGAGGCCCTTGGCGCCCACCGCGACAAACGACGCGTTATCTGCAACGATGGAAGGGTCCACGACTTCGACGCGCAGCCGCGTAGCGCAGTTGGTTGCGCCCACAATGTTGGAGACGCCGCCCAGAAGCATCACAACCTGCTCGGCGAGCAGATGGTCTTGTGATGCCTGGCCGCCGGAAGCGCTGTTTTCGGATGAGCACTCTTCGTCAACGTCGTCTCCCGTCAAGCGCGAGAGCGCCGTGTTGCTGGCGATGTGGTCCTCGCGTCCTGGGGTTTTAAGGTCAAAGGTCAGAATAAGACCTCGAAAACTCAGAAAGAAGATGACGCTAAAGATGAGTCCGATTTCGAGCGCCAAAAGATAGGAGCCGGCATGCGTTCGCATGAGCGGGATAAAGTTGAAAGCGGCCATTTCCATAAAGCCACCCGAGAAGATGCCGACGACGCCAAAGAAGTTCATAGCCATGGCGAGGCAAGACGAGAGGACGGCGTAGAGCAAAAAGAGCCCGGGGTGGGTGAACATAAAGAGAAACTCGAGCGGTTCGGTGACGCCGCAGACCACTGAGGCAACAATGGCGGGAACCAGGATGACCTTGAGACCGGCGCGGCGCTCGGGCTTTGCGGTGGAGTAGAACGCAGCCGCGATGGCAGGAAGGCCAAAGAGCTTGACCCAGCCGGTGGCGGTGAAACCGGCCCACGGCGCAAGCTCATTGAGGGGGCGCGTGCTGTGGGAGAGGATGGGGAGCAAATTGGTCCACGTGGCGTAGATGCCGTCGTTAATGACCAGGTTGTCGTAGTAGATCGGCATGTAGAGCAGGTGGTGCAGCCCCATGGGCTCGAGTGCTCGTTCTAAAAAGACAAAGATGCCTACGCCGAAGGGGCCGACGCCCGCAAGCGCGTGGCGCAGCGTCTCAGTCACTGCGTATACGGAAGGCACGATGGCGGCCGAGACGATAGCAAGGGCGAGCACGGCAAAGAAGCTGATGAGGTAGACCAGCGAGGATCCCGAGAAGGTGCCGAGCCAATCGGGAACCTTGGCATCGTAGAAGTGGTCATGAATGGCGACGACGGTTGCCGACACCACAAGCGGGCCGATAATGCCGGTGTCGAGCGTCTTGATGCCGTCGATGACGGTGATGCCGCTAGCGGGGGTTAAAGATGATGGGTACTTAAGTCCAAGGTTGTCTCCGCTCAGCTTAATGATCTCGCTTAAAAAGAAGCAGTAGGCAAAATAGGCGACGAGTGCCTCGAGGCAGCAACGCGCCGGCTGCTTTTGGGCAAGGCCGATGGGCAGCGCGATGGCAAACAGGAGCGGAAGACGTTTAAAGACTGTCCACGATCCACGCTGGACGATACTCCAGAAAATGTACCAGGGGGTTCCATATGTGGCCATATCGCCGACAATGTCTACGGTCGTGGCGAGGGATGAGATGCCGACCATAAGGCCCGATATGGAAAAGAGCATGGCGGGCGCGAACATGGCTCCGCCAAAACGTTGGATTTTCTGCAGCATAATATGCCTTCCGGATGCAACATGCTGTGCGAGCAAGAACGTTTAAACAATGAACTCATTGTAGAGGACTGGCTGCTTGCCGCATTGACGGTTTTGATTCGGTCCGATTTGGGTGTCGGGGGAACCGTCGACGGTAAATAATCCGTGCTTTGCCGATAGACGGTTTAAACAACCCCAAGAAATGCTATCGTGCCTAGCCATACATATTCATTAGAGGTGAAGCCATGCCAAAAGCGATTTACGAAGGAATCTACCGCGAGATCCGTTCGCGCATCATTAACGGGACCTATGCGTTTCAGGAGATGCTGCCAACCGA
>CAJMSG010000218.1:0-2742 GCA_905216105.1 uncultured bacterium | reverse complement strand
GTCAGCGTAATGGCAAGGCCGTAGGCGGCTTCCATATGCGCCGAGTTCTGGAACAGCAGCACCACGATGACGCAGCCCACGAGCATGACGTTGTTGACCATGGGGATGTAGAGCTGGCCCTTGGTCTCGGCAGGGTAGAAGACCTGCATGTGCGGCATAAGGTCCAGACGGCTGGCCTCGGACACCAGCGAGAATGCGCCGGTGATGAGCGCCTGCGAGGCGATGATGGCCGCAACGGTGGAAAGGCCTACGGCAAACGGGCGCAGGCCCGGGGCGAGCATCTGGTAGAACGGGTTGAGGTCGGCAATGCCCATGAGCTCGGGGTTGGCAGCGTTGTTCATAAGCCAAGCGCCCTGGCCCATATAGGAAAGCAACAGGCAGCACTTAACGAACGGCCAGGTGGCGTAGATGTTGCCGCGGCCGACGTGGCCCATGTCGGAGTAGAGCGCCTCGGCACCGGTGGTGGCGAGGAAGCAGCTGCCCAGAATCATGATACCCGCGTGGTTGTTGGGGCTCAGCAAAAAGGCGATGCCGCGCACCGGGTTGAGGCACAGCAGCACGGCGGGGTGCTGGAAGACAAAAAACAGACCCGTGCCGCCCAGGAACAGGAACCACAGCGTCATGATGGGGCCAAAGGCGTGACCGATCTTGGCCGTACCGATGCGTTGCACCAAAAAGAGCGCGATGATGATGGCGAGCGTAATGGCGACGACGCGGCCCTGGTCATCGCCCAGCACGGCATGGACCGCCGGGATGGTGCGCAGGCCCTCGATGGCCGTGGTAACGGTAACGGCCGGCGTCAGGATGCCGTCGGCGAGCAGCGCGGCGCCACCCAGCATGGCGGGGATGATAAGCCACTTGCCGCAGCGCTTGACCAGGCTGTACAGGGCAAAGATGCCGCCCTCACCATGGTTATCGGCGCGCAGCGAGATGAGCACATACTTGATGGTGGTCAGCAGCGTGACCGTCCACACGACAAGGGAGAGCGCGCCAAGCACGAACTCCTCCGTCACGCTTCCGATGCCGCCGTTGCCGGCAACGAGCGCCTTGGTTACATACATAGGGCTGGTGCCGATATCGCCGTACACCACGCCCAGCGTGACGAGCATCGCCGAGATGCTCACAGGAATCGCAGCGTGCGAGGCTGCCTCCTTGGCCTTTTGTTCCATAAGCCGGTTTCCTCCCAACTTTAACGTTCGAGGGGATTATAGGTAATCGGCCCATGTTTTAATGCACTGTTTTCCCAGCTAGATAAAGATTTATACAGTCTTTAGGCCACCGCGGCGATATGGAATGCGACAAAGGGACTGTCCCCTTGTCACATTTGTCATTTTCCGAGCCAGTTTTTGAACCACCACTCCATGGATCGGCTCATCTCGGCCATAAAGGGGCTCGTGTGCTTGCGAGTGTAGATATCCACGACGCGCTCCCCCACCTCGCGAGCATGCGGACGGAACATCGCGTCCATCTCGGCCACCTGCGCGTCCATAGTCGCGTCGTCCGCACGGCAGTAGCGCTCCTCGTGCACCAGGTTCACCACGGGATGCGCAATGGCCGGACGCTCTTTGCGAGGCGTGCCGATGATGAGCATCGATAGCGGCATGGTATAGGGTGGCAGATCAAGCAGCTCGGCAACTTCCTCGGCATTCTCGACGATATCACCGATGTAGCAGCTCCCCAGCCCCAGGGCCTCGGCGGCAACCACGGCGTTTTGCGCGGCGATCACGGCGTCCTGGGCCGCGATGGCAAAGTCGCCCAAACCCGGCGCGCGGCGGGGCGCCTTGCCCGTGCGCTTGACAAACTCGGGCTCAAAGCAGCCCACGTGCTCAAACAGATCGATCCACTTGGCATAATCGACCACAAATATCAGTGCCCAGGGCGCCTTGGCGATCATGGGCTGGTGGTCGCACAGGTCGGCCAGGCGGTCGAGCGTAGCCTGCTCGCGGATGCTCACGATGGAATACATCATCATGGCGCCCGCCGACGGCGCGCGACTCGCCGCATGCAAAATCGCCGCACGTTGCTCGTCGGTCACCGCCACGGGACGGTCGTTGTCATCACGCGCGAAGGCACGCGTGGAGGAACGGTGCTCCAAGATGTCCAGCACCGCATTGCCCGTAGTCTCGACCGGATAACCGTTCGTATCCACGCCCGCAGCTCTGCCGCAGTACTCGGCGCCCGTCATACAAACCTGCTCACCCATAGCTCTATCCTCGTCAATTCTTTAAGAAGCCTTTACGTTTCCGTGTAATTCCCGTCCATTATCGCGCAGGTCGCTACTACATTGCGCCACACCGCCACGCGCGCGCGTTAATATGGCTGGTTGTTGTGCGCAGCCACCAATTGCAGCGCATATCTTGGTAACAATCGGGTAAACCCCCGCTTTCGTAGGTTTTAGTTTGTGAGGAGTCTCAGCATGTTCGCTGCCGCCATCTCGCTCGTCGGTCTTGCGGTGACCGTCTACCTTGTCTTGCGCGAGGCCAAGGCCATTCGCGCTCAGTCGGGCACCGTCACCAAGGGCGCCTTCGCCTGGAGCGTCGCCTTTGGCCTGTTCCAGCTCTTTTTGGCCGTCTGGGGCGCTATTGGTCTCGTCGCGCAAAACGAGCCGCTCGCCTTTGTGATGCTCATCCTGACCAATGCCATCCTCACCGGCTGCGCTTGGGCCAGCATCGCCCGCGACCGCATCGCCCCGCGCGTCTTTGCGTTCGCCTCGACCGACGCCCCCGCCCCCACGGGCAAGCT
>CAJMSG010000217.1:0-2751 GCA_905216105.1 uncultured bacterium | reverse complement strand
ACCTTTGTGGTGGTTTTCCAGTTTGCCAACGATATACGCGCCGGCAAAAAAGTCTGCTATACTCTTTCCCGCTGTCCCCATCGTCTAGCGGCCAAGGACGCCACCCTTTCAAGGTGGATATCGCGGGTTCGAATCCCGCTGGGGGCACCATTTGAAATGCAAAGCCCGTTACCCTTGTGGTGACGGGCTTTTTTCTTCTCCAACGCCGGGATTCGAACCCCGAAGGCATAAAATCACACTGTCATCCAAGGGCCCGTGGACAAAAAATAGCAAATATGAGTACTGTTACCAATTTAGTAACAGCGATTTCATGCCATCAGAAGGCGATTTTGACACAAGGCGTCCTATGGCGGAGGAATTGCAGGTATTTATCAGCTAAGTACTTGGACATATGTTGCGTAACACTGCATATTTTGCAAAAAGATAATGCTACAGGGCTTGTGACAGTACTCATATTTGACGTTTTTTGCCCACGACCCCTTATTGCGTGGGCGAATCAGTTGCAAAGCGGGATCCAAAGCGTCCTTCGCAAACAAATAGCCGGGGCCCGCGCGATGCGGACCCCGGCTCAATACCGTGACGATATGTCAGCTACGCTCTACACGTAGAACAGGATGTCGTCGTAGGTCGGGACCGGCCAGTAGTCGGCGGCCACGATCTCCTCCATGGCATCCACGGCGCCGCGCAGCGTATCCATAGCGGGAACGACCTCGTGCGCGTACACGTTGGCCTGCTCCTGGCCATCGAGAGCCTCGGCCTTCTGATGTACGGCGTCGAGCGCCTTGATGGAGTCGTTGATGGCGGTGATACCGTTGCAGAGCTTGTTGAGCGTGTTCTGCTCGCACTGCATGGCGGCCTCAGCACCGGCGGCACGAATAGTCTCAAGGCCCTTAGCGACCTTGGTGGCATAGGCGGTAATGACCGGGCGATAGGTACGACGCGCCTCGCGAACCATCGTGGTGGCCTCGATGTTCATGAGCTTGTTGTACTTCTCGAGCTTGCAGTCGTAGCGGCACTGAGCCTCGGCGCGGGTCAGGACGCCCGTCTCCTCAAAGAGCGCAATGGCCTTATCGGAAACAAAGGCGGGCAGGGCGTCGGCCGTGGTCTTGTTGTTGGCAAGGCCGCGCTTCTCGGCCTCGACGGGCCACTCATCGGAGTAGCCGTCACCGGAGAAGAGGATACGCTGGTGGTCGGTCAGGACCTTCTTGCAGTACTCGAGCGCGGCGTCCTGGAAATCATCCTCGGGCGTACCCTCAAGGGCATCGGCGAAGGACTTGAGCGACTTGGCCACGGCGGCATCGAGCACCAGGTTGGAGTCGGAGACGTTCTGCTCGGAGCCGCAGGCACGGAACTCGAACTTGTTGCCGGTGAAGGCAAACGGGGAGGTGCGGTTGCGGTCGGTGTTGTCCTGCATCAGCTTGGGCAGGGTATCGGCGCCCAGGTCGAGCACGCCGCGCGTGGCATGGACGGAAGCCTTGCCATCGATGATCTTCTCGACAACCTCGGTAAGCTGGTCGCCCAGGAAGATGGACATAATCGCCGGAGGAGCCTCGTTGGCGCCCAGACGATGATCGTTGCCGGCCGAGGCAACGGAGGCACGCAGGAGCTCCTGATAGTTATCGACGGCCTCGATCACCGCGGTGAGGAAGACGATGAACTGCAGGTTGTCGAGCGGGGTGTCGCCCGGATCGAGCAGATTCTCGGACTCGGTGCCAAGCGACCAGTTGTTGTGCTTGCCCGAACCGTTGATGCCCTCGAAGGGCTTCTCGTGCAGCAGGCAGACCAAGTCGTGGCGGGAGGCGATGAGCTTCATCTTCTCCATCATGACCAGATTCTGGTCGATGGCCTCGTTGACCTCGCCATAGACCGGGGCGAGCTCATGCTGGCAGGGAGCAACCTCGTTGTGCTTGGTCTTGGCGGGAATGCCAAGCGCCCACAGCTCATCGTCCAGATCCTTCATGTAGGCCGAGACGGTGGGGCGGATAGCGCCAAAGTAGTGCTCCTCGAGCTCCTGGCCCTTGCAGGGAGCAGCACCAAAGAGGGTTCGGCCGGTGATGACCAGGTCTTTGCGCTTGCGATAGGCGTCCTTCTTGATCAGGAAGTACTCCTGCTCGTCGCCCACGGAAGGAACGACCTTCTTGGGGGTCTTGCCAAACAGCGCCAAAACGCGCTTGGACTCACGCGAGAGCGCGGTCATGGAGCGCAGCAGCGGGGTCTTCTTGTCCAGAGCCTCGCCCGTGTAGGAGCAGAAAGCCGTGGGGATGCACAGGACATCGTCCTTGATGAAGGCAGGGCTGGTGGGATCCCAAGCGGTGTAGCCACGGGCCTCGAAGGTGGCGCGCAGGCCGCCGTTGGGGAAGCTGGAGGCGTCCGGCTCGCCCTGGATGAGGTTCTTGCCCGTAAACTTGGTAATGGCGGTGCCGTCGTGGTTGGGCTCGAGGAAGCTGTCGTGCTTCTCGGAAGTAATGCCCGAAAGCGGCTGGAACCAGTGCGCGTAGTGCGTCGCGCCCTTGGAGATGGCCCAGACCTTCATGGCGTGGGCAACGGCGTTGGCCACATCCAAGTCGAGCGGCTCACCGCCCTCGAGGGTTGCAGCAAGGCGCTTCCAAATGTCCTTGGGGAGGTAGTCCTTCATGACTTCCTCAGAGAACACCATGGTCCCGAAGCGGTCAGTAAGTTCGGCCATACGGAACTCCCTTCGTATCGGCACCGCGTGAGAAGCGGTGTTGATTACTAACGAACGAGTCATAG
>CAJMSG010000216.1:0-2763 GCA_905216105.1 uncultured bacterium | reverse complement strand
TACTTGACCGGCTTGCCATCGGTCTCGAGCTGCTGCGCCACGGCGAAGAACTCTTTCCAGAACTGCGTACCGATGATGCGACGCTTCTCCTCAGGCTCGGTCACGCCGGCCAGAAGCTCGGCATAGCGGTCCTCGGCGTGGACGTGGATAAAGTCGACGTCAAACTGCTTGGTGAAGACCTCCTCCACCTGCTCGGGCTCGCCCTTGCGCAGCAGGCCGTGGTTGATGAACACGCAGGTCATCTGCTTGCCCACGGCGCGGGCGCCCAGCGCAGCCACGACGGAGGAGTCGACGCCGCCGGACAGGGCCAGAATCACGCGGTCGTCGCCGACCTTCTCGCGGAACTCGGCCGTCATGGTCTCGACCAGGTTGTCCATGCTCCAGTTGGGCTCCAGGCCGCAGATCTCAAACAGGAAGTTGCTCAGCAGCTGCTGACCGTACTCGGAGTGCTTGACCTCCGGATGGAACTGCGTGGTGAAGATCTTGCGCTCAACGCACTCCATGGCGGCAACCGGGCATACGTCGGTGCTGGCGGTAACGGTAAAGCCCTCGGGCACCTCGGACACGGCGTCGCGATGGCTCATCCACACGGTCTGCTCCATGGGCGTGGAGTTAAAAAGCTTGGCACCAGCCGTGCGCGTGATGGTGGCGCGGCCATACTCGCCCACCTCGGAGTGGCCGACCTTGCCGCCGAGCGTTACGGCCGTGATCTGATGGCCGTAGCAGAAGCCCAGGACGGGAAGGCCCAGGTCAAAGATGGCAGGATCGATGGACGGAGCGTCCTCGGCATACACGGAAGCCGGGCCGCCGGAAAGGATGAGCGCAGAGGCGTTCATCTCGCGAATCTCGTCGGCCGAGATGTCGCAGGGGACGATCTCGGAATACACGTTGAGGTCGCGGACGCGACGGGCAATGAGCTGACCGTACTGCGCACCAAAGTCGAGTACGAGGACCTTTGCGGAAGCCTTTTGATCCATGGTTCCCCCTCTTGTTGGCGGGGAGCCGGTGCCCACCCGCGTGAATGAACGAAAATAACCTCCATAGTGTACACGTTATATGGGGTTTCTCGCCCCTCGCGGCCATCAGCGCACGGCAAACGCACGACCTGGGCCCCTATTTGACGGCAATTGAAGTGTTTTCAAACGTTACAGATGATGTAATACGTTTGAACATTGGACGCCCTGTGCCACAATACTGCCGAACGACTCCGCCTCTGCGGCGGAAAATACGATAGGAATACCAGCATGAAGCGCATCCTTCTCATCGCCACGGGCGGCACCATCGCATCGACCGAGGACGGCAACGGCCTCTCCCCCGCCCTGACCGGTGAGGAGCTCGCCCAGAGCGTCCCCGAGATCTCGGGCCTCTGCGAGCTCGACGTCGTGCAGCCCATGAACATCGACAGCACCAATATGCGCCCGAGCGACTGGATGCGTATCCGCGACGTCATCGTCGAGGGTTATGCCGACCACGACGGTTTCGTGATTCTGCACGGCACCGACACCATGAGCTACACTGCGGCAGCGCTTTCCTACCTGATTCAGGACAGCCCCAAGCCCATCGTGCTCACCGGTTCGCAAAAGCCCATGGGCAACCCCTTTACCGACGCCAAGCTCAACCTGTACCAGAGCCTGCTCTATGCGCTCGACGAGCATTCGCACGACGTCTCGATCGTGTTTGGCGGCGTCGCCATTGCCGGCACGCGTGCCCGCAAGCAGCGCACCATGAGCTTTAACGCGTTCATTAGCGTCAACTATCCGCCCATCGCCTATATCCGCAACGCCCGCATCGTGCGCAACGGGCTTCACGGCACTCACCAGAATGAAAGCCCAGTCCGTTTCTACGACAGCATCGACCCACGCGTGTTTGTCCTTAAGCTCACGCCCGGCGTGAACCCAGGCATTCTGGACGCCCTTGCCGATAGCTACGACGCTGTAATCCTTGAGACCTTTGGCATTGGCGGTATTCCCGAGTTTGGCGAGTCGGGCGAGTCGTTCCAAGAGGCAATTTTCCGCTGGGTCGATTCGGGCCGCACCGTCGTTATGACCACGCAGGTCCCCGAAGAGGGCCTCGATCTGGGCGTTTATGAGGTCGGCCGTGCTTACGTCGATCATCCGGGCATTCTGCGCGGCGACGACATGACCACCGAGACACTCGTGGCCAAGACCATGTGGGCACTCGGCCAGTCACGCGCTGCCGCCGAGATCCAGCGCCTGTTCTACAGCCAAGTCAACCACGACCGCATCCCGATGGCGTAATTCAGTTGTCGACGGGTATCCCCTATTCGATGCCCTCGAGAAGCTCTGACACCGTCATGCCGAGTGCGGGCGCGATCTTAAATAGAACCTTGAGCGTGAAATTTGCCGTCCCATCTTCGATTCGGTCGAGGTAGGGTCGGCTGATTCCTGTCGCCACACAAAAATCAACCTTGGAGATACCAAGGTCCCTGCGTGTCTCTTCGACCCGCCTGCCAAGAATCTGTTTCGCACGTTCGTCCATGCAGCCGAGTTTGAAATGGAGCCGAACATAAACGTAAACTATAGTTTACGTTTTGCCGAATACACAGGAGTTTTCTATGTCGGGTTCTTCGGTCCGCACGTACCGAGCTACGCTTCGCACAAACAGCGCACCGCCCAAGCTTGTCGTCGTTGAAGCCGAATGCCTTTCGCCCGATGAGCGCACAGCATTTGCATTGCTATCAAGTCGCGTCGCCGCCGTTCTGGTCCCTTGCCCGGCGCAAGGTGAACTTGCCATCCAATGCCA
>CAJMSG010000215.1:0-2799 GCA_905216105.1 uncultured bacterium | reverse complement strand
AAGTGGGGCTACATCGTCGCCGACGAGGAGACCGGCCAGACCACCGATCCCCGCATCTGGGCCGGCGGTGACATCGTCACCGGTGCCGCTACGGTCATTCTGGCGATGGGCGCCGGCAAGAAGGCCGCCGCTTCCATCACCAAGAGCCTGCTGGGCGAGTAATCACCTGCAGCGCTAGCCACCAAACGGCAAAGTCCCCGTCGAGCACACGCCCGACGGGGACTTTTTCTATGCCGTCCTCCCGTTCATCTTGATCTGTAACAGTAAGAGGCCAAATCTCCCGCTACGCGTTACAGATCGAGACGTTAGGTTGGCAGTCAGACGGTTCATCTAAATCTGTAACATCTAGGGCCGTTTTGGGCGGCCAGGTGTTACAGATTGAGATTTTGCTAAAGCCGAGGATGGGCGCTGTCGCCAAAACCTAACGCTTGCGACGCTTGGTCGCGGCGATGCCGGCCGCGGCAACGGTTGCGCCGGCGATGCCCAGGGCGGCGACCGTCATCGCGGCGGAGTCACCCGTGCTGGCGAGCTCCGTGCCGCCGGACTTCTTGCCGTTCTCGCCCTTACCCTTGGACTTGTCCGTCATCACCGTGGTCGTCGTCGAAGTCGAACTGCCCGCAGGGACCCCGGCGCCACCAGAGCCATCCGCACCGCCGCCCTGCTCGCCGCCGTCAGGCGTCGGATCGGGCTCTGGCTTCAGACTGGGATCGGGCGTCGGCTCAGGCACCGCCTCATCGGTCACCGTAATCGTAATGTTCAGACGCTCGGAATACTCGCTGTACGACATGCCAGGGCGCTGTGCCGCAATGCGCACATACATGTTGCTATCGAGCGCAATAGGCTCGGTGTACTTTACGCGGCCTTCGTCACGGCAGGGGCAGGTGTCGTTGGTGGTGCACCAAATCGTCGTGCCATCCTCGGCCGAAAGCTCCAGCTTCGTGCCCTTGGGCACCGTAATGTAGTTCTCCTTGGGCGACCACGCACCAAACGTCGTCGCACCAATCGTCGCCACCGGTCGCGCCGGTCGCACTACCTCGGCAGACACGCGCACGTCGACCTGCTTGGACAGCGCCGTGCCATCCACCGTCGCCGTCAGCGTCGTCAGACCCGGCAGAGCACCGTGCAGCACAAACGTCGCCGCGCCGTCCTCGCCCGTCACGGCCTGAGTGGCATCGACAGAGCAGATAGCCGGGGACTCCAGCCCAACACTAACCTTTGCGCCCGCAAACGGCTTGCCCGCCTTATCGGTCACGTGCGCCACCAGCTCAAAGTCACTGCCCTCAAGCATGGTCACCGCTTGCTCCACGTTGAGCTTGAGCTTGTCAGCCCGCACGCCCACGGCAAGCTCGCCGCTCGCCCAGTGCGACATGGCATTTCCGGCGTAATTGCGAGCGCCGTCGAGTTCAAGCTCGACCGTCGACCCCGCCTCGCGCGCATCGGCATAGCGAATACGCAGCACGCGCGACAGCGGCTTGCCATCGGGGTCGTCCTGTTTGTCGAGCCACGCATACGTCACGTCGCCCAAGCCCTGCGCGCACAATGCGACCAGGGCATCGTCGCTCGCATCCATATACTGCGCAAACTCAACCTCGATGCAATCGGTATAGGCATGGGCCAAGGCCACCTCGGGCGCCGCCTTCGACACCAAGCCAATATTCACCTCAGTCTGAATCGGCGGCACGCGCAGCCAAGCCGACCGCGCCTCCTCATACCCGTCCTTGGTCACGCGCACCTGATACCAGCCGGTCGGCGTATTCCAGTTGTACGCACCGTCCACACCCGTCGCAAGCGGATTGTCCTGCTCATACTCCTCGGCATCCCAACGCACTGCATTGGTACCGGCCGCATCGTCGGCGCTCCACAGCTCAACCGTCGCGCCTTCAACCGTATTGGACAGCAGGCCCTCGTACACCACGCCCGCAGGGTCGGGTGCTGCCTTGGCAGGCACATTGCGATAACGCGCCTCGAAGATCGACTGCATCTTCTCGTCCGAGATCAAGCCGTCCTTGTTGGCCTTGTAGACCTCGGCATCGGTTAGCTCGCCCCAGTTGACCGTAATACGATTCTGGCACGCGCGCTACACCTGCTCGCAGGCAACATCGTAGGCGCATTCGGCATTGGTCAGCTTAATCGCGCGCTCCGAACCGACGCTCGTCGAGGCAGCGTCATAGGCGGCGCCAACCACGGTTCCCGCCGAACCCGCCGTCAGCACGCCGGCGATTGTCATAACAGAGCCCACCGCCACATCGGTGCTGTCATGGCAAAGCTGGCGATACAGCAGATCCTCAAACGCACGAGCTTTTTCCATGGCATCGCGCAGCGCGTAGATGCACTTCCAGTCGTCCTCGGTCTTCTCGGGTTTGGCAAGCAAGCGCGTATGCTGCAGCTCGTAGCCCTCGCGCTCGCCCTTCACCTTCTGCATGCGGACGTTTACGTTTTCCCAGTTCTTGCTGGCATCGTTTACGCCATATATGCCGGTAAAGATGCCGATGCCCTGGGTCGCCGCAGGGAACGCCTGCCCCGCCGCCTTCCACGCATCGGTCTTAAAGACCTGTCCGAACATCTCGCACTCAATCTTGTAGCTCTTGAGCGAACGGATCGTGCGGATGAGCTTCATATGGGCGCTCACGTCGCCGTTGAGCTTCCAGGCCATGAGCCATCCGCGCACCTTGGAGTTATTAAGGCTATGGACCACATTCCAGTTGTCGTACAGTTCGTCCAAAATGTCGCACTGCATGGCGATCGAGTTAAACAGCAGCGCCTGGTTCTTGTTGTTATTGGAGTTCTCGATAAATTCGG
>CAJMSG010000214.1:0-2803 GCA_905216105.1 uncultured bacterium | reverse complement strand
CCATCGCGCCGAGAGTACTGCGGGGTCAGCCCGTGGGAGGCCAGGGCGCCGCTGACCGGTGGACGGCACCGAGCCGTCGATTGACTTGAAGAAGGGGGAGGCCTCGCTGCCTCCCCCTTTTTTGTCTTTGATAGAGAGTTGTAATACAAGAATTCGCCTTCGTTTAGCTTGTCTTACTGTTTGGCTGTATTTTGAGTCCTTCTTTTGTATTTGCGCGATAATAACTCCCATTGGCGTTAGGGAGGACTTGATGTTTACCGTTTTTGTCTTGGGCAATATTGCTTCGGGTAAGTCGACTGCCTGCCGCTATCTCGAATCTCATGGCGCCATGCTTATCGATCTGGATGAGCTTGCCAAATCGCTTTATGTGCCAGGCTCCGATATCGTCAATGCCCTCGCGGAAGAATTCGGTTGGGACATTCTGGACGGGGAGGGCGGCATTCGCCGCAATGTCCTCGCTGCTCGAGCTTTCGCCTCTCCTGATACAGTTGCGCAGCTCAATGGCATCGTTCACCCGGTTCTCATTGAACAGCTTTCGCTGAGGATCCTTGATCCGGTTTGCTGCACGGTTTCGTCCCCCCGTTATCCCTTTGCGGTAGTCGAGGTTTCTGCCCCGACTGGTTTTGAGGATGCTTTTGGCCTGGCTGATGAAATTCTGGTTATCAGCGCTCCTTTAGCAGTTCGTCGCGAGCGTGCCATTCATCGTGGTATGGAGTCCTCTGATTTTGATGCGCGCTCTGCATGCCAACCTGATGAGGCTTCGCTTTGCAATCTCGCTACGACGGTAATCGATAATTCGGCAGGCGATAACTCGCTCTTTGAACAACTGGACGCATGGCTTGCGCGTCATGGCTTCGGGGATGTAGCGGATAGGGAGGAGACCGATGCCTAAGACACGTTTCTTTACGTGGTATCGCGTGGCGCCACTTGCCGTTATGTTTGTTTTCGGCCTTATTTCGCTCGTCTACTCGTATGCCCCTGCCGCCTTCTTTAAGCCTTTGTATCCAATTGACTACGAGGCGTACGTAAAGCAATCGAGCATTTCGCACAATCTTGATCCGTATCTGGTGTGTGCTGTCATAAAGTCGGAATCGAATTGGGATCCCGAGGCTGAGTCGAATCAAGGCGCACAGGGATTGATGCAGCTGATGCCCGAGACTGCCCAGGATATGATTGCCAAGGGTCTTGTCGATGGCAGCGAGTATTCAGCCGGCGACCTTAACGATCCCGCTACGAACATCGAGTTTGGCTGTGCGTATCTTTCGTATCTTCTAACGTATTTTAACGGGTCGACTGACAGTGCCATTGCCGCCTATAACGCCGGCATGGGCAATGTCGACGGATGGGCGCAGCAGAGCACGTCGCTTCATAATGCAATCACCTTTCCCGAGACGCAGGCGTATCTGATTCGTGTCAATAATGCCTGGGTTCGCTACAAGACCCTCTATCCCGATCGGTTCGTATAGGACTATGCCTGCCGCCTGCGTATACTGCAGATATATGAGTTAGGAGTATCCATGGCGGAATTTGAAGTTGAGCGTGTTGGAGGAGAGCTCAAACGTTTTGGCGTTGAGGGCTCTGAGGTGCCGTTTGAGGTCGTGTCTCCATACGAGCCCTCTGGTTCCCAGCCTAAGGCCATTGAGTCGCTTGTGCAGGGCGTGAGGGACGGAGATCGCTATCAGGTTTTGCTTGGCGTGACTGGTTCGGGCAAGACCTTCACGATGGCTAAGACTATTGAGGCCCTGGGGAAGCCGACGCTGGTCATGGCTCCCAACAAAACGCTTGCCGCTCAGCTTGCGAGCGAGCTCAAGGAATTCTTCCCTAACAACGCCGTGGTCTATTTTGTGTCGTACTACGATTACTATCAGCCCGAGGCATATGTGCCGCAAAGCGATACGTATATCGAGAAAGACTCCTCGATTAACGAAGAGGTCGAGATGCTGCGCCATCAGGCGACCGCGTCACTGCTCTCTCGACGTGATGTGATCGTTGTCGCATCGGTTTCATGTATCTATGGCATTGGCTCTCCTGAGGACTATGCGGGTCTGGCTCCAAACGTCGACAAGAAGGTGCCGCTCGAGCGCGATGACTTTATCCATGCGCTTATCGACATTCAATATGATCGCAATGACTATGACCTGGCGCGTGGCACGTTCCGCGTGCGCGGCGATGTTGTTGACGTGTATCCGCCTTATGCCGAGCATCCGTTGCGGTTTGAGTTCTTTGGCGACGAGGTCGAGCTGATTGCCGAGATCGATGAGGTCACCGGTGAGATGCTTCGTGAGTACGAGGCCATTCCCGTATGGCCGGCATCGCACTACGTGACCGAGAAGCCGAAGGTCAAGGCGGCTCTGAAATCGATCAGCGAAGAGTGCGAGAAGCGCGTGGCGGAGCTCAAGGCGACCGACAAGTTGCTCGAGGCGCAGCGTCTGCAGCAGCGTACCGATTATGATCTTGAGATGCTCGAGACGATGGGCTTTTGCAACGGCATCGAGAACTACTCGCGTCATCTGGACGGTCGCAAGCCGGGTGAGCCGCCGTTTACCCTAATCGATTACTTTCCCAAGGATATGCTCTGCATCATCGATGAGAGCCATGTGACGGTGCCGCAGATTCGCGGCATGCACGAAGGTGACCGCTCGCGTAAGGTGACGCTGGTGGAACATGGTTTTCGCCTGCCCTCGGCGCTCGATAACCGCCCGCTTCGTTTCGATGAGTTTGAAGCAAGGATTCCCCAGTTCATCTACGTTTCGGCCACGCCGGGCGACTATGAGCTGCGGGTTAGCCAGAACGACGTTGAGCA
>CAJMSG010000213.1:0-2812 GCA_905216105.1 uncultured bacterium | reverse complement strand
CCGCGCATGAGCTGCTCGAGCTTGCCGTCGACCTCCTCGAAGGTCCAGGACAGGTGCTCGGCGTTCTGGCTCATCTCCAGGCCGGACACGAGCACGCCGCCGGCGTTGGCAGCCTTACCAGGCATAAAGGCGACGCCGTTCTCCTGGAAGTAGGTCGTGGCCTCGATGGTCGTGGGCATGTTCGCGCCCTCGCCGACCACCTTGCAGCCGTTGGCGACGAGCGCCTGGGCGTCCTCGAGCAGCAGCGTGTTCTCGCGAGCGCAGGGCAGCGCGATGTCGCAGGGAAGCTGCCACACGCCGCGGCCGTCGCCCTCGTGCCACACGGCGTTGGGCTTCTCGTCAACGTACATGGCGAGCGTGACGCCCTTGTCGTGGCCGGAGCGCTTCTTGTTGTAGACGTGCTCGAGCACGGTGTAGTCGATGCCGTCGGGATCTTCGACCCAGCCGTGGGTATCGGAGCAGGCGAGCACCTTGCCGCCGAGCTGGGAGACCTTCTGGACGGCGTAGATGGCGACGTTACCGGAACCGTGAACGACGACGTTCTTGCCCTCGAAGGAGTCACCGCGGCTCTTGAGGTACTCGTCCACAAAGTAGACCAGGCCGTAACCGGTGGCCTCGGTACGGGCGAGCGAACCGCCAAAGGAGAGGCCCTTGCCAGTGAGGACGCCGGTCCACTCGTTGGTCAGGCGCTTGTACTGACCGAACAGGTAGGCAACCTCGCGGCCGCCAACGCCCAGGTCGCCGGCGGGAACGTCGGTGTTGGGGCCAATGTGGCGATAGAGCTCGGTCATGAAGGACTGGCAGAAGTGCATGATCTCGTTGTTGGACTTGCCCTTGGGGTCAAAGTCGGAGCCGCCCTTGCCGCCGCCCATGGGGAGGGTGGTCAGGCTGTTCTTGAGGATCTGCTCCAGGCCCAGGAACTTGAGCATGCCCAGGGTGACCGTCGGGTTAAAGCGCAGGCCGCCCTTGTAGGGTCCAATGGCAGAGTTGAACTCGACGCGGTAGCCGCGGTTGACCTGGACCTTGCCCTGGTCGTCGACCCAGGGGACACGGAACATAACGATGCGCTCGGGCTCGACGAGGCGCTCGAGCAGGGCGGCCTCCTCGTACTCGGGATGGGCGTCGAGCGCCGGCTGGATGGTGCCGAGGATCTCGGTTGCGGCCTGGATGAACTCAGGCTGCTCGGGATAGCGGGCCTTGAGCTCGTCGAGAACTTTCTGCGTGTAGCTCATGCTTCCTCCAATTGATGGAAAAGAAAAGTGTCGTTCGAGGCGCCCCATGCGCCGCGAGCTTTATCGAGTATGGATAATATCGCACTGTTGCAGCAAAGTTTCGCATAAGCCGACGAGCAGATGTTTCGTTTTGATTACGATGCAGGTAGAAGCGTTTTTGAGTGCCTGACATGCAAAACCCGTGTTTCAAACCTGTTTCGTCCACGTGTTCCAAGCCACCACATTGGGGACAGGCACCTTTGTGGTGATGTTGGTGGTTAGAGGACGAGCTGATGGTAGTCGGCGGGGGTTATGCGGCCTTCGGTGGCAGCGCGGAAGGCGGCGAGTGCATCGCCCGAGAACGGCATGACCCAGCAAAGCCCACAGCCGGCAGTAATGGAGCCGGGCAGCGGCATGATGCGCCCGGGCACGCCGGCATCCAGGCACAGCTGCTCGCATTCCATCACATCGAAGGTGCTGTCGAACGACACGATAATCTTGCGCTCGTGGTCGAGGGCATCACCGGATGGACCTTCGCGGTGTGCCTCACGATACGCCGCGGCGGCCGCTTCCTCTTCCGCAGTATGTCCACAGCCACCGCAGCCGCAGGTACAGGGCTCGGAACCATCGCAAGTGCAAAGTTCCCCGGTATCGGGGCAGATATCGTGAGGCATGGCAACTCCAATCGTCTAGGCGAGTAACTCGGCCGCCGCAAACTCCTCGGGCGTATTGACGTTCTCGAAGCAGAGCGTCGAGCCGGCGACCGCGACAATCTGAGGCTCGTCCAAATACCCGGCGTTCACCCGGTCGATCAGGCAGCGGATTCGCTGACGGTCACCGGCGAGCAGCTCTTGGGCAACCGGCGCACACGCGTCACGGCGCCAGACGGCGCAAAGCGGCTCAATCCCCCGCTCCTCGCGCGGCACGGACACATCGAGCGCCTCGGCCTCAACATGATCAGCAAGCGTGCCGATGAGTTCCGGCGAGACAAACGGCATATCGCAGGCAACGATCGCCACGAGAGGCAGCCGAGCCGCAGCCAACGAGCTCGCGATGCCGCGCATGGCGCCCGCCGAGCCTTCAAGGTCCGCCACCACGCGCGGCACCAGGCCGCCAAAAGCGCGCTCCTCAAGATAGGCAAGCTCGCTGGTACGCGACGTCGTCACGACCAACTCGCCGGCAACTGGCGCCAGCCGACCCAGCACGCGCTCGATGAGCAGCTCGCCGCGAAACGCCATGCGCGCCTTATCGCAGCCCATGCGCGACGACAACCCGCCCGCCTGGACGACACAAGAAAGATCGGCACGTCTTACGGTAGTCATACGGCAAAACACCTCCATCGGCATGCTCGAAACCCGGTGCACGAAGCCAAATACCGTCGCCGATAAAGCGGGCGGCACGGCAAACCCGTACAAAAACAAAACAGCGCCTTTGCGGCACGCAGCAAGACCGCGAGCACAAAAGCGCTGGTAGCGTATGGCGGGAACGTATGTGAATCGAACACATCCAAGACGTTTTGCACGCCTCGCAACGGTTTTGAGGACCGCGGAGCCCACCGGAGCCCATCCGTTCCCAAGTGCGGCGGTATTTTACCAAACCGA
>CAJMSG010000212.1:0-2819 GCA_905216105.1 uncultured bacterium | reverse complement strand
ATCGCGGCGATAGGCGCGCCCGTGGTGTGTCCATCAACTATGCCGGCGATAATGTGGGCGGCGTCGGCCTCGCGGCGCTTGGTCGCGGTCTCGTCACGGCCGGGGGCGCGAAGGTCCAAAAAGGCCTGCAGCTGCTCCAGGTCAACGGCGATACCTGCCGGAATACCATCGAGCGAGCAGCCGATAGCGGGGGAGTGCGACTGGCCGAAGATGCTCAAACGCAAGACGTTGCCAAAGGTCGAGGACATGCTATTCCTCCTCGAGCGTGACCTTGCCGCCCAACAGGCGGTAGTGGTCGAAGAAATCGGGATAGGACTTGTTGACGGCCTCGGCGCCGTGGATCACGACCTCGCCGGTGGCGCGACTCGCGGCGATGGCGGCCATCATGGCGATGCGGTGGTCGTTGTGCGAATCGACCTCGCCGCCGGTAAGGGCATCGACGCCCTTGATGATGAGGTCGTCACCGGCGATGCACACCTGCGCGCCCAGCGCGGTGAGCTCGCGGGTGGTGGTGACCAGACGGTCAGATTCCTTGATGCGCAGGCGTGCACAGTCACGGATGAACGTGCGGCCCTGGGCCAGCGATGCCACGGCCGAGATGACGGGCGCTAGGTCAGGAATGTCGTGGGCGCTCATCTCAAAGCCGGCGAGCTTGTCGGACTGGACGGTGGCGGCGTTCGTGGAGCGCACGATGCGGGCGCCAAAGCGCGAAAGCGCGGCGAGCACGTTGCGGTCGCCCTGTGCGGAGCTTAGCGACACGCCCTCGACGGTGATCGGGTCGGTGCCGATGGCGCCGGCGCACAGCCAAAAGGCGGCGTTGGACCAGTCGCCCTCGACGGCTACGCTGCCGGGCGTGCGGTACGAGCCGCTGTTCACGCGGAAGTTCGTGACCTCGGGCTGGCCGTCCTTGGCCGGAATGCGCTCGACGTTGACCTCGACACCAAAGGCCTTCATGGCCTGGATGGTCAGGTTGATATAGGGGCGGCTCTCGATAAGGCCGGTCACCTGCACGCAGGAGGGCTGGGCCAGCAGCGGGGCCGCCAGCAGCAGGCCGGAGATGTACTGCGAGCTCACGTTGCCTGGCAGGATAAAGGTGCCCGGACGCATACGGCCGCTTGTCTTGAGCGGAAAACCGCCCAGGCCCTGCAGGTCGCAGCCGGCGGCGATGATCTCGTCGGAGAGCGGGGAGAGGGGGCGTGCGCCCAGACGGCCCTGGCCCACGAAGGTGGCCTCCGCACCCAGCGCGCAGGCGACAGGCAGCATAAAGCGCAGCGTGGAGCCGCTCTCACCGCAGTCGAGCGTACCGCCGGCAAGGGCCTTGAGCAGGCCAAATTCAATGCTCTTCATGGTGGGGTGGACCTGGAAGCCGTCCTCGACGGTCTCGATGCGGGCGCCGAGCGCCGTGAGGCAGCGCACCGTGGCGTCGATATCGGCGCAGGTCGTGTTGCAGGCAACGTGCGTCTCGCCGTTGGCAAGCGCGGCGCAGATGATGAGGCGATGCGCCATCGATTTGGACGCGATGGCGGGAACGGTGCCCTTGAGCGGGGACGGGGTGATGCGGGCTAACATGCGGAAGCGTCTCCCTTCTGGCCGAGGCCCTCGGCAATCAAATCGTGGAAGGTGGAAAGCGGCATGCGGTCGATGCTGCAACGGCCAATGTCATGCGGAATTACCAGGTCGATGGTGTCGCCCGTGCGCTTTTTGTCGTGGAGCGCCTCGGCAAAGACGGCATCGGCATCTAGGTCGCAGCGGGTCTTGAGGCCGTGGCGGGCGCAGAGCTCCTCAATACGATCGGGCAGCTCGGCGTCACAAACGCCATGCAGGGCTGCGGCACGCGTGATGATGCCCATGCCAATCGACACGCAGTTGCCGTGGCCGAGCTCAAAGTGCTCGCAGGCCTCAACGGCGTGTCCGGCGCTGTGTCCAAAGTTGAGGAGCTTGCGCTGATTGGTTTCGCGCTCGTCGGCAACGACCACGGCGCGCTTAATGTCGATATTGCGGGCGATGATGAGCGCCACGCGGGCCACGTCGCGGTTCAGCAGCTCAAGCGTGAGTGGGGTCTTCTCCAGTTCGGCGAAGAGCTCGGGGTCTGCGATCACGGCGTGCTTGACGACCTCGCCGCAGCCGTCGGCGAACTGTTCGGGCGTGAGGGTTGCCAGGCACCCCACGTCGGCGATGACCACGCTCGGCTGCCAAAAGGCGCCGGCCAGGTTCTTGCCGGCTGCCAGGTCGATGGCCGTCTTGCCGCCGACCGACGAATCCACCATGGCGAGCAGGCTTGTGGGAATCTGCACAAACTTGCAGCCGCGCATGTAGGTGGCGGCCACAAAGCCTGCCACGTCGCCCACGACGCCGCCGCCGAGCGCCACGATCACGTCGGAGCGCGAAAGCTCGTGCTCGGCCACAAACTCCAAAATGGCAACGTAGGTCTCGGCACGCTTATGGGCCTCGCCGGCCTCGAAGGTGCAGATGCTCACCTCGTAGCCTGCGGATTCGAGGCTCTGCTTAACGGGCATCTGGTAGAGGGGGCCTACGTTGGTGTCCGTCACGATGACGGCGCGCGAGCCGCCGGAGGTGGCGCGGACGAGCGGGCCTGCCTGCTCCAGCAAAAACGTGCCCACATGCACCTGGTAGGGGCGTGCGGTGTCGATATCGATGGTAATCGCCATAAGCTTCGGTCCTTTCGACCTGGCGTGATGGGTGGTCTAGTGGGAGGCCTCGTCGTCGAGCGCGCGCTTGATGCGGTCGCCCTCGGCAAGGAGATTCTCCAGATAGCGCTGGTCGCGGTCCTTAAGGGCGCGGCTGTAGGCGCCGAGCGA
>CAJMSG010000211.1:0-2877 GCA_905216105.1 uncultured bacterium | reverse complement strand
GATACCGTCCCGGGAGCAGCACGGTCGGCAGCCGAGCCGACTCACCCTCCAAATGTCCTATGCCACCACCCTACCCTTGCAGTCGCCTGTCCATGCAGACCTTTCGGCACGCGTATGAATACGGGCGGCGAGAGGAGGAGGCGAGTATGCGAGGCGATTATTGAACCCCGCCGATGCAAATAAAATGCCGCCGCAGACCGTAAGACCTGCGGCGGCATCACCTCAATAAATAGTTGAGTAAATTGCTGAGCCTATCCCTCGATACGGCTCAAGAACTCGCGTGTACGCTGCTCGCGCGGATGATCGATAACCTGCTCGGCCGGACCCTCCTCGACAATGCGCCCGCCATCCATAAAGACCACGCGGTCGGCAACATCGCGCGCAAACTGCATCGCGTGCGTCACGATCACCATCGTCATATTCTGCGCGGCCAGATCCTTGATGACGCGCAGAACCTCGGCCGTCAGCTCTGGATCGAGCGCCGAGGTCGGCTCATCAAAGAACAAGATTTCCGGGTCGAGCGCCAGGGCGCGGGCAATACTCACGCGCTGCTGCTGACCGCCCGAAAGCTCGCAGGGCACCTTGTTCTCGTTACCCGTAAGCCCCATCTGTGCAATAAGCTCGTGTGCGCGGGCCTCCGCCTGCTCGCGCGGGCGCTTGAGCACGCGGATCGGCGCATCGGTGATGTTTTTCATCACGGTATAGTGCGGGAACAGATTGTAGTTCTGAAACACCAGACCAAACCGCGAGCGCGCCTGTTTAGGAACATCACCCTTTGCGTACACCGCGCCCAAACCCGCATCCGTCGCGACGGCAAGGTCACCAAACGAGAGCGAGCCACCGTCGAGCGTCTCGAGCAGCGTGGCACAGCGCAGCAGCGTGGACTTACCGCCGCCCGAAGGCCCGATAATCGCCACAACCTCGCCACGCTTTACCTCGAGCGAGATATCCTTGAGCACCTCATTGCCGCCAAACGCCTTTCGGGCGTTCGTTATATTCATTACCGAACTAGTCATGGTAGTAATCCAATTTTTTCTCGGCAGCGCCCAGCAGCATCTCGACCACGAAGTTAAAGACCCAGTAGATCAGCGCCGCGATTGCAAACGGCACCATGCTCACCTGCGAGGCGACAAGCGCCTTGGCGGTCGAGAACATCTCACCCACGCCGATGGCAAACGCCAACGACGTGTCCTTGACCAGCGTGATGATCTCGTTGCCCATCGCCGGCAAAATGCGCTTGGCGACCTGCGGCATCACGATATACAGAAACGTCTGCATGCGCGAGTAGCCCAGCACCTCGGCAGCCTCATATTGACCGCGCGGAATGGACTGCAGACCCGATCGATAGATCTCAGCAAAGTAACCGGCATAGTTGATGATGAACGCCACGACGCACGCCGTCCACTTGGAATCGGGCGTGAGCGAAATGCCGAACACGTAGTACGGGGCAAAGTAGATGGCAAACATCTGCAGCATGAGCGGCGTACCGCGCATGACCGAAATGTAGATGCGCGCAATCCAGCGGAGCGGCGCAATTTTGCTCATACGCATAAACGCCACGGGAATTCCCAGCGGAATCGACCCCAGCAGCGTCAGCACAAACAGCTGCAAACTGACCAAGAATCCCTGGCCAAGCATCTGCATCATGACCTGAATAGACAACCCAAGCTCTCTTTCACAGTAACGGAACAGCGAACCCAATGCTAAAGCGGGTTTTCCAGGTGCCCGAGTTTGCCGTGAAAGAGGAGCGCCGCGTACTAAATGTACGCAAGCGACGGTTTGAGCGGCAAAATCGAGTGCCTGGGAAAGTCGCTACTTGAGAACCCAGTTGTCGAAGGATAGACCGTAATCTGCATATTTATCGCACAGGTCCTTGACCGTGCCATCCTCGTAGAGTGCCTTGAGCGACTCAGTCACGGCGTCCGCCGACTTGGTGTCGCCCTTCTTAAAGCCAACGGCGTAGTGCTCGCTGGACAGCGGCTTGTCGAGCTGCGTATAGGCATCGGGCTTGGCGGCAAGCTGATATTGGGCGATCGAGAGGTCACAGGCAACGGCATCGACTGCACCACTCTCGAGCTGCATAAACGCCGTGTTGTACTCGCCGATGGTATCGAGCGTGGCAAACGTCGCGGCCAGATCCTTCTGGTCGCCCTCGAGCACATCCTGTGCGGCGGAATCAGTCTGGGTAATCACGGTCTTGCCGGCAAGATCGTCCCAGCTCTTGATACCCGCGTCCTTCTTGACCACGAGCACCTGCTCGTTAAGCATGTAAGGCTCGGAGAACGTGTAGTCGTCCTCGCGGCCCTCCATGGTAAAGCCGTTCCAGATGCAGTTGATGGCACCCGAGTTGAGCAGCGTGTCCTTGGCATCCCAGTCGATAGCCTCATACTCAACGTCCCAGCCCTGCTTGTCGGCAACGGCCTTGGCAAGGTCGAGGTCAAAGCCGGTGTACTCGCCATCGTCGCCCACAAAGCCATACGGAGGATAGGACTTGTCAAAGCCCACGACGAGCTTCTTGGACTCCGCCGCGCCCTTCACGTCCTTGGCTGCGGCAGAACCTGCTGCGGAGCCCTTGTCGGCGCCGCCGCCACAGCCAACCAGGCCAAGGCCGAGCACCGTGGCAAGCGAGCCGGCTAGACTAACAAACTGGCGACGAGACATATCGATATTCATGGTATCCCCCTTGGTGGCACTTTAGTTAGGTAAAGTGAGTCATGTAACGTTCAGAATCATACACTTTAGTGAGATGGAGTACAAGGGAGAGCTTGCCCGGCGTGGGCGGGGAGCGGCGCGTAATTAAGTTTCCTGCTCTACAGTCCTGCGCAAGACGGAAAGCACATTAAGTGCTTTCCTTTGCGTGCGGAACTCGCAATAAAC
>CAJMSG010000210.1:0-2879 GCA_905216105.1 uncultured bacterium | reverse complement strand
CAACGAGTTCGTCCCGGTCAGTTCGCTCGTCAAGATGACCGACGTGCTCCAGGAGCTCGTCGCCCGCTTTGCATAAGGAACTCGAACAATCCAGGTAAGCAAAACCGCCCCGTCCTCAAAACCGAGAACGGGGCGGTTTTTGGTGCAAGGGGAGTAGTCAGCACCGCAGGTTGAGCCAACGTCAGCGAGCGACGTCCAAGGCGAACAAGTTGGCATGAAAAAGGCAGGGCATTGACCTTCTGGTCATGCCCTGCCTTTTGAATGACAAATTGTCGCCTTGGGCGGCGCGCAGCGTCGAGCCGTTACGGCGTTTGGTAAAACGCCGTAACTTAGTAGTTGGCTTCGTAGCCGTTGCCGTCGCCGGTGGGCTCTTCGTAGTAGTCCGAATCGCTCGAATCGCTTGAGTCATCGGAATCGTCAGAGCTGACCGATGAGGTTGCGGTACCGTTTGCGTAGTCGTCAGACGTGTTGTTGTTCAGGTCGCCGATCGTAGAGCTGGAACCGTCGGAAAGACCCATGGTGTTGGGACCCTTGGGATCCTTGCCGGCATCGACGCGCTCCATCATTTCCTTGAGCTCGTCCTCGTAGACAAAGACGTAGCTCACACCGTCGATCATGGTGCTGTCGTCGGCGTACGAGGGCAGGTTGGCCGAGTAGATACCGTCGACATCCATACCGCGCATGGCATTGACCGTAGCCACGATATCCTGAACGCTCATATCGGTTACGAGCATATCGGACAGCGAATTAACCAGGCCAAAGATCTTCGTGGCATCGAAGTTATTGAGAATCTGGTTGGCAAGGGCGCCAAGCACCTGACGCTGGTGGCGCATGCGCGTGTAATCGCCGTCGGCATAGGTGTAGCGGCAGCGGGCATAGGTAAGGGCGGTGGCACCGTCCATATGCTGCTGGCCAGCGGTAATCTTAATATCCAGGTGCTCGGGGTCGTCAACATCATCGGTTGCGTTAATGTCGATACCGCCAACCGAATCAATCAGCGCCTGCATACCGTCGAAGCTGACCTCGGCATAGTGGGAGATCTGAACACCGCACAGCTCGTTGACCGCCTCGACCATGGCCTCGGCGCCGCCAACGGTATGGCAGGCGTTGATCTTCATGGTCTCGCCCTTGTACTCGACCTTGGTGTCGCGCGGAACGGAGATGAGCGTCGCCTGCTTTTGCGTGGGGTCGATGCGTGCCAGGATAATCGAGTCGGCACGATACGTATCCTCGCCCGGACGGCCGTCGGTGCCAAGAAGCAGCACGTAGAACGGATCCTTTGCCTCATCGGTGTCAACCAGAACCCGACGCAGATTGTCAGTAATGACATTAGAATCGCCGAGCTTGCCCATAATGGTGGCAAACCACAGGCCGGCAGCGGTAGTGGCACTCAGCAGCACGCCAAGCACGACAATGAGCGCGACGTGACGAATCGTGTGGCTACGGCGGCGTTGACGAGCGCGCTCGGAATAGCGAGCCACGTTATCGCGACTGTAGATCTTGGCCTGCGCACCAGTTGAGGGTCTTCGGGTGGTGGTATCCGCGAGGGGCTTTTTATTAAACATAGGCAACCTGTATTAGTAGATGACGGGATCGGGGACGGTAGCATGCTCGACATGCGCGCCAAGCGCCTGCAGCTTTTCGACAAACTGCTCGTAGCCGCGCTTGATGTGATGGATAGCCGAAACCTCGGTCGTCCCGTCGGCGATCAAGCCCGCTACGACGAGGGCCGCTCCGCCGCGCAAATCGGGCGAGGTAACCTGTGCACCCGAGAAGCCCTTGACGCCATGAATCATGGCATGATGGCTCTCAATACGAATGTCGGCACCCATGCGCACCAGCTCAGAGGCAAACATAAAGCGATTCTCGAAGATGTTTTCGGTAATAACGGAACTGCCGTCGGCAAGGGCGGAGAGCACCATAATCTGCGCCTGCATGTCGGTCGGGAAACCGGGGAACGGAAGCGTCTGGATGTCGACCGGCTTGATACGCTCGGCACGGTTCACATGGACGCCATCCTCGACGCGCTCGCAGTCGATACCCATAAGCTCCATCTTCTTGAGCACCATGCCCAAGTGAATGGGGCAAAAGCCCGTGACATCGACACCGCGATCGTCGGCCATCAACGCACCGGCAACGATAAAGGTACCGGCCTCGATGCGGTCGCCCACCACGCGATGGGTAACGGGATGGAGCTCTTCCACGCCTTCGATCGTCACGACGGGCGTACCGGCGCCAACAATCTTGGCGCCCATCTCGTTGAGCATGTTAGCGAGATCGACGATCTCGGGCTCGCGGGCGGCATTGTCGATAACCGTGGTGCCCTGTGCGCGCACAGAGGCCATGATGAGGTTCTCGGTCGCACCGACGCTGGCGAACTCGAGCGTGACGGTGGTACCGCGCAGACCTTGGGGCGCATTAGCGTTGATGTAACCGTGGGCGGTATCGAACTCAACGCCCAGGGCCTCAAGACCAAGAATGTGCATATCGATCTTGCGAGCACCCAGGTTGCAGCCGCCCGGCATGGCAATTTTGGCGCGATGGAAGCGGCCCAGCAGGGGTCCCATGACGGCGGTGGAAGCGCGCATCTTGGCAACGAGCTCGTAGGGGGCCTCCCATGAATCGACCTGAGAGGTATCAATCTCGAGCGTGTGCTCGTCGAGAACATCGATCGTAGCGCCCATGCCCTTGAGCACCTTGCCCATCACGTGAACATCGGAAATATCGGGCACGTTCTGCAGCGTCGTCTTGCCCGGCGCCAGAAGCGTTGCCGCCATGAGTTTGAGCGCGGAGTTCTTGGCGCCCGAGACGGGCACGGAGCCTCCGATGGCGTGGCCACCCTCAACGCGGATAATATCCAAGGTCTACCCTTTCAAAAA
>CAJMSG010000209.1:0-2890 GCA_905216105.1 uncultured bacterium | reverse complement strand
GCCAAGGACGTGCTGAGCAAGAAGGGCGTGACGTATAAGAACATCTGGTTCAAGTCGGATAGCGAGGCCGGTAAGTTAACGTCAAATTTGTTCTCGTTCCCGACAACGTATGTCATCGATCAGAATGGCAACATCGTAGGGGATCCAATCGTGGGAGCCATCAGCTCCGCTGAGCAGCGCGCAGCGCTCGACAAGCTTATTGACCAGGCGATTGCGAATAGCGAGCAGTAGAAAACGCGTAAAGCATGGCGAAGATCGTGCGCCGCTGTGCGAAGTAGTCCGCTACCTTTCAAGATAAGCTCCACCATATAGAGGTCCCGCTCGGGACCTCTTCTTTTGGGCGCCGTCCCGTTCGTTTTTTTGGCGCGGTTTGTTACATTCCTCACTGGCGTCGGCAAAAAATGGGGATAGAGTAGGACAAACGCGTCGAATACGAACGGCGGAGGAGAGCGGGCAGGGTGCCTGCGCAGGAGAGGTTGCCGTCCATGCTGGAGCTCAAAGGTATTTGCAAAAGGTACGTTACGCAGTCGTTTACGCAGGTGGCGCTCGACAACGTAAGCCTGTCTTTTCGCGATAACGAGTTCGTGGCCATTCTGGGTCCCTCGGGTTCGGGTAAAACTACGATGCTCAACGTTATCGGCGGGCTCGATCATTTCGATTCCGGCGACCTGCTCATCGACGGCATCTCGACCAAGGATTTTCGCGATCGCGATTGGGATGCCTATCGCAACAACCGCATCGGCTTTGTGTTCCAGAGCTATAACCTCATTCCGCACCAGACCATCTTGGAAAACGTGGAGCTGGCGCTCACGCTCACAGGCGTGGGGCATGCCGAGCGCCGCCAGCGTGCGCGCGAGGCGTTGGAGAAAGTCGGCCTGGGCGAGCACGTTAACAAGCGCCCGAGCCAGCTATCGGGCGGGCAGATGCAGCGCGTGGCCATCGCCCGCGCTCTGATTAACGATCCCGAGATTGTGCTGGCAGACGAGCCGACCGGTGCCTTGGATTCAACGACATCCGTACAGGTCATGGATCTGCTCAAGGATGTTGCGCGCGACCGTCTGGTCATCATGGTCACGCACAATCCCGAGCTGGCGTACCAGTACGCCACGCGTATCGTCAACCTGGCGGACGGTAAGATCACCGACGATTCCGATCCCTTCGATGTTGCCAAGGCCGCACGTCGCGAGGCTAAGCCTACGCGCAAAACCTCGATGAGCTTTGTGACGGCGCTGGGGCTTTCTGCCCGAAACCTCATGACCAAGAAGGGCCGCACGGCCATGACTGCCTTTGCGGGCTCGATTGGCATTATCGGTATCGCGGCGATTCTGGCGCTGTCCAATGGCGTAAACGGCTACATCAAAAAGGTCGAGGAGGATACGCTCTCGAGCTACCCGCTCACCATTTCCAAGCAGGACTACGACCTGTCGTCCATGATGGGCGGACAGGGGGCTGCGGATGATGGCTCGTCTGAAAGCGTGGGTTCGTCTGACGACAGTGTCGGCGGCAAGGCTCAGGGAACCGATAAGATTCCCGTGGTTACGGCCGTAAAGGATATGTTTGCGAGCGTTAGGTCCAACGACATGACGAGCTTTAAGGCATGGCTTGACGACGGCGGCGACGGTATCGACAAAGAGGTCAACGCCATCCAGTACGGCTATGGCGTGACGCCGGTTGTCTATCGTGCGGGTAAGGGTGACGAGAAACCCGTTCGGCTTGTTCCCAACGTCATGACCGAGGCCATGAGCGGAGGCGCGAGCTCGGCGGCAACGGTGAGCATGGAATCCATGGGAACCTCGGTCTTTAACGAGATGATTGACGACCAGAGCCTGCTCGACAGCCAGTACGATGTCGTCGCCGGTCATTGGCCCACGTCTGCCAACGAAGCCGTGATGGTGCTTTCAAGCCACGGCACGGTGGGCGACTATACGCTCTATAGCATTGGTGCGCTGGATATCGATGAGCTCAACGATCTGGTAAACAGCGCTATGACGGCTGACGGTGGGGTCGAAACGCCCGAGACCGGCACCGACTTTACCTACGACGATGCGCTGTCTACCACGTTTAAGGTGCTGTCGCCGGCCGATGCGTATCGCAAAAACGAAGAGACCGGCATGTGGACTGACATGTCTGACGATGCCGACTTTATGACGGCCAAGGTTGCCGCCGGTATTGACGTGCGCATTGTGGGCGTGGTGCGACCTAACGAGACGGCCAACGCGAGCGCATTGACCCCGGGCATTGCCTATACGCATGCACTGACTCGTCAGCTTATGGAACGCGCCGCCGATTCGCAGATTGTGCAGGAGCAGCTTGCTCACCCCGAGACGGATGTCTTTACGGGCAAAACCTTCGACGAACTGCAAGGCGAGGCCAAACAAGGCGTGGATCTGGGCAGCATGTTCAGTGTGGACGAGGCGGCGCTCAAGAGCGCGTTCTCGTTTGATGCGTCTGCACTCTCGGGTGCGGCCGGCGGTATGGACCTTTCTGGTATCGACTTATCCGGGTTGGACATTGACCTCTCGGACGTTGGCAAGGACATCGACTTCAGCGACATCATGGCAAAAGCACCGGCCCCAGATTTCTCGGGCATCTTTGACGGTCTGGAGCTCACGCCCGAGCAAATGCAGCAGGTGGGAATACTTGCCAACCAACTGTTTGAGGGCTTTTTGCAGTCTGATCAGTTTAAGGCGCTGTCGCCCGAAGATCTTAAAGACGCGTCAAAGCTCGCTGCCGCATTCTCGACGTATCTTGAGAGTGATGCCAAGGCGCAGCAATACCTGGCTCAGCTCAAGGCACTCGGTGGCGATGCTCTTGCCGAGCGCCTGCAGCAGGCGATGACCGACTATGTGCAAAAGCAGCTGGCTCCGTATCTGCAGCAGGCTATGGATCA
>CAJMSG010000208.1:0-2901 GCA_905216105.1 uncultured bacterium | reverse complement strand
TTTATGGGCGCGTTTTCGCTCATCATGGGCGCCGTTGCCAGCATTTCGCTGCTCGTGGGCGGTATCGGCATCATGAACATGATGCTCACCAATGTGACCGAGCGTATCCGCGAGATTGGCATTCGTCGAGCCTTGGGTGCCAGCCGTCGCGATATCACCGCACAGTTTTTGGCCGAGTCCTCGGCGCTGTGCGTCACCGGTGGCCTGCTGGGTGTTTTGATTGGCTACCTGCTTGCCTGGGGTCTAGCGATGTTCGCCGAGAGCTTTGGCGTGCTTGGCGAGCTCGGTGCCAGCGGTACCATTACGCCGAGTTTTTCGATCGCCACGGTGCTGCTGGCCTTTGCGGTCTCCGTCGGCATCGGCGTCATCTTCGGATTCTATCCCGCCCGCCGGGCAGCAAAACTCGACCCCGTGGAGTGCCTGCGCTACCAGTAATGCAATCCCCCTGAGTTGCGGTGAAATAGGGAGTGTTTAGGCCGACAGAAGGCCTATTCAGTCCTTATTTCACCGCAACTCAGGGGGGGGGATAAGGCGCTAGTGCTATTCGAAACGAGATTCCAGGCTCGATAGTCCGTTCAGCGTCAGATTGTTAGCGACCTCCGAGATGCGCTCGATGGGCACCGAGCCATCGGAGAGCGCCCACGTGCGGTAAATGCCGATAATGCCCGAAAGCAAAAACGCCAGATAATAGTCGAACATCTCGTCCTTGAGGCCGCGGGGCAGCAAGTCGCGCTCGGCAATCTCATGCTCGAGCGGCACGCGCAAACGCGTCATAAAATCGTCGAGCGGGATATTTTCAATGAGCTGGCGATTGAGCACGAGGTTATTGCAAAGCGCCTCGTTGATGGTCTTAAAAAACGTTGCCGCCGCTCCGAGGGCACGCTCGTTCGTGTCGCCGTCCATGGAAGCTAGCGTTTTCTCGACCGAGTCGGCAATCATCTCCACCACATCAACGGCGATGGCATCGAGCAGGCCGTCAACCGTACCGAAGTGTACGTAAAAGGTCTTGCGGTCGACATTTGCCTCACGCGCGATGGCACTCACCGTAATGTCGGAAAGCGGCTTATCCATCAACAAGCGCTCAAACGCAGACAGGATGGCATTGCGGCTGCGAACGATGCGGCGGTCGAGGCGCGGTTTGATGGTGGCCATGGACGTGTCCCTTCGGAATGCGAACATTCATCAACAGATGAGAGTTAATCTACGTAAGAGGATTATCCCCCATCCGGCACAAAAATGCCCGGCAACATGAAGAACGCACGACCAACTATTACGCCTTAGGGTGTTTCTTTTTGTTCAAAGCAGCCGGGGACACACGGATGCCGTCACCCGTCTGGCGCACATAGGCCTTATGCGCCGGTTTGGCGGCTCCAGAAGCTTTCTGAGCATGCTGATTGGGATCCACGGTAACCGCATGCACGGGATGGGGCTTTGCAGGCTTAGAGGACGTCTGAGGCGTTCGTCCGAGCTTGCGCATCACGCGATCCCAACGTGCATGGATACTCTCGTTGTGAGCGCTCTTAAGGCCCAGCAGGGGCGCGGCCAAAATAGTCGGCGCGATAAACGTAATGAGGCGCCACAGCAGATAACCGGCGGTCGACGCCGATCCAAAGAAATGACCCAGGAACAGCGCGAAGCCACCCTCTGCACCGCCGGTGCCACCGGGCAGGGGAACAGCAGAGCTCAGGAGTTGAACAAAGGCGCTCGCAGCCATGACCGAGAAAAAGTCGACTTCGTGGTGGCCAAAGGCAAGCATCAGGAAATACGGCACGAGGTAGAAAAACGCCAGCTGCAACATGGTGATGACCACCGTGAGCAGCATGGACGAAAAGTGACCGGCCGAAAGCTTGAACTTCTCGGAGAACGAGTAGATTTCGCCGTCGACAAACGTACGCCAGCCCTCGATCTTGGTGGCCGAGACGCCCATTCGCTCGAGCCAATTGATGATGCAGTGCGCGACGCGCGTGACGGTCTTGGGCATGAGCGCGACGGCAAAGATGCCGAGCAGAATGCAGCAGTGACCGCCAAAGCTAAAGACGCACAGCAGCGTCATGTCGCCGTAGCGCTCGGCGAAAAACGGCATGCGGGCAAGCAGCAGAATGGCGCCCCAGGCAACGAGGCCAAACTGATACACGATGAAGCGCGTGAACTGCGTGGCACCGGCCTCGCCAACGTTTTGGCCCGCCTTGGTCAGGCGGTAGATCTGGGCAGGCGTGGAGCCCATCATCATGGGCGTCAGGTTACCAAAGAAGATACCGCTCGCCTCGACCGAGATCAGGTCGCGAATGCCGACGGGCGAATTGGGATCGAGCCAGACGGCGATTGCATAGGCAACGATGCCAAAGAACAGGTACAGGAACATGCAAAAGCATGCAGCAACGAGCCACGGCGCTTGGACGCTCGACATGGCAGCCCAGAACTGTCCCATCTGACCGGTCGCAATCAGATAAACGATATAGCCAACCAGCACGACGCCGATAAAAATGGCACCGCGACGTGCACCCTTGTTGTCATCGCCGCCCGAGGCCTCAACCTCGACCTGGGGCTTAGATGTATGCTGAGAGGACTCCTTCATGAGGCTCCTTCTGACCGTCCAAATATCTTGCATATTGTACCCGCATGGGCCACAAGCAGAACGTAAAGCTCTGGGCCAAATCGGAATTGCAGATGGTTTGCTTGGAAATAAAAAACCCGGACTTCCTTGGGAAGTCCGGGTCTCAGATTCATGGTAGCCCGTACCAGATTCGAACTGGTGATCTCCGCCTTGAGAGGGCGGCGTCCTAAACCACTAGACGAACGGGCCATAAGCCTCAGCAGAAAAGAAATGGTAGCCCGTACCAGATTCGAACTGGTGATCTCCGCCTTGAGAGGGCGGCGTCCTAAACCGCTAGACGAACGGGC
>CAJMSG010000207.1:0-2905 GCA_905216105.1 uncultured bacterium | reverse complement strand
CAGCAGGCGCGCTTTTTGGTCGAACGTGACGGCACGCGTTTGCCGGTCGTTATCGACGCGTGCGGCAGGACGAGGATTTTCCTGTCGTAGGTGTTCGGCCGCGCCGTTTTGGTTATTATTAGTGGGTTTATGAACTTCGAGCACCGCCGTATCCGGTGAGGGTGCTATAGCAAAAGGAGGATACCCAATGCTGTCTGTTGACGAGCAAATGCGTATCATCACCTCGGGTGCAGCGCAGATCGTCCCCGAGGCCGACCTTCGCAAGAAGCTTGAGAAGGGCGAGCCCCTCAACATCAAGCTCGGCGTCGATCCCACCAGCCCCGACCTGCACCTGGGCCATGCCGTGCCCCTGCGCAAGATGCGTCAGTTCCAGGACCTGGGCCACAACGTCACCCTCATCATCGGTAACGGCACCGCACTGATCGGCGATCCTTCGGGCAAGAACTCCACCCGCCCGCAGCTTTCGCAGGAGCAGATCGAGGCCAACGCCGAGACCTACGTGAGCCAGGCCATGAAGATCCTGGACCCCGAGAAGACCACCATCGTGCACAACGGCGACTGGATCCTTTCGATGGACCTGGCCGGCCTGCTGCAGGTGTGCTCCAAGTTCACCGTCGCCCGCATCCTTGAGCGCGACGACTTTACCAAGCGCTACCAGTCCCAGACGCCGATTGCCCTGCACGAGTTTCTGTACCCCGTGATGCAGGCCTTCGACTCCGTTCAGATCAAGGCCGACGTCGAGATGGGCGGCACCGACCAGCTCTTCAACCTGCTCGCCGGCCGCGAGCTCATGGAGAAGATGGGCATGGAGCCGCAGATCGCGCTTACCATGCCGCTGCTCGAGGGCACCGACGGCGTGCGCAAGATGTCCAAGTCCTATGGCAACTACATCGGCCTGACCGACGCTCCCAAGGATATGTTCGGCAAGACCATGTCCATCCCCGACGAGATGATCGGCAAGTACTATCGTCTGGCCAGCTCGCTCGCCCCGGCCGAGGTCGACAAGATCGATGCCGCCCTGGCCGATGGCTCCGCCGACCCCTACGAGCTCAAGCGCGCTCTAGGCCGCGACCTGTGCGACACCTACCACGGTGCTGGCGCCGGCGACGAGGCTCAGGCCGAGTTCGACCGTGTGTTCAAGGAGGGCCAGCTTGCCGACTTCCCCGAGAAGCACGTTGAGCTGACCGTCAACGACGAGGGCCAGATTTACCTCGCTGGCTTGCTCAAGGACCTGGGCCTTTCGGCCAGCGCCGGTCAGGCCCGCCGCGACATCGACGGCGGCGGCGTCAAGATCAACGGCAAGGCTGTGGCTTCCAAGAGCTACAACATCGATCCGAGCGCCCTCAAGCTGGGCGACACCCTCTCCGTGGGCAAGCGCAAGGGCTTCAAGTTGATTTAGTTCCGCCGTTCTACCGAACGGCGGACCGGCCGACGCTGCGCGGGCCGCATTTGGACAATCTGACGTTCAACTTCAAGGGCGCGACCAGAAGGTCAGCGCCCTTTCGTTTCACGTCACCTTGTCTCAAATGCGGCCCGCTCGCTGTCGTTGCCAAAACATCGGCGTTGCCTTGGTCGCAAGTAGTCATCGGGGACGTTCTTTAATGACTAGTCGTTTAAGAACGTCCCCAACGACTACTTTTGGGCGCTTACCGTTAAGCGGAAGGGGTGTTATCGGCGGCCTTCTTTTGGGCATACAATTGCTATTGGTTTGCTGCGGTGAAGGTCTGTCCGCTCCGCAGCTTTTTTCTACGGTTAAAGGAGTATGTATGTCCGTTGAGGTCATGAGGTCTGTGATCGATGCAGCCGAGGGTCGCGTGCCCGTCGACACGCTGTTTACCAATGCGCAGATCGTCGACGTGTATGGCCAGCGTGTGGCGCCCGGTAGCGTTGCCGTCAAGGACGGTGTGATCGTCGGCGTGCTCTACGATGGTCGCGACGATGCCGCTGGCACCTACGAGGCAACCGAGGTCATTGACTGCCAGGGCCGCTATCTCGCCCCCGGCTTTATCGACGGACATCTGCACATTGAGTCCTCGAACATCCGTCCTGCCGAGTATGCGCGCATGGCGGCGACGCGCGGTACCACCACCGCCATTGCCGACAGCCACGAGATCGCTAACGTTTCCGGCTTGGACGGCCTGCGCTTTATGATCGAGGACGGTCGTCGCGCGCCCATCTCCATCAAGTACATGATGCCCTCGTGCGTGCCCGCACTGCCCGACGAGCAGGCTGGTGCCGTCATCACTGCTGCCGATATGCAGGCGTTTTTTGCCGAATATCCGGGTGATGTCTTTGGTCTGGGCGAAATGATGAACCTGCCGGGCGTCTTTATGGCCGATCCCGAGACCTGCGCTCGTATCGACGCTGCCAACCAGACGCCGTCCAAACAGGTTGACGGTCACGCCCCGCTCGTTGCCGGCAAGGACCTCAACGCCTATGCCGCGGCTGGCATTATCGCCGACCACGAGTCGACGATTCCCGAGGAGGCACTCGACAAGCTGTCCCGCGGCATGTATGTGATGCTGCGTGAGGGCACGTGCAGCCACGACCTGGCCAATTTGTCGCCGATGCTGCTGGAGAATCCCGCGCGCGCTCGCCGCTGCTGCTTTGCGACTGACGACCGCGCCCCTTCCGATGCGCTTGCGACCGGCATGATCGACAATGCCTGCCGCGTGGCGATTGAGGCCGGTATCGACCCCGTGGTCGCTATCTCTATGGCGTCCCTCTCCACGGCCGAGGCGTTTGGCCTGGATCACGGCTGTCGCGACCCGCACGAGCTGCGTGGTGCGATTGCCCCGGGCAAGCGTGCCGACCTGCTGGTGCTCAATGACCTGACGTTTGCCACGGCTCCGCATCGCGTATATGCCGCCGGTGCTCTGGTGGCGCAGGACGGCACCTTTGTGGG
>CAJMSG010000206.1:0-2918 GCA_905216105.1 uncultured bacterium | reverse complement strand
CCATCTTTGACCATGCCGGCAATGGCGCCGGCAACGGACGCGGGCGATGATTTGCTTGATACCTTCAGGCAATCCATGAAGAAACTCCTGCGTTTAAAAGTACGTTTTAACTGCAATAACTGTATCGTACCGAACGGACTCGGTAAAGATGCTATTCCTCTTTGGCAAGATCGAACGTCACAGTGATGCGATCACGTGAAACACGAATCTTGGGGTCGCCGCAAAGGTTGAGATAGTACCGCGATGCAAGATCGTTAAAGTCGCGCTCCACGGCTCGCGAGAACTGCGCCATGTCATCCTTGGCGATACGCAAGCCGCGACGATCTTTGGCAAGATCAACCGGAGCAGACGCATGTGAGGAAGAATCGCGCTCGCGTAGCAGGCGTGCGGTCACACCGCGAACGGGCTTAATCTGGCCCGCCAAAATACGATGCGCCGTACGCTCGGACATCTCGAGGCCCAAACCCGAACAGATGCGGATAAAGTCTTCTGCATCCGAAGCAAGACCCAGGCGATCGACCACGGGAAGTTCGGCTTCGTCATCGATAAACAAAAGACGAGAAGCATCGAGACGGCTTGACGCCTGCGCATGCAGCGTCGCGGCAATCTCAGACGGAGACCCCAAATAGACATCACAGGCGCGCAGCTCCTCGAGGGCAAACTCGCAGGCGGCGCGAATGATGTTGTGAGGACCACGGGCGCAGACATAGTGACCGTCCTCGTCCTTCACGGCCTGAGGCCAGCTGGACTGATCGGCGCGCTCGCCAAGGCGGTCGGTAGCGACGCTCACTTTAAAAACCGAGCCAAGGTCAACATCCGACGCGACAACACGTGCCTCGTCGGTGTTCTGCTTAATCGAGAACAATGCCATGCCTCGACCGTGAACGCCCCAACGATCCATCTTCATGCTCTCGAGCTTGGAAGTAACGCGGGCATCGAAGATGCGCTCCTGCATATCCTGCGGCACACCCGAGCCGTTATCCAGAAAGACGAGCGTACGGACGCCATCTTCCTTGGTCGTAGCGAGATAGACCTTGTCGGCGCCGGCATCACGAGCGTTGCGCAGCATTTCAATGACAATATCCTCGACATGCTGAATGTCGTGCTTTGCCTGGCGCCGCTCGGCCTCCGAAACGCGGAGGCGGACATACCCCTCGCCAAGGTTCTCCTCGACGCGAAGGTTGCCCTCCCCCGACATCGACGCGATAAATGAGATGAGCTCGTTCGCGTCGTTCATGTTATTTAGCGATATCGACAGCGCGGCTCTCGCGGATCACGACGACGCGCACCTGACCGGGGTACTCCATCTCTTCCTCGATCTGATGGGCGATGTCATGAGCCAAGACCGTGGACTGAGCATCGGAAATCTTGTCCGGCTGAACCATGACGTGGACCTCGCGACCAGCCTGCATGGCATAGGTACGCTCGACGCCGTCATGGGAGTTGGCAATCTCCTCGAGCTTCTCAAGGCGCTTGATGTAGTTCTCGGCCGATTCGCGACGGGCACCGGGGCGAGAGGCAGAAACGGCATCGGCAGCCTGGACCAGAACATCGAGCACCGTGTTGGGGTCGACGTCGGCGTGGTGAGCCTCGATAGCGTGAACGATAACGGGCTTCTCGCCATAGCGACGGGCGAGCTCGGCGCCGATAACGGCATGCGGACCCTCGACGTCATGGTCGATAGCCTTGCCAAGATCGTGCAGCAGACCAGCACGCTTGGCGGTCACAACGTCCAGGCCAAGCTCGGAAGCCATCACGCCGCACAGGTCGGAAACCTCAAGGGAGTGCTGGAGCACGTTCTGACCAAACGAGGTGCGGTAGCGCAGAGCACCAAGGGTCTTAACGATCTCGGGGTGCAGATCGTGGATACCGGTATCGAAGGCAGCCTGTTCGCCAGCCTCGCGCACGCGCTGTTGAACCAAGTCGGCGGCCTTGTGATACATCTCCTCGATACGGGCAGGATGAATGCGGCCGTCAGCAATAAGGTTCTCGAGGGCGACGCGGGCGGTCTCGCGACGGACCGGATCGAAGCTCGAAAGCACGACGGTCTCGGGCGTATCATCGATCACGAGGTTGACGCCGGAAACCTGCTCGAAGGTGCGGATATTGCGACCCTCGCGGCCGATGATGCGACCCTTCAGGTCGTCAGACGGAATATGCACGGAGGTAACGGTGACCTCGGCGGTGTGATCGGCGGCACAGCGCTGAATCGCCAGGGACAAGATCTCCTGGGCGGTCTTGTGGCACTCGGCGCGAACCTGCTGCTCGGACTCACGGATGATCGTAGCGGCCTCGTGGGTAACCTCGCCACGAACCTTGTCGAGGAGTTCCTTGTGAGCATCCTCGCGGGTCAGGTCGGCGATGCGCTCGAGCTCCGAGGTCTGCTTGGCGCAGAGCTCCTCAAGCTCGCGAGAGCGCTTCTCGACCTGGCCAGCCTGGCTGGACAGCTGATGTTCACGCTTGTCGAGGGCATCGTTGCGGCGATCGAGGGACTCCTCGCGCTGCATCACACGGTTCTCGAGCGTACGAATCTCGCTCTTACGCTGCTTGTCCTCGGCCTCGGCAGCCTGCTTATTCTTGATGATCTCTTCCTTTGCCTCAAGCAGAGCCTCTTTTTTGAGGGTCTCGGCCTGACGCTTTGCATCACCGATTAGGGACTCAGCCTGTGCGTGAGCCGACTGGATCTTTTCGTCGGCCTCATGAAGACTACCCTGCTTGGCGGTGCGCATGTAGGCAATGGCGGCGATGGCACCCAAAACGATGCCAACGAGCGCTGCAATGATAGGCATGCTCACTCCTTTTTATGGATTCGTTACACAACAAAGCGAACCGTCCTTACGAACGGCTCGCGACATTTGAGTAATATGGGCGCAGCTTATGCGGGTCGGATACAGATAAACATATAAACAAACTCATCA
>CAJMSG010000205.1:0-2938 GCA_905216105.1 uncultured bacterium | reverse complement strand
CACGCTCGCCACAAACAGCCCGCCCATGCACAGGCCGTATACCATGCTCTCCAGATACACCGCGCGCATGCCAATACGGAACAGCTCCGTCGAGCCCGAGGCGCTAAACAGCGGATTGAGCACCGCAACGATCAAAATCACCGGCAGCTGCCAGCGGAGTGCGCCCAGCGTGCGGGCAGCCCCACGCGTCGCAAATCCATACGCCAGCCCGCCCGCAAGTGACAGCGCAATCAGCACCGGCTGCATCGAGAACATAGTGAGCCCCAGCGTCAGCACTATATAGAGTGCCGGCACAGCCGGATGCGACATCGAGAATGCCGCGACGGGCTCGCCGCCAAACCCCTCTCGTATGTTGTCCACGGGTACCCCCGTCCCCTCGCTCAAACGACAGCTCCGCAGCACCGCCAACGCCGCACGCAAGCAGTGCAAACGCCACGCCGGCGACGCAAGCCTCAACCGCCGCAAACCAATCGTTACGCGCTCGTCATATGCCTGCGGTATCATATTGCGCCGTGTATCGTTTCCAAACACACGTCTCTATAACGTAACAGGAGATCACATGGACGCAACCGCAATTATCCTCGCTGCCGGCGAGGGCACCCGCATGAAGTCGAACCACTGCAAGGTTTCGCACAAGATCCTGGGTAAGCCCATGGTCCAGTGGATCGTCGACGCTACCATCAAGGCCGGCTGCAGCCGCGTCGTGGTTGTCATCGGCAGCCACGCCGACGAGATGCGCGCCCTCATCGACGGCGCCTACGCCAACAGCGCCACCAAGGTCGAGTGCGTCGAGCAGACCGAGCGTCTGGGCACCGGTCACGCCGTGAAGGTCGCGCTCGAGGCCTGTGGCATCACGCAAGGCCCCGTCGTGGTGCTCAACGGCGACCTGCCGCTCATCACCGCCGACACCGTCGCCAAGTTCGCGCAAACCGTCGCCACCGGCGAGCTCGCCTGCACCGTCATGACCATGACCCCGCCCGATCCTTTCGGCTACGGCCGCATCAAGCTGGGCGCCGACGGTCAGATCGAGCGCATCATCGAGCAGAAGGACTGCACGCCCGAGCAGGCCGCCACGCTGCTCGAGTGCAACGCCGGCTGCTACGCCTTCGACGGCGCGCAGCTCGCCGCGCACATTGACGAGATCGGCAACGACAACGCGCAGTCCGAGTACTACCTGCCCGACATGCTCGAGATCCTCAAGGGTCACGGCCAGGCAGTCTCCATCTTCCACTGCGACGACTACCGCGACGGCCTAGGCGTCAACAGCCGCATCCAGCTCGCACAGCTCACCGCCATCGCGCGCGACCGCATCAACGAGCACTGGATGGCCGAGGGCGTTACCTTCATCGACCCCACGCAGGCCTGGATCGGCCCCGATGCCACCATCGGCCGCGATACCGTCGTGTGGCCGCAGACGCACCTGATCGGCCACGTCACCGTGGGCGAGGAGTGCCAGCTTGGCCCCAACAGCCGCCTCACCGACACCACCGTCGGCAGCGGCTGCGTCATCGACGAGACCATCGCCATCGAGGCCGTCATCGAGAACGGCGTCGACTGCGGCCCGCGCGCTTACCTGCGCCCGGGCACCCACATGCTCGACGGATCCAAGGCCGGCACGCACGTGGAGATCAAGAAGTCCACGATCGGCGAGGGTTCCAAGGTGCCCCACCTGTCCTACATCGGCGACACCACCATGGGCTCCGGCGTCAACGTGGGCGCGGGCTCCATCACCTGCAACTACGACGGCGTCCACAAGCACAAGACCGTCATCGGCAAGGACGCCTTCATTGGCTCCGACACCATGATGGTCGCACCCGCCCAGATCGGCGACGGCGCACTCGTGGCCGCCGGCTCCGTCATCACCGAGCCGGTCCCGGCCGACGCACTTGGCCTGGGTCGTGCCCGTCAGGTAAATATTGAGGGCTGGGCCGCCGATTATCGCCGCCGTCTGCACGAGGACGACGAGGTATAACGTTTTACCAAGCATCTAAGGAGCTGCTCCATGGGGGCGGCTCCTTTTTCTATCGTGACCTGCGCAACCGGATGAGTGGTCGGTTCGTGTCCGTTGACGGTAAAGACGTTATCAAGACTCGATAAACCCCGCCGCGCGGTTACAATGCAACAAGGCATCTATATGGCATTCGATATAAAGGAGAAGGGTAATGCCGATTAATGATCCCGAGAAGTCGGAGAATATGCGCAAGTCCATCCGCGTGTATTCCGGTTCCTCCAACCGTCCCCTCGCTCAGAAGATCGCTGAGTACCTTGGGGTCGAGCTTTCGGGCCTTACGCTAAAGCAGTTCGCCAATGGTGAGATTTACGCCCGCTACGACGAGACCGTCCGCGGCGCCGACGTCTTCCTGATTCAGTCCGTGGCCGGCGGCAACGTCAACGACATGCTCATGGAGCTGCTCATCGCCACCGACGCTGCCAAGCGCGCATCCGCCCGCTCCATCACCGCCGTTATCACCCACTACGGCTATGCCCGCCAGGACCGCAAGGCCGGCCCGCGCGAGCCCATCACCGCTCGCCTCGTCGCCAACCTGCTCGAGCGCGCCGGCGTCAACCGCATCATCACCCTCGACCTGCACCAGGGTCAGATCCAGGGCTTCTTCGATATCCCGGTTAACCACCTGTCCGCGCTGCCGCTGTTTGGCCAGTACTACAACGACATGCACTTCGACACCGACAACCTGGTTGTCGTCTCCCCCGACGTGGGTCGTGCCAAGGCCGCCAAGAAGCTGTCCGACATGCTCGGCTGCGACCTGGCCATCGCCCACAAGGGCCGTCCGCGCCACAACGCCGCCGAGGTCATGGGCATCATCGGTGACATCAAGGGCAAGACCTGCATCATCAACGACGACATGATCGACACCGCTGGCACCCTGTGCGCCAACGTCAAGGAGCTCAAGGCCATGGGCGCCGGCGACATCTACGT
>CAJMSG010000204.1:0-2946 GCA_905216105.1 uncultured bacterium | reverse complement strand
GTGCTCGTCGGCACCGCCATCGTCACCTGCGGCATGCTGCTGCTCTCGGGCGCCGACTTTACCAGTCTGAACCCGGGCGCGCTCATCATGCTGCTCTCCGCCTTTGTCTACGCCGGCCATATCATTGTGGCGAAGCGCTTTGTCGAAGATGTCGACCCGCTGGCTCTGGGCGTTTGGCAGCTGGGCTTTGGCGGCTTATTCTCGGGTATCGCCGCATTCACCTTTGGCGGTTTCACACTTCCCGGCACGCCGGGCGAGATTGTGGTCGTCGTCGCGCTCGCACTCATCTGCTCTGCCTATGGCTTTATCACCCAGACGCTCGTGCAGCCCCACGTGCCCGCCGAGACCACCGGCTTCGCCTTCTCGCTCGAGCCGGTCTGCTCCGCCGTCTTCTCGTTCTTCCTGGTCGGCGAGGTCCTGAGCCCCATCGCCTTCTTTGGCGCCGCCCTCATCCTCACCGGCGTCATGGCGGCAACCGTCGAGCTTCCGCGCCTCCGCGCACATGGACAGGCTCGCATGGCAGGAGCGCCCGAGCACGTCTCGTAGACCCCACTCTTCATACAGCCGCGGCATAAAGGCAACCGGTGCGCCTTTACAATAGATGCCAACAGAGCATCTGCCATAAAGGAGCCCCATGGACACCGCAACTCGCGACCGCAACATAGCAACTTGGTTGGGCGATGCGCCGCAGCCGGTACGTGACACTACGAACCAGCTGCTCGAGCGCATTGCCCTTTTGCGTACCGAGCAGACCATCTACCCGGCACAAGACGACATTCTCAATGCCCTCGCCTACACGCCGGCCGACCAGGTCAAGGTTGTCATCTTGGGTCAAGACCCCTATCACGGACCCAACCAGGCAATGGGGCTGTCGTTCTCGGTCCCCGCGACGCAAACCAAGTTGCCGCCGAGCCTGCGCAACATCTACAAGGAACTCAAAGCCGATCTGGATTGCCCCATTCCCGCCACGGGAGACCTAACCCCATGGGCACTGCAGGGCGTCCTGCTCCTCAACACTACGCTCACCGTGCGCGAGCATGCCGCCAACTCGCACGCCAAGCTGGGCTGGAGCACGCTCACCGACTACGTTATCGAACGCTGCTGCCAGCTGCCCCAACCGGTAGTCTTTTTGGCTTGGGGCCGCTTTGCCCAACAGATGGTCGAAGGCAAGCTCGTCGCAACTGGTGCGGGCAAGGCAACCGGCAAGTTCTGCCTGGCCTCTACGCACCCCTCGCCGCTTTCGGCCAACCGTGCCACGGCAGAACTCCCCGCCTTTATGGGGTCGCGCCCCTTCTCGGCAGCCAATCGGCTACTCGAACAGCACGGCTCGACCCCCGTCAACTGGACTTGCCTCGGCTAAAAATCGATACATCAAAAACGCGCCCGACGGCTTTCCATCGGGCGCGTTTCCTACTCGGGCCAAATAAATTGCGTGCGGCCGGCCTCGCCGCCATCGATCAGCAGGCTCTGCCCGGTCATAAACCGGTTGGTCACGCCCACAAAGTAGATCCACTCGGCGATCTCTTGGGCGGTGGCCCAGCGCTTAAGCGGTGTGAGCTCCATAATCTGGTTCCACAGGTGTTCGTCTTCCATCACGCAACGGTTGAGCGGCGTGATAACGCCGCCCGGGTCCACACTGTTGGCGATGGCCTGCGGTGCCAGCCGGTTTGCAAGGTTCTTGGTGTAGGCGATAATGCCGCCCTTGCTGGCAGCATAGGCGGGAAACTCCGATCCCGTATGCCCGCTCGCCGACCCCACATTGACCACGGATTTAATAGCCGGCGCCGGCTTGGCGGCAAGCCCCTCCCCCACAAAGGCGTAGCGCTCGGTCACGTTGATGGTGCCACACAGGTTGGCGGCGATGTCGTCGGCCGAATCCTGCGTACCGGCAACATTCACGATTACCTGGGGTTCAAGGTCGCTTGGAAACGAGTCCGGCTCGCGGACATCAACGATCAGATGGCGGTAGCGCTCGTGTTCGATCGCCGCCGGCAGCAGATCAAAGCCCACGACCTCGTGGCCCTCGTCCAAAAAGCGCTGCACGCACGCGGCTCCGATACCACCCGAAGCGCCCGTGATCAAAACCCGCATACTTGCTCCTTAGGCGGTTGCGTGGCGCTCGAGGTACTCGGAGCCCACATTCTCGCGCTCCCAGCCGCGCACGACCTTGTAGCCCACGGGGCTCAGGAAGACCTCGCACAGCAGCTCGGCAACAGCGCCGGTCAGCGAGCACATGAGGACCTGCACCCAGGTCCAACCAAAGAACGTGTGGCTCACCACGATGGCGAAGACCAGGTTGTCGATAAACTGGCCAACACCCGTGGACACATAGGAACGGAAGGCAAAGCTCGCAAAGTTATTCTTCTTGAGCATGCGGCCGAGCGACTGGTTGAGCGTGGAGTTAACCACGGCAGAAACGAGCATTGCCAGCGAAGAGCCCAGCACCACGTACCAGGTGCCGCCGATGGTGGCGTTAAGGGCGGTGTTGACCTCGATCATGCCCGTGTCGTAGTAGGCGCCCCACATGCCGGGCGTGAGCGAGCATGCCCAAAAGCACAGGCTCACGGCCAGGTTGACCAGCAGTGCGAGGATAGAGATTTTGATAGATGCCTTGGCGCCAAAGCGCTTGCAAATCATGTCCTGGCACAAAAACGAGACCCAGCTCACCACAAAGCCGCAATCGAGTGCCAGATACGGCAGGCTGATAAGCTCTTTGTTGGCCAGCAGGTTCATCATGATGACGCTCACGAAAAACAGCGAAACCGTTGCCGCGGGAATGCTCCGCAACAGGACCTTGTAGTCCTCCATGACCTTCTTGATCATTATGTACTCCTTTGGTTTTAGGTTTAACGAGCAGGATATCGGACCCGAACTGCTCGGACGCCCCGGTCTTGAGACGACGGTGGGTATGATAGCCGCTCACACGGCATCAGGCAAGCAAGCGGC
>CAJMSG010000203.1:0-2981 GCA_905216105.1 uncultured bacterium | reverse complement strand
TCGTTTTTCTTTTTGAAGAGGTTGGGGGCCTCGGTCTTCTGCTTTTTGTGGCCGGCGCCCTTCTCGCAGCGGTTGCCGGTAATGAAGCGCCTGCCGCCGCCAAAGTCGTTGACGGTAAGCTGGCAGTTGTTGGAGCAGCGACCGCAGCGGACATGCTTTTGCGTCACGGTAAGGTGCGCGATGTCCTCGGCAGAAAGAATGGTCGAGGTGCCGTCGGCGCCGGCGCGATCGCGGGCGAGCAGGGCCGCACCGTAGGCGCCCATGCAGCCGGCGATGTCGGGACGCACGGCATGAACGCCGGTGAGCTGCTCAAACGCGCGCAGCGTGGCGTCGGACATAAAGGTGCCGCCCTGAACGATCACCTGGCTGCCGATCTCCTTGGGATCGCGCAGCTTAATGACCTTGAACAGGGCATTCTTGATGACGGAATAGGACAGGCCGGCCGCGATGTCGCCCACCGTGGCGCCTTCCTTTTGCGCCTGCTTGACGCGCGAGTTCATAAAGACCGTGCAGCGGCTGCCCAGGTCGACCGGGGCCTTGGCATGGATCGCAGCGTTGGCGAACGCGCGCACGTCCATGTTCATAGACACGGCGAAGCTCTCGATAAAGCTACCGCAACCCGACGAGCAGGCCTCGTTGAGCATGATGTGCTCGATCACGCCGTCCTTGACGCGCAGGCACTTCATGTCCTGGCCGCCGATGTCGAGGATGAACTCGACACCCGGCAGGAACGCCTTGGCGCCGCGCAGGTGCGCAACGGTCTCGATCTCGCCGGAATCGGCCTTGAGGGCCTCGATGAGAAGCGCCTCACCGTAGCCCGTGGTGGTCACGTGGCCGATGGTGCAGCCGGCAGGGATGTGATTGTAGAAATCGGCCATGATGACCTTGGCCGTGCCCAGGATGTCGCCGTTGTTGTTGCCGTACCAGGTGTGCAGCAGCTGACCGTCCTCGCCCACGAGCGCGGCCTTCATGGTGGTGGAGCCGGCGTCGATGCCAATGAACACGCGTCCGGTGTAGCCGTCGAGCTTGCCCTTGGGGACGACCTCGGTGTCGTGGCGGTTCTTGAACTCAGCAAAGTCCTCATCGGTGGCAAAGAGCGGATCCAGGCGCTCGACCTCGGCACCCTGCGTGTCACCCAGGGCATCGATGGCCTCGATGAGCTGCGGGAACGTGCTGAGCTTGTTGGACTCGTGCGCCATGGCGGCGCCGCTTGCCACAAACAGATGGGCGTTTTGGGGCACAATGCGGTGCTCCTCGTCCAGGTTGAGCGTGAGGTAGAAGCGGTGGCGCAGCTCGGAAAGATACTGCAGCGGGCCGCCCAGGAAGGCGACGTTGCCGCGGATGGGGCGGCCGCACGCCAGGCCCGAGATAGTCTGGGTTACGACGGCTTGGAAGATGGAGGCCGCCACGTCCTCGGGGCGGGCGCCTTCGTTGAGTAGCGGCTGCACGTCGGTCTTGGCAAAAACGCCGCAGCGGCTGGCAATGGGATAGATGGTGGTGGCGTTGGCCGCGAGCTCGTTGAGGCCACTGGCGTCGGTGTGCAGCAGGGTTGCCATCTGATCGATGAACGCGCCCGTACCGCCGGCGCAGGTACCGTTCATGCGCTGCTCGATGCCGTTATCGAAGTAGATGATCTTGGCGTCTTCGCCGCCCAGCTCGATGGCGACATCGGTGGCCGGGATGAGGGTCTCGACGGCACGCTTGCTGGCGATGACCTCCTGGACAAACTCCAGATCGAGCCACTGGGACAGCAGCAGACCGCCCGAACCGGTGATGGCGCAGGTCATTTGGGCAGCCGGCAGCACGGTCGCAGCGCCCTCGAACAGGTCGCGGGCGCAGGCACGGACGTCGGTGTGGTGGCGCTGGTACTTGGCATAGACGATCTGGTTGTCGTCGTTGAGCACAGCGAGCTTAACGGTGGTGGAGCCCACGTCGATGCCCAGGTGCAGGTTGCCACGAGCGTTCTCGGGGTTGAAGATCGCGCCTTCGGGGGCATGGGCGGCGGCTACGGGCTCAGCGGCGGTGGCGGGCTCACTGGCGATGGACGTCTCCCCTGCCGCGTTCTTGGCATCGGCAACTGCCTCGGCGACCTTCTCGGCAGCGGCAGTCGCGGCCTTCTGCGCGGCGTCCACCACGGCGGGCGCGGCCTCGCGTGCGGCAGCGACCATGCGGTCCTTGATGCCCTCGACGAGTTTGCTCATTGTCTCTCCTCTTAGTTGTTGGACTCGACGGTTGCGGCGGTGTCGACCGCGTCCTCGAGCTGCAAGTTCAATAGCTTCATGCCGTATTCCGGCACGTTGATATCGATGGGTTGGCCATACAGGTCACCAGGGCGCACAAAGGCGATAACCGTCATGATGCGCGCCATGGTCTCGGGCGATTCGGAAAGGTCACGCTCAAACCAACGTTGGATCATGCCGACCTCGGCACTCACGACATAGGTGACGTAGTAGTCAAAGAAGGTGCCCAGCGCCAAGCCCAAAATGCCCGTCTGTGCACGCGGCACCACGGCCTCGCGTGCGGTATCGATGATCTTTTTAATAAAGGCGGGATCGCCGCCCGGGCCCAGCAGGGCCCCGATAAGGTCGCGATTGGCCGCAAGATAACGCAGCAGCTCAACCGAACCGGGCGCCGGCTCGAGCTCGTCAATGTTACGGTAAAGATCGGGTAATTGAGCTGCAGTGATAAGCTCCACCCGCTCACGAATCTCGGCAAGCAGGCCGTCCTCGATCTGGCTGATAAAGTCGGGGATATCGCGGTAGTGCGAATAGAACGTGCGGCGTGTAAGACCGGCGCGCTCGGTGAGCGACGCGACGTTAATGCGCGAAAGGTCGCCGCTTTCGGCAAGCTCGCTGGCAAGTGCCTGGCGAAGGGCACGCTGCGAGCGAAGAGACCGGCGATCGCATTTCTCGAGCTGGGACAAGCGTCCTCCTTGTTACTCAGCCTGTGCGCTATTGCACAGTGCGAGTATTATTGCACAC
>CAJMSG010000202.1:0-3002 GCA_905216105.1 uncultured bacterium | reverse complement strand
TTCTTGGATTCGACGATCTCGTCGCCGGTGTTCATGAGCATAAAGCAACCCGTGCCATAGGTGTTTTTGGTCTGGCCGGGACGGAAACAGCAGTGGCCGAACAGCGACGCCTGCTGGTCGCCCGCCACGCCCATGATGGGCGGCATGTTGGTCATGATGTCGCTCGCGACGCGGCCGTAGTCGCCCGAGCTCCAGCGAACCTCGGGCATCATGGAACGTGGAACGTCAAAGAGCGCCAGCAGGTCGTCGTCCCAATCGAGCGTATGGATATTAAAGAGTGCCGTGCGGCTGGCATTGGTGTAGTCGGTGGCAAAGACCTGGCCGCCAGTGAGGTTGTAGATGAGCCAGGTGTCGATGGTGCCAAACATGAGGTCGCCCGCCGCCGCGCTCTCGCGTGCGCCGTCGACGTTGTCGAGAATCCACTGCACCTTGGAGGCCGAGAAATACGGGTCGAGCGTGAGTCCCGTGCGGGAGCGCACCAACTCCTCGCAACCCTGTTCAACCAACGCCTCGATTACCGACGCGGTACGGCGGCACTGCCATACGATGGCGTTATAGATCGGCTGACCGCTCACGCGGTCCCAGACCACCGTGGTCTCGCGCTGGTTGGAGATGCCGATGGCGGCAATGCGGTCGGAGTGGATACCGCTCTTAAACTGGACTTCCATCATGACGGCGATCTGGCTGGCAAGCACCGCCATGGGGTCTTGCTCTACCCAACCGGGACGCGGGAAGCTGGTTTTGACGCTGCGACGTGCCTGCGCGACGATGCATCCGTACTCGTCGACGATGGTCGCAAGTACCGAGGTGGTGCCGCAGTCGAGTGCCATAATGTAGGAACCGCCAAAGTTAAACGAGGCATCTTCCATGCCCAGGCTACCCAGATTCAACGACATCGCTTACACCTTTCTATTGCATCGGGTCGGACAGGACCCGTTCGATCTCTGATGCGGGAAGTGCGCCTTGGCGCAGGATCTGGAGCCCGCCGTGCTGAAACGACACGATGGTCGAGGCGTCGCGACACGGGGTCTCACCGGCGTCGACGGCAACATCAACCCCCTCCAGGATGCGACCCTCGACGGCGGCAAAGCTTGCCGGCGAGGGCGCGCCGTGCGTGTTGGCGCTCGTGCAGGCAAGGGGACTGCCGCAGGCGCGGATGAGCGCCTGCACCACAGGCGAGGCCGACGCGCGAAGAGCCACCGTGTCATCGGCGGCGCGCATAAAGGTCGGCACGCAGGGGGCTGCCTTGACCACGATGGTCAACGCACCCGGCCAACATCTTCGGGCGAGCACACGGGCCTCGTTTGGGATATCCACGCCGTAGCGGTCAAGGGCCTTGGCATCATCGACCAGCCAGGCGACGGTTTGCGTGAGTTCGCGCTGTTTGAGGGTAAAGATACGGCGATAACCGGTACCGAGCGCGGGGACCGCGGCACCGTTGACGGTGGCCTGCGGGTCGCGCGGCCACGGCAGAGATTCACTTGTATCTTGCGGAACGGCATCCGAGAAGGCGTTGACCGCCACGGCGACACCGTAGACCGTCTCGGTCGGGATCAGCGCCAGGCCGCCGCGACCGAGCACCTCGGCCGTGCGCTCGACGGCAAGCCGATGCGGCTCGCGCGCTCCCTCGTATACCCGATAGACCGTCTGCATGTGTATGCCAGCCCCTTACGCTCTGGTGCAAGTTTGTTTACTGTGGGGCATTCTCGCACGAAACGTTCAACCTATTTGCCCAGAGCGCATGTTGGTTTGGTGAGCGGCTCTAGTAGTCGGTGAAAGTGAGGGGGTTAATTGAAGATTTTTAGCGCGCAAGCGTAACGGTACGATCGGGAAACTCGATGCTTGCAACCAGTTTTCCGCCGAGGCTCTCTGCGTACCTGCTCAGCGTGTCAAGCCTCATCGAACCCAATTCCCCACGCTCGAGCTCGGATACGCGTTTTTGAGAAACGCCCATCGATTGGGCGACCGACGCCTGTGTTAGATCTTTTAGCCTGCGAATCTGAGCAAGCTTATAGGCTTCGATACGATCGCGAGTCCTCTCCTGCTCGGCGGTAATGGAGTCGCGTGTTATCCCGCGAGATTCCATATACTCATGCAGTTCCATCTCGATCGAGCCTCCTTACGTGGCGACGGTATATTTGCTCGGCCTTTGGAATGTTGATCGCATACCAGCCGTTCCATTTTGCCCTTGACGATCCCGCTCGCGACTTATCACCCGCCAATAGCAATACCGCCTGGCGCTTGGGGTCAAAGGCGAAGAGGATGCGGATCACCTGCCCACCACATGAAGTCACTCTCAGCTCCTTTAAATGATGAAGCTTCGAGCCCTTGACACGGTCAACCAGTGGACGACCAAGGCTGGGACCTTCCTTCTCGAGCACCAAAAGGTCTGCATAAATCTGCTTCAGCGTAGCTTCATCCTGCTCATCAAGCCAAGGTTCAATGTAATCAAGCACGATACGGTACCGATGCAGCTGATTTGACATACCTTTCTCCTTCTATAATAGAAGTTTTACGGTATATTGCAAGAGCAAACTTGAGCAAATGTATATTAGTTCAGCTTAAATACGCTGCTTGGGCTCGGTGACGATGGCTCGGACGATGCGGGGGCGATCGGTGAGGTCGTGGACGATGCGCACGTCCGAAAGGCCTGCCTGGCGACAGAGCTCGGCCGCAGCGTCGAGCGCGCCCTCGTAAAGTTCGCAGGCAAAGAGTCCGCCGGCGCGCAGCATGTAGGGTGCCGCGTTGAGCAGGCGGCGGAAGATATCGAGGCCGTCGGCACCGCCCTCGAGCGCCAGATCGGGCTCAAAGTCCTTGACCTCGTGCGGCAGCGAGCGCATGACATCGGTGGGAATGTAGGGCGGGTTGGAGACGAGTACGTCAAAGGTGCCCCACTCGTCGTGGGGAATGGAGCTCACCAGGTTCGTGAGGCTGAAGGCGACCTCGTCGGACGTGAGGCCAAGCGCATCGCGGTTTTTGGTAGCAAGGTCGATGGCGCGCGG
>CAJMSG010000201.1:0-3004 GCA_905216105.1 uncultured bacterium | reverse complement strand
CTCCCCCATCATCAAAAGTGACACACGCTACCAGTTGATGGGAGGCAGCCATGGGCTTCTTTGACAAGATGTTCGAGAAGAAAGAGTGCGCGATTTGCGGTACCGAGCTGGGACTTCTCGGCAAGACTAAGATCAACGAAGGCTACCTGTGCAAAGAGTGCGTCGGCAAGCTCTCCCCCTTCTTTGGCGGCTATCGCTCCAGCACCGCGGACGATATCCGTGAGCAGCTCGCCTACCGCGAGGCCAACGCCGAGCGCCTGGCCTCGTTCAACCCCACGCGCACGCTCTCTGCCGGGCGCACCAACATCATGCTCGACGAAGACGCGGGCCTGCTGATCATTACCTCGCAGAGCCGCTGGCGCGACGCCAACCCCGACATCATCGAGTTCTCGCAGGTACTCGGCTGCGATATGGATATCGACGAGCATCGCACCGAGATTTACCGCGAGACCAAGGACGGCGAGCGCGAGAGCTACAATCCGCCGCGCTACGACCTGGATTACGACTTTAATCTGACCATCCACGTCAACACGCCGTACTTTACCGAGATCAACCTGCGCGTGAACGACTCCACCATCGATCAGCGCGGTTCCATCGAATACCGCGAGGCCAAGCGCCAGGCAACCGAGGTCCGCGACGCGCTGGTGCAGCTGCGCCAGGAGACGCGCGACAGCGTCGTGGCCGCCAAGGCCCCCAAGACCGCGGTCACCTGCCCCTTCTGCGGTGCAACCACCATTCCCGATGCCAGTGGGCGCTGCGAATACTGTGGTGGCGCCATCGGCGCATAGCCTCCGGCACGGAAAGGACCGATCATGGCCTTCGAGAGCGTTAACTATCAGTGCCCCGCGTGTGGCGGCCCGCTGCATTTTGCCAGCGCCGAGCAAAAGCTCGTCTGCGACTACTGCGACTCACGCTTTGAAGTCGAAGAAGTCGAGGCCCTCTATCGCGAGCGCCAGGACAAGGCAGATGCCAAAGCCGATGCGGCAGCCGCAGCTCCCAAGCCTGCTATCGACGATGCCGTGCAGGAGCTGGCCCAAAACGCCGGTTACATCTGCTCGTCGTGCGGCGCCGAGCTGGTCTCGGACGGCACCGTCGCCGTCACCACCTGTCCGTACTGCGGCAACCCCGCCGTGGCACCCGGCCAGCTCTCGGGCGACTTCTCACCAGACCTGGTGATCCCATTTAAGCTCGGGCGCGATGACGTTATGGCCGCACTCAAGGAGCACTATAAGGGCAAGATCCTACTGCCCAAGAGCTTTGTCACCGGCAACCATATCGACGAAGTCCAAGGCGTTTACGTGCCGTTTTGGCTTTACGGCGCCCGCGTGGACGGCGAGGTGTGCTTTGATGCGACCAACGAGACCGTAACCGAGGAATCCGACCGCACCGTCACGACCACCGACCACTACGATGCCTACCGCAAGGGCAATATCTCGTTTGAGCGCGTGCCCGTCGACGGATCGTCCAAGATGCCCGACGGCCATATGGACGCCATCGAGCCGTTTGACTACGATGCGCTGCGCCCGTTCTCGGTTGCCTATATGCCCGGCTACATCGCCAACCGCTACGACGAGGACTGCGAGACCTGCAAGGCGCGCGCCGAGCGCCGCATGGAGGAGAGCACGATCTCGGCCCTGCGCGAGACCGTCGTCGACGAATATGACGACGCCACGGTCGAAAGCAAGCAGCTCGACTACACCTGGGAAGACAGCGACTACGCCCTGTTCCCCGTGTGGATGCTTTCCACCTCGTGGAACGGCAAGAGTTATCTGTTTGCCATGAACGGCCAGACCGGTCGCATGGTCGGCGAGCTCCCCTGCTCCAAGCCCAAGCTCGCCATCGCCTCGGTGCTGTTCTTTGTGATCGGGTTTGTCCTCTCCCAGATTCTCTTTATGGGTGGGAATGCCTTCGATCCGGACTACCTCACCTTTGATGTCGAGGGGATCCTCATCAGCATCGTCGCGCCGTTGATCATCGTGGTCATCGCAGATGTGCTGCTGGTGGGTCAGCTCAAGACGGCCAACGAGGCCACCCACGCCGATTGCTACTGCGGCGAGCTCGACCTGACCGAGAAGCACGACACCTTCAGCCACACCGAGACCACCGTCGTCATGAAGGACAACAAGGACGATTAGCCATTCTGACCAATACCACCCGGCCTTTGACGAGAAAGGAAGATCACCATGGGACTCTTGAGAGCTGGATTGGGAGCTGCCGGCGGCGTCATGGCCGACCAGTGGAAAGAATTTATCTATTGCGAATCGATGCCCGCTGACGTCTTAGCCTGCAAGGGCAGCAAGCGCACCGGCGGTCGCAGCTCCAACACGCGCGGCGAGGACAACGTTATCTCCAACGGCTCGATCATCGCCGTCAACGACGGCCAGGGCATGCTCGTGGTGCAAAACGGCAAGATCATCGAGGTCGCGCTGGAGCCTGGCGAGTTCGTCTTCGACACCGGCAGCGAGCCGAGCGTCTTCAGCGGCAACCTGGGCGATTCCATCAAGGAAACCTTCGCCAATATCGGCAGCCGCTTTACCTTTGGCGGCGACGCGGGCAAAGACCAGCGCGTCTACTTCATCAACACCAAGGAGATCATCGGCAACAAGTACGGCACCGCCTCGCCTGTGCCCTTCCGCGTGGTCGATAACAACATTGGCCTGGACGTCGACATCTCCGTTCGCTGCAACGGCGAATATTCGTACCGCATCACCAACCCGCTGCTGTTCTACACCAACGTGTGCGGCAACGTGACCGATAGCTACACGCGCGACAAGATCGACAGCCAGCTTAAGTCCGAGTTGCTCACCGCCCTGCAGCCCGCCTTTGCCAAGATCTCGGAGATGGGCATCCGCTACAGCGCCATTCCCGGTCACACCACCGAGCTCGCTCGCGCGCTCAACGAGGTCCTCTCTGCCGACTGGCGTGACCTGCGCGGCGTCGAGATCGTGAGCTTTGGCGTCAACTCCATCGCCGCCTCGCAAGAAGACGAGCAGATGATCAAGGA
>CAJMSG010000200.1:0-3018 GCA_905216105.1 uncultured bacterium | reverse complement strand
ACCGGCAGCATCTCTTTGGGCGTGCACTTGGTGCCAGGCAGAAAACGCGTGCCAAGACCGGCGGCGGGGATGATTGCCTTCATGTTATTCAAAGATCCTTTCGCAGGCGCAAAAGCGCCCCATGCGTGCGGCACACAGCCGCAGACCAAATTGCGATACCCAAGCATCTTACCGCTGGAACTATATGTCGCTACAAGGCAGAGACAATTCTTCAGCAGGTCAACGCAAATTATTGCTCGAATGGTGCAATTTTATTGCCCAACGGCAGGGCACCCGATACGACGCAAATCACAGAACATGGCAGTTTGAGCAACCGATGCCGAGGGACCGAAAAACAAAAAAGACGGGGCTCGCAATGCGAACCCCGTCTGCAAAGAAATCTGGCGAGAAAGCCTGATTACTTGAGGGTGACAGCAGCGCCAGCAGCCTCGAGCTTCTCCTTGGCAGCCTCGGCGTCCTCCTTCTTGGCACCCTCGAGAACAGCCTTGGGAGCGCCCTCGACGACCTCCTTGGCCTCCTTCAGGCCAAGGTTGGTGAGCTCACGGACGGCCTTGATGACCTGGATCTTGTTGTCGCCGAAGCCCTCGAGCACGACGTCAAACTCGGTCTTCTCCTCGGCCTCAGCAGCGCCAGCAGCGGGAGCGGCGACAACAGCGGCAGGAGCGGCGGCGGAAACGCCGAAGGTGTCCTCGATAGCCTTGACGAGCTCGGAAGCCTCGAGAAGGGTCATTTCCTTAAGAGCATCGATGATCTCATCGGTGGTAAGCTTAGCCATTTCTAAGTCCTTTCGGTTTCCGTGCGGATGCACGGAGATCAGTTAAAACACGGCGCGAATGCGCCAGGGGTGCGGCGTTGCCGCCGCGGGTGAAAACAGCGACTAAGCTGCCTTCTGCTCGGAGACCTGCTGGATCGAACGAGCGAGACCAGAGGAAACGCCGTTGACGCAGACAGCGATGTCGCGAGCGAAACCGGAGATGAGACCGGCGATCTGGCCGAGAAGCTGATCCTTGGTGGGCAGCTCGGCGATAGCCTTAACGTCATCAGCGGAAACGGCCTTGCCGTCGGAGATACCGCCCTTGATCTCAAGGACGCCCTTGGACTGAGCGGAGAAGTCCTTAAGGGCCTTAGCGGCCTCGACCGGCTCGGACTCGTAGAACACATAAGCGACGGGGCCGGCGAGGATCTCGTCGAGCTCGGGCTGCTCCTGGTTCTTGAGAGCGATCTTGACCAGGTTGTTCTTGTAGACCTTCATCTCGGCGCCGCACTCGCGAAGCTGATGACGCAGCTCCTGAGCCTGCTTAACCGTCAGACCGTTGTAGTTGACGACGAACAGACCGGCGTTCTCGGCGATACGGGACTCGATCTCTGCAACCTTGTCGATTTTGTACTGCTGGGGCATGAATTACACCTCCTCGAATTCTTTCCGGGCACGGTCCGCCACAAGGACGTGACGGGGGCATGTCCAAAAAGAAAGCCCCCGCGCTGCATGAGCGACGGGGGCGAGAAGACATATCTACTCGACCACCTCGGCTGGCGGGAAGTCCCATTAAGCTCGCGGGCGATGCCCGTTTGCACCGGCTGTCTCTGGCAGCGGATTCGTGCGTGAACCGAAAGTATTATGGCGGGGACCCCGGCGTCGGTCAACGGGCGCGAGGATTCGCACACAAACCCTGCATACGCTCCGGCCGGGAGGGGCAGGGCGAGTTTTCCGCTCGGTCAGGTCCTGGGCTCGCACGAAGGCCACATTAAGTGGCCTTCGGCTCGTGCGGAATCTACGGAAAACTCGCCCTGCCCCTCCCGGCCGGAGCTACGTTACCTTTGCTGCGAATCCTCGTGTCCGTTGGTCGGCGCGCCCCACTCATAATGCTTGGGTCGGTGGGCTGATGTTTCTATCCCTTTGGGCTACAGGGTTGAGAGGAAGGTGGATAGGCGGCGGAGGCCTTCGTCCAGGTTTTCGTCGGAGACGCAGTAGCTGAGGCGGATGTGGCCTTCGGTTCCGAAGCAGTTTCCGGGGACTAGGGCTACGTTTGCCTCTTTGATAGCTTTGATGCAGAAGTCTTCGCTTGTTAGGCCGAATTGTTTGATGCTGGGGAAGGCGTAGAAGGCGCCTGCCGGTTCCACTACGTCGAGGCCCATGGCGTCTAAGGCTGCGAGTACGCGTTCGCGACGGGCTCGGTAGACTTCGAGCATGGGAGTTGGGTCGACGGTGAGGGCTCGGGCTGCAGCGTCCATCTCAAATGAAACGGCGCTCGATACTAAGTACTGGTGGGCCTTTGCGATCTCGGCGATGACGGGGGCTGCGGCTACGAGCCAGCCCAGGCGCCAGCCGGTCATGGCCCAGGGCTTGGAGAAGCTCTCGATGACCACCGTCTGGTCGCGCAGCTCCGGGTGGCGCTGGGCAAAGCGCTCGTAGCCATTCACATAGACCAGACGGTTGTATACGTCGTCGCAGACTACGTATATGCCCGCCTGCTCTGCCACGCGCGCCACGGCGTCGAGCGATGCCGTGTCGAGGATGCAACCTGTGGGATTGTTGGGCGAGCAGATGACGATGGCCTTGGTCGCCGGCGTCATGCAGGCACGAAGCGCCTCCTCATCGATCTGGAATTGCGTAGGCTCCGTATCCAAATAGACCGCTTTGGCGTGGTTGGCCACGACGATGCTCTCGTACAGGCCAAAAGCCGGCGTAGGGATGATGACCTCGTCGCCGGGGTTGAGCATAGCCATGAATGTTGCCGACAGGGCCTCGGTCGCACCGTCGGTCAGAATGACCTCGTCGGCCGCAAACGTAAGGCCCGCGTCCCCCATGTAGGCAGACAGCGCCTCGCGCAGGGCGGGACGGCCGTTGTTAGGCGGATAGTGCGTGTCGCCGCGGTCCAGCGATGCAGTCACCTCGGCACTAATCACATCGGGCGTGGGAAAATCGGGCTCGCCGAGCGCAAGCGCAATGCATCCCGGATGCTGAGCAGCGAGCGCGTTGATTCGGCGGATGCCGGAGGGCTTGAGCGTGGCAAGCGA
>CAJMSG010000199.1:0-3044 GCA_905216105.1 uncultured bacterium | reverse complement strand
TAGCCCAGCGTGGCAACCAAGTTCATAAGCGCACCGACCCAGTCGCCCGTGGTAAGCGCATGGATAACGATCGCCATAGCGGCAACAGCGGTGCCGGCACCAGGACCATATGCAAACCCACACACCATCGCCGGCACCAGCGACGGGTCATACGTCAAAAACGGCGCCGAGGGGAGGATGGGCAGCTGCACATACATAAACAGGGCACCCAAGGCGCACATCAACGCCATAGTAACGAGCTGTTTGGTGCTCCACCTATTCGTGTTCTCAAAATGGATATGCTGCGACTGTTCAGACATAAGATCACCTGCCTCTTTCATCCGGACTCTAACCGTTGGTACTGGGATCTCACCAGTTCAGCCGGCATGCGAACCAACACACGCACGGGTCGCGGACTCATCGGCTCGGTCGCAGGCATCTCGCCTGCGCCACGGCATCCCTTTGACACCGCCCGATTTACCGCCAGTGGGGAATTTCACCCCGCCCTGAAACAGCAATTGCAAGTGTAGCACGGGCAGGTTTTCGCGCAAGTATGCCAAGGGTAATTTATGGCGGGGACCAGTTGCCGCAACAACCACATTCCCCACCCATCCCAAAGTAACGCGCCTTTCGCGGCAAAGCCGCGAAACAGCGACCGGGACACGTATCCCCATCAGCCACGATCTCCGCCCACGCCGACCTCAAGGCCGTAAACGTAGGGGATCCGGGGGCGTGACGGGGGTTTCTCTCCGGAACATTCCGCAGGACGCAAAGAGGCTCCGCAGCGCGAAGCGCGATGCGGAGCCTCTTTGCATGTCCGAGGACGTTCTGGGGAGAAACCCCGTCACGCCCTGCGGATTCCCGGTGGGAGTTCTAGACCTTGTCGGCCTTAGTACATACCGCCGCCCTGCTGACCAGCGGTAGCAGCAGCGATAGCGTCCTCAAGCTGAGTGTTCTTGGGCACATCGGAGACGGTAGCCTCGGTGATGAGAATCAGGCTGGCGACAGAAGCAGCGTTCTGCAGGGTGACGCGGCTGACCTTGACGGGGTCGAGGACGCCCATCTCGATCATGTCGCCCCACTCGCCGTTGGCAGAGTTGAGACCCTGGCCGGCGGGCAGCTCGGCAACCTTGTCGACCACGACAGCGCCCTCAAAGCCAGCGTTCTTGGCGATGGTGGCGACCGGAGCGGTCAGAGCCTTCTTGACGATATCGACGCCAATCTTCTCCTCGGGGTCGTCGATCTCGACAGCATCGAGCGCAGGAGCAGCGTCCATGAAGGCGACGCCACCGCCGGCGACGATGCCCTCCTCGACAGCAGCGCGGGTAGCCTGCAGGGCATCCTCGACGCGGTGCTTGATCTCCTTGAGCTCGGACTCGGTAGCAGCGCCGACCTTGATGACGGCAACGCCACCGGAGAGCTTGGCCAGGCGCTCCTGGAGCTTCTCACGGTCGAAGTCAGAGGTGGTGTTCTCCATCTCGCCCTTGATCTGAGCGATGCGGGCGTCGATGGCCTCCTTGGAGCCAGCGCCGCCGACGACGACGGTGTTGTCCTTGGAGATGGTGACGGACTTAGCGGTACCGAGCATATCAGCGGTGATGTCAGCGACCTTCACGCCCAGCTCGTCCAGAGCAGCCTGGCCACCGGTGAGGACGGCGATGTCCTCCAGGATGCGCTTGCGGCGATCGCCGTAGCCCGGGGCCTTGACGGCGCAGACGTTGAGGGCGCCACGGATCTTGTTGAGGACGAGGGTCGGCAGAGCCTCGCCATCGATGTCCTCAGCGATGATGAGCAGGCCACGGCCAGCGCGCTGGACAGCCTCAAGAACAGGCATGATGTCCTGGACGCTGGAGATCTTCTGGTCGGTGATGAGGATGTACGGATCCTTCATCACGGCCTCCATGCGGTCGTTATCCGTGACGAAGTAAGCGGAGACATAGCCCTTGTCGAACTGCATGCCCTCGACGGTGTCGATGGTGATGTCGAACGTCTGGGAATCCTCGACGGTGATGACGCCATCCTTGCCCACGACCTCCATGGCCTCGGCGATCTTCTCGCCGACCTCGGGGTCACCGGCGGAGATGGTACCGACGGAAGCAATCTGCTCCTTGGTCTCGACCGGCTTGGCCTGCTTCTTCATCTCGGCGACGGCGGCGTTGACGGCCTTGTCGATGCCGCGACGGATGGCCAGCGGGTTGGCGCCAGCGGCGACGTTGCGCAGACCGTCGTTGACGATGGCTTGAGCGAGCAGGGTTGCGGTGGTGGTGCCGTCACCCACGGTGTCGTTGGTCTTGGTGGCGACCTCCTTCACCAGCTGAGCGCCCATGTTCTCGATGTTGTCCTCGAGCTCGATCTCCTTGGCGACAGAAACGCCGTCGTTGGTGATGGTCGGAGCACCGAACGTGCGCTGCAGCGCAACGTAGCGGCCCTTGGGGCCCATGGTGACGGTAACGGCGTCGGCCAGAGTGTTGACGCCCTTGGCAAGCTTAGCGCGGGCATCGGTGTTGAACGTAATGTTCTTTGCCATGGTAGGTAATCCTCCAAAAGAAATGTGACTCGCGTCGCCGCTTCCGAGTCCTATGCGGTGGGCGCGTTCAAAGACGAATCAGAGATTCTGACGAGACTAGGCCTCGACGACAGCGTAGATGTCGTCGGCGCGCATCAGCAGATACTTCTCGCCGTCGACCTTGACCTCGTTGCCACCGAACTTACCATAGATGACAACGTCACCGACCTTGACGTCCATGGGGATGCGCTCACCCTTGTCGTTGACCTTGCCGGCGCCAACGGCAACGATGGTGCCGCGCTGCGGCTTCTCCTGGGCGTTGCTGGCGATATACAGACCAGAAGCGGTCTTCTGCTCGGCCTCGTCGGGCTTGACCAGAACACGATCTGCAAGCGGCTTCAAAGACGACATGCTTGTTTCCTCCTTTTTGGGCCGCGCGGTTATGCCGCGCGAATTAACCCTTTTTGTTTGCGTACGCGTTGAATGGTACCCACGAATGGCGGGTTATACAACACGGAGTCAAAAAATCTTATTTTTTGGCACTTAGATTTTCTGAATG
>CAJMSG010000198.1:0-3090 GCA_905216105.1 uncultured bacterium | reverse complement strand
AAGCCGGTCGGCGTCGAGTACCTGTTTGGCGGCGAGAAGGCCGTGTTCTATTTTGCGGCCGAGGAGCGCGTCGATTTTCGTCAGCTCGTCAAGGACTTGTCCTCGACGCTGCACATTCGCGTCGACATGCGCCAGATTGGCGTGCGCGACGAGACCCGCCTGGTGGGCGGCTATGCCCAGTGCGGACAGGAGCTCTGCTGCACGCGCTTTGGCGGACAGTTTGAGCCCGTCTCGATTCGCATGGCAAAAGAGCAGGACCTGCCGCTCAACTCGTCCAAGATCAGTGGCGTGTGCGGCCGCCTGATGTGCTGTCTGCGCTATGAGTTCGAGGCGTACAAGGACTTTAAGAGCCGTGCGCCCAAAAAGAAGACGCTCATCGATACGCCGCTTGGCAAGGCGCGTATCCAGGAATATGACACGCCGCGTGAGCAGCTGGTGCTGCGCCTGGAGAACGGCAAAGTCTTTAAGGTCAACCTGGCCGATATGACGTGCTCGGAGGGCTGCAAAAAGAAGGCCGCCGAGCAGGGCTGCAACTGCCGCCCCGACTGCGTGACGCGCGACGTGCTCGAGCGCATCGAGTCGCCCGAGATGCGCCTGGCGCTCATGGAGCTCGATCGCGAGAACGGCGTCGATGTGGGCGATGGCCTGTCGAGTGCCGATCGTCTGGCCGGCACGTCGATGCCCAAGCGCCGTCGCCGCGATGCCGAATCCGATGCTCGCGCTGCTCAGGGCCAGGGCGAGGGTCGTGGCCGCGGAAAGGGCCGCGGCAAGGCCGAGGCGCCCGAGGCCGAGGAGGCAGCCGGTGGTCGTCGCCGCCGCAAGCGCGCAGCGTCCGTCGACAATGGCGAGGCCGCGGGCAAGAACGCTTCCCGTGAGCGCGAGGCTCAGCAGCCCCAGCAGCAAAACCGCGGCGGTGGCATGAACCCCACGCGCCGTCGTCGCCGTCACCTGTCGAGCGAGGAGCGCGAGGACGCCTTCCGCGCCGCAGCTGCTCGCGAGGCCGGTGCCGCTCCCAAGGGCGTCTCGGCCTCCGATGCGCCTGCCGACAAGGCTGGCAAGCCGCGTGGCGAGGAGGAGCGCGCGCCACGTCCGCGCCGTCGCCATTCCTCGGGCACGCAGCAGAAGCCCTCGGTTCCTTCCGTGGCCGATCAGGTTTCGGATGGCGAAGTCAAGGTCACGCGCCGTCGCCCCGGCGATGGCGGGGGAGCTGCCGCCAAGGCTTCGCGCGGCGGCTCTCGCGACGAGCGCGAACCGCGTGAGGATCGCGATGGCGAAGGCTCGACCGACCAGGGTCAAAAGCGCCGCCGTCGCCGTCGCTCCCGCAAGCCGCGCCAGGACGGTGGCGAAGGCTCGACCCACACCTCGTCCTCACCGAAACCGCCTGCCGGCGAATAACGTCCGTAAGCGGATGTAACTCGCCTGACCCCAGCGCCTCTGGGTATCATGGCTCTACACCGACAACCCTCCCTTCGCCTTCGCGTAGGGAGGGTTGTGTCATGAAGAGACATTTGAATGTGTTGAGTCGCTTGCAGGGTGCTGACACCCTACCGTTTGCGGACGAATTGCTACCGCTTGCCGAGCGCGCGACGTACGAGGCGCTCGAGGCGTTGTCGCCCACGCGATGCGCCGGCTGCGAGCGTTCCGGTGTGCTGATTTGCCAGGATTGCCTGGCCTCATTCGCGCTCATCGATCCGTGCCATAGCTGCATCCGATGTGGCGCCCCGTTTGGGGATTTGCTGTGCACCGAGTGTTCGGTCGAGGGCACGTCTTCGGCAATGGCCGAGGCGCTCGATCGCTGCCTGGCGTGTGCCGTCTACGCACATCCGCTGCCGTGCATCATCAAGGCGTACAAGGATGCGGGCGAGCGCCGCCTGGCACCGTATCTGGCGGAGCTACTCTACGACACCGCCCTGCATGCCCAGGTGGCAGCCCCCGATCGCTACGGCGGCGTGCTGTCCGGTGTCGACGCGGTGGTATTTGTGCCCGCGACTGCGGCGGCGTTTCGGCGGCGTGGATTCGATCATATGGAAGCAATCGCGCGCTCGTTTTGCGATCTTTCGGGCGTGCCGTTGCTGGACGCCCTGGTCAAATACGGTCATGGTGACCAGCGCGAGCTCGGTCGCGTCGAGCGCCGGGAACGTGCCCGGGGCATGTACGAGACGGTCGAGGATGTGCGTGCCTGCCGTCTGCTGCTCATCGATGATGTCATTACCACGGGCGCGACTATGGCAGCGGCCTCGACGGAGCTCAAGCGTGCCGGCGCCGCGGCAGTCGATGGTCTCGCTATCGCACGCGTTTGGTAGGGGTGGTTTTGTGGCAGTGAAGATAGCGCGACGCATCGAGCCGACAAGCGAGCAACTGGCGGCCTCCGTAATCCTGACTGGCGCCTCGGCGCTGCGCATGATGCGCGCCGAGCGCCGACAAATGGGTTACATCAGTTGGAGGGACCTTGAGCCCGAGGGGGAGCGCCGCGTGCTGCACGCATCGTCGCCCTCGGCCGAGGACATCTATCTTCCCGATTTGGTGCGGATCGGGGCCGTGAGCGGCGAGGTCCAAGAAGACCTGTGTCTACTGGTGGGGTCGGCGAAACAGCGTCGCCGCATGCCTGGTGCAAGCTGGTCCGTTTGTTCTGTAGGTCTGCCGGTTGGTTCGATTCTGGAGGTGGAGCCGGGGGTGTACAGCTTGTCTCCCGAGGCCCTCTGCGTAGCCGTTGCGCGCGAAGTCGGCTGTATCCAGGCATTTGCCCTGGCCCAGGAGCTGTGCTCCAAGATTTCGCTGAGCGATCGCGGGAAGTACCTGCCTCCCTATACATCGCCTGTTGCGAATAGACTTGCAAAGGACAAGGACCAACCGGCAGACGTTGGCTACTTTGAAGTCGAGCCGGTGCTGACACCCGATCGCCTGGCAGATTACCTTGCGGCATGCAAGGGGAATGTGGCCAAACAGCTGCTGCGCCTGTGTCCCCACCTGTCAGAAAACCTGCGCTCGCCCATGGAGTGCATCATGCTCGCTCTGTTTTCGCTTCCGTTTTCCTATGGCGGATTTGCCTGCGGTCCCTTTAAGACCGACTACAAGATCGAGTTCGATGAC
>CAJMSG010000197.1:0-3246 GCA_905216105.1 uncultured bacterium | reverse complement strand
GAGAGGTTCTTTTAGAGCGCCCGCGCGTTGGGTACCCTGTTAGATACATGTCGAGTATCTAACGAAGGATTCACTATGCCTTGCAACCTAGCACCGTCGTCCCGACGCCGTAAAACGCGTGGCCGCATCGCCCTCCTATTCGCACTGATTGCACTTGCGCTGACCGCGCTTCCCACGACGTCGTTCGCCGGCACAGACACCGCGGGCAACGTGCTCGCAACCGAAGTTGACTCAAATCCGTCTGGCGTCGAAGGCGACCTGTACTGGGCCGGCCAAAGCCTTAACCTAGACGACGCTTCCATCGGCCGCGATATTATCGCGGCAGGCGAGAGCTTGTCGATTCGCGACTGCACTGTGGGCGGCGCCGTTCGCCTGGCGGCGCGCACCATCGATATCTCCAAAACCGCAATCGATGGCAGCGTGACGGTAGCCGGTCAGCATGTCGTGCTCAACACTGGTAGCACCGCCAACTGTTTTTACGCGATGGGTGAGACAGTTGCCCTACGAGGCTCCGCCAAGTCGGCAGCACTTGCAGGCGATACGGTGACCATCGACGGCACCGTCGAGGGCGATGTCGAGGTTTGGGCCGATAAGCTCGTCTTGGGCAAGAATGCCCGCATTACCGGCACCGTGAGCGCGCATGTTTCCGAAGACCCCGAGCGCGCCGCAGGAGCCGAGGTCGGCGCGCTCAAGATCGACCGCACCGAGAACGAAGATACTTCCACCATTAACGATGTCATCAGCGGCATCGTCGCCGCGGCGCTCTCGACCTGCTTTGTCGCTCTGCTGCTCGAGCTCGTCTTTCCGCGAGCGACCGCCAGCGCCGCCGGAATGCTCCACCAGCACCCCACGCCCCTGTGGGTGAGCGGTCTTCTGGGCACGATCGCTATCGTCCCCGCCGTCCTACTGCTGATTATCTCCATCGCTGGCCTGTCGCTTGCCGGAACCCTCTTGTGCGGCGTTATCGGCATCGCGCTGGTCTCCACCGCTTTTGCGGGCTGCGCAATCGCCCGCATGGTCGGACATAACCAGAACCGCTACGCCATGGCAGCCGTCGGCGGTATCGCCGCAGGTGTCCTCACGGGACTTCCCCTCATCGGCGACTTCATCAGCGGCGTGGCCTTTGTCTTTATGCTCGGCTACGTTATCCAAATCATCTGGCGCAACGCCCGCCTCAAGCCCCAGCAAGCCGCCAACACGCCAGGCCTTCCCTCCGCCTAGCCGCCAACCACCACAAAAGGGCCAGGCATATTTATGGTGTTGCAAAGCAACCTGACCCCATTGCACCAAAAAGGGCGCCGACCATTGCGGTCGGCGCCCTTTCTTATTGGCGGTTATAAGCCCCAGCGATTATTTGTTGACCTGGCCGGCGCGGACGGCAGCCTTCTTGCGGTCGGTGGCGTTGAGCAGACGCTTGCGCAGGCGGATGTTTTTGGGAGTGATCTCCACCAGCTCGTCGTCGGCGATGTACTCCAGCGCCTCCTCCAGCGAGAAGGTGCGAGGCGGCACCAGCTGGACGGAGATGTCGGAGGTCGAGGAACGCTGGTTGCCCAGGTTCTTGGTACGGGCGATGTTGACGACCATGTCGCCGGCCTTGCTGCGCTCGCCCACGATCATGCCCTCGTAGCACTCGGTACCCGGCTCGACAAACAGCTGGCCGCGCTCCTGCAGCGTACCCAGGGCGTAGGCAACGGCCTTCTCGGTGGTCATGGAGATCATGGCGCCGTTCTGGCGGTTGCCGATCTCGCCGGCGTAGGGGCCGTACTCCAGGAAGGTGTGGTAGAACACGCCCTCGCCGTGGGTGACGTTCATAATGCGGTTCTTAAGACCCATGATGCCGCGGGTCGGGATCTTAAACTCAAGGTGCGTCACGATGCCCGAGGTGTCCATGCTCGTCATGATGCCGCCGGAGGTGCCGAAGACCTCAACGACCTTGCCCGAGTACTCGTCCGGGCACTCGACGACGGCCTGCTCGACAGGCTCCAGCTTGTTACCGTTCTCGTCCTTCTTAAACAGAACGCGGGGACGACCGACCTGGAACTCAAAGCCCTCGCGGCGCATGGACTCCATCAGGACGGACAGGTGCAGAATGCCGCGGCCAGAGACCTCGACGCCGCTCTTGTCCTCGAGCTCCTCGATCTTCATGGTCACGTTGTTCTCGGCCTCGTTGAACAGGCGTTCCTTAAGCTGACGGGCACCCACGATGTCGCCGTCACGGCCGACGAGCGGGGAGGTCGAAGCCTCAAAGACGATGGACAGGGTCGGCGGATCGATCTCGATGGGCTCGAGCTCGACGGGGTTCTCGGGGTCGGTGTAGACATCGCCGATATCGGTGCGGTCAATGCCCACGACGGCGGCGATATCGCCGGCGCCGACTTCCTGGCACTCGGTGCGGCCCAGGTAGTCGAAGGTAAAGAGCTGCTTGACGGTAGCGGTGGCGCTGGAGCCGTCGTTCTTCACAACCAGGATCTGATCGCCCTGGTGAATGGTGCCGGAGTACACGCGACCGATACCGATGCGGCCAACGAAGTTGGAGTGGTCGATGGTCACGCACTGCATGGCCAGCGGGGCGTTCTCGTCAACCTCGGGCGCGGGCATGTCGTCGATGATCATATCGAGCAGCGGATACATGTCCATGTTGCCGTCGTTGGGGTCAAGGCGGGCAAAGCCATTCATGGCGCTGGCGTAGACCACGTGCTCCATGGCGAACTCAAGCTGGTCGTCGGTGGCGCCCAGGTCGGCCATAAGGTCCAGGCAGTCGTTGTAGGCCTTCTCGGGGTTGGCGCCCGGACGATCGATTTTGTTGATGACGATCATGATCTTGAGGCCGGTGTCGATAGCGTGACGCAGCACGAAGCGGGTCTGGGGCATGGGGCCCTCAAAGGCATCGACCAGCAGCAGGGCGCCGTCGGCCATACGCAGCACGCGCTCGACCTCGCCGCCAAAGTCGGCGTGGCCCGGGGTGTCGATGACGTTGATCTTGACGTCCTTGTACTCGATAGAGATGTTCTTGGCGAGAATCGTGATGCCGCGCTCGCGCTCCTGGTCGTTAGAGTCCAGGACGCGGTCCTCGACCTGCTGGTTGGCACGGAAGGCGTCCGTGGCACGCAGGAGCTTATCAACCATCGTCGTCTTGCCGTGGTCGACGTGGGCGATGATGGCGATGTTCCTCAGATTGTCTACGCGCATGTAGTTCCCCTATCTTCTATCCATATACAAACGGCACGCGTATGCGACCCGCCCAGC
>CAJMSG010000196.1:0-3278 GCA_905216105.1 uncultured bacterium | reverse complement strand
TCTCCTATCGGTTTCGACCTAAAGCCCAGCGCAGATGCTCGGGCAATATAAACAAACGTCGTTATGATATACCTACTAGCCTGCGAGATAAACCCCAAAATGAAGGCGTCGTGATGATGTCCCCTTTGGTGCAAAGAAACCTGACCCCAATGCACCAAGTTAGGACCAGAGGAAGTCGCTGCGGGTGACGGTGGCGCCAATGGCGAAGGGCATGCAGGCGATGACCGGATACAGGTAGCGCATGTAGGTCGAGCCGTTGCACGGACCAATTAGGCACACGGCGAGCACGCCCAGCAGCGGCACCCAAATCGCCAGTCCGCGCCATGAATGACGACGCAGCAGGTAGACCACCACGGCGATCATGATCCACACATAGGTGGCCGAGCTCATGGTGAGCGAAATAAACGGAATGCGCTGCACCGCCACACGGTGCAGATTGATCAGGTGGTCACACCAGCGCACCACGTTGCTGTCAACCGGATGGAAGTCGAAGTACTTGAGGTTGTCGGGACGCGCCATGATCTCGGCACTACGCGCCGTGCTGTAGACCCAGGCATCGCGCGCGCTCGGATAAAAATAACCATAGTAGTTATTGATAAGCGCCGAAATATAGCACTCGGGATCTTTCTTAAACATCTGGGCCCATACCTCAAAATAGGCATCGATGTCCTCCTGCGAGGCGTACTCGTTAAAGCAGTTCTTGACGGCATCGGACTTGTCGGGGTTGTAGCGGCGGCCCAGGTTCTCGTACTTGAGCACGCGATCGATCACGGCGCGCTCCTCATCGGTCACCAAACCGTCGCAGGGTGCCTCCACGATAGTGCCGTCCTCCTTTACCGTGGGGTTGACGCCCGAGTTGAGGCCGTCGTGCTTTTGGACGAAACGAGCCGTCTGTTGGAACGGAATCGAGAGGATTTCGCGCTTGGAACCAGGCGTGATGTCGTGCGCCGGCATAAAGACCTTGGTGAAGTACATATTAGAGGCAAGGCAGAGCGCGAGTACCGCGAGGACGCCAACCCAGCGGAAGCGCGGTGTGGCGCATGAGACCGCGGTGCCCGTCTGCTTAGCCGCACGACGAGCGACATGTACATCCCATGCGCAAAACGCCGCCGCGATTACGCATGCCGCCAGGGGAAACACCAGGCCTCCATTGCGCAAAAACGTGGAACCCATGGCAGCCAGCGCAAGCAACAGCCAGTCGTGGCGCGCAAAGAGCACGGGGGCTTTCTCCCCCGCTCGCTCGGCATTGGCATCACGACGGGGCAAGCCACATGCCACGAGCTTGACGGTCTGTACCAGCAGCACCAAAAACGCGTCGGCAAAGAGCACGTCTTTGGTGAGCAACGCCGCGTAGTTAGAGAACATCGGCATAAACGCAAAGAACAGCAGGATCGTACCGCGAACCGGCAGGCTCACGCCCAGTTTGCGCAGCGACGAAATGGAATAGGCCATGCAGGCAGCCGTGATGACAAATTGAGCGCAGGTATAGATGATGAGGCCCGCGTTAGCGCTGTTGAACAGCGAAAGCCCCAGCTGAACGCACGAGCCGATAATGGCCGTGTGCACTACGGGATGATGCCCGTTGAGCAGCACGTTGGGGTTGAGTAGGCGCAGGTAGTCGCTCGTGCCGTTGGGATAGTTGAACCACTGGCGAATCTGCGCGCCCGTATCTCCCATAAAAAGGCCAGGCAGCGAAGCGACGAGCGTGGGCGCCCAGGCGATCATAAGCACCAGAAAGGGCCCGGCAAATGGATGGACCGAGAGCACGGCGTGAGTCACGCGCCATACGCGGCCAAAGTGCGCCTCGGAAAACGGAATGCGCCGAGAGCTCAGCCAATCTAGACACTCAAAGGCAAGGTAGAAGGCAACGACCGCCAAGAGCATCCAGCCCGCGCCGCCAATCCAGGCGCAGATGATGCGGGCTTTGTCGCCAAGGACAATCTCGGCCGAGTCGATAAGGTCGTAGCTGCGGCCGAACACCATGCAGATGGCGAAGAACAGCGACGGCAGAATGATCGATGGACGCCAGGTGTCGCCACGGCCAAAGAACACGTAGCGAAACGGCAAGGTGAGCAGGCAGGCAAGTGCAAGCAGCATGACCGCGTCGGTATGGCCGGCAAACGAGAGAAGCACCTCGTAGCACACGTACAGCATGCCCGAGGCTTTGGGGTCAATCGCCAAGACTGCGTTGCTCGACACCGGAGCGGGATCGATGGAAAACGCCGTGGTCGCCAACAGCGCGAGCAAAAATGCGATGAACGTCTGCTTGGCGGGGTAGCGCTTAAACCAGACGATGCGGGCGGCATCGCGCGCAGCCGTTGTGGAGAGATCGGAATCCTTCACAGTCCGAAAGCCTTTCTAGAAACCTATCAAACTCGGCAAAACCACCACAAAGGTGCCTGTCCCCTTTGTGGTGGTTAGGCGTCGAGGTAGATGCGCTGGGGGCGATTGCGGTGTCGGGCGAAGATGATGAGCGCCAGGCCGGCGATCACGAGCGGCAAACTCAGCAGCTGACCCATGGTGATGACGCCGCCCAGCAGATAACCCAGCTGGGCATCGGGCACGCGCACGAACTCAATCAAAAAGCGAACGATGCCGTAGCTCATCACAAAGACGCCCATAAACGTACCCTGGGGCAGTAGCGGCTTTTTGCGGCTGAGCACCTGCAAAATACAGAAGAGCACGACGCCCTCAAGAAACGCCTCATAGAGCTGGGAGGGATGGCGCGGCATATCGCCCGCGGTGCCGCCAAAGACCACACCCCAGGGCAGATCGGTAGGCTTGCCCCACAGCTCGCCGTTGACGAAATTGGCACAACGGCCCAGGCACAGCGCCAGCGGAGCACCGATCACAGCAAGGTCGGCGATGGTCCAGGCGTCGAGCTTATACATGCGGCACACGATGATGCCGCCCAAGATGCCGCCCACCAGGCCGCCATGGAAGCTCATACCTCCCTCGTTGGTGGCAAAGATCTCGAACGGGTGGGTCCAATAGTAGCCATCGCCATAAAAGACGACATAAAACAGGCGCGCGCCGATGATGAGGCCAAAGACCGCGCCGACCACGACACTCGTCAGGTCATCAATCGTAATGTCGAAGCCCCAACGGCGCTGCGTGCGGTACATAACAACCGCCGTGAGCAGAGCGCCGACCACGTAGGCCAGACCATACCAGTAAATGGTGATGGGGCCCGCCGAGATCGCGACGGGATCAAGCATATGGTAGAGGTCGTTGAGCATATCGATCCCCTGCTCCCTACATACAAATGCGGCCGCGGG
>CAJMSG010000195.1:0-3282 GCA_905216105.1 uncultured bacterium | reverse complement strand
CATGGATAGCAGCACCTCGCTTCCGAACGACCGGTATACGTAGAGCCATTGTCTCACGGTGTCGCGCGGGACCGACAGCGCCTTCGCCGCCGACTCGAAGCCGTGCCCTCGCTCGAAGAGCCGGATCGCCGCCTTCCTGGCCACGATGTCGTGCTTCACCCTCAAGTCGACACGCATAAAAAGCCTCCCATTTCTCATGTCCAAGAAATGGGAGGCAGTTCAAGCTCATTTGGGACGGGGCTTTTTTAGCTACTTTGTTTTCGGCTAGAAGCGTTCATGCCTGCCCCCCTCGGCCGCTCGATATCCTCCGGGAGGGGCCACTAATAGAAAACTTGCTTATCCATTAATCAAGATACGCATAATCTTGCTCTCCTGCTAATCAAGAATCGTTATAATCTTGATTAGCAGGAGAGCAAGATTGGAGAATTATGGCATTCAACGACTTGGTGGCTCAAAAAATAAAGGACTTTGAGCAACAGGGGATTCCGCAGGTCTTTGAGCGCGACCTTGATCTGGGCAACCCGCAGGAGCCAAAGCGCGACAACATCGTATATGTGATTGTGGGCGCCCGTCGTTGTGGAAAGACGTATCGCCTGTATCAGGAGATACGGCGGCTTCAGGGCCAAGGCGTCGAGCTTGACCGGATGCTATATTTCAATTTTGAGGATGAGCGCTTGCGTCCGTATGAGCCATCGCTACTAGCGGACGTGCTCGATACATTCTATGCACTATATCCTGCTGCTCGAGGCGAGGGCGCCTACCTTTTCTTTGACGAGATCCAGGAAATACCCGAATGGGGTGCGTTTCTGCGACGCGTGGTCGATACGGAGAAGGCGACCGTTTACGTGACGGGATCTTCTTCTAAGATGCTGTCCTCAGAACTTAAGAGCGAGTTCAGGGGCCGTTCTCTTGTGCGAGAGCTTTTTCCGTTGAGTTTTTCGGAATACGTCCGATATAAGACGGGGAGCGTTCCTGAGTCGAACGCACCCTTCTCCTCGAGCGATGCAGCGTTGCTCCGACACCATCTGGTCGGATATCTCGAGCGAGGGGGATTCATCGCGACACTTGAGCAGACGCCCGCAGACGCGATTCAGCTGCTACAGGAATATGCGTCGCGAACGGTCGCCATGGACGTCGTTGAACGTTACGACGTCAAGAACCCCCGTTTGGCCTCGCTGTTTCTGGCGCGGTGCATGGCATCTTCGGGACGAGAGCTGTCAGTGAACAAAGTGTACAACGAGTTCAAGAGCAGACAGATATCCGTCAGTCGAAATACGCTCAGCGACTTACTTGAGTATTACGAGGACGCCTACCTGCTGTTTTCGGTGCCGGAGTTCACGCGTTCGCTTGCAAATAATACGCGGTCTGCGTCTAAGGTCTACGCCGTCGATCCTGCGATGTTCGGAGCGTTCTCCCCCGCATCGGCATTGGATCATGGTCAGAGGCTCGAGACCGCGGTGTTCAATGCGCTCAGAAGAAGGACCCCCGCCGTGCGGCCCGGTTCGGTTTGCCGCCTGCTGATTAAAGATAAGAATAAAAGCCATGAGGTGGACTTTGTGGCTGGGGATGCACTGCTCATGCAGGCTTACGGCCTGATTCAGGTAAGTGTGGATATGACAAGCGAGAAAACGCGCGAGCGCGAAATTGCCGCGCTCGATGCCGCGATGGCCCAGTTTGATCTTGGCGAGTCGGTAATCGTTACCATGGATGAGCAGGCCGATATTCCATGCAAACACGGCGTGGTACATGCTGTGCCCGCATGGAAGTGGCTCCTTTCCTAATCGTCTATGGATTTGCGAGGCCAGGACTCAGGTGTCATGGTCCGCTAGTCCTGGGCCTTGATGCTCGGCAGGAGAATCTGGGCGAGGTAGTCGGTCTCGAGTTTGGTCGCAGCGTCGGCCTTGCCGTCTTTGCCGACCAGTACGTTCTTGATCTGGCTATAGGTGTAGCGGTTGCCGGTCGTGAGCTCGACAAGCTCAATGGCCGAGTCCATAGGGTAGGTCGACACGGGATTCTGCGTCCGTCCGTTGATGGTCTGGGGCACCACGTACGGATAGACGGGACCGCTGGCGTAGACGGTATAACCGTTGCCTAGGTTGGCCGCACCCAAAACCGTATCGCCCTCATCGGGCGTAAAGCTCTCGCCCTCGCGCACTGCGACGAGCGTCACAATCGGTGTATCGCTGTCGCCGGCAAGATAGATGCACAGCGTGCTGCCGTTTTGCCAGGTCGCGACCTTGCCGTACCACTCAACCGGAATATCGAGCTGATACAGATTCGTCGCCTTGTGCCGAGCGTCGGCATCGCGGGCGGACTGCGCCTCGCTTGCGCTCACGGCGTTGGCGGCGGCATCGCGGCGCGTGATTGCGGCCTGCTGAAGTATCTTGGCGGCAGCGGCAGAGCTCGCGCCGCCTTCCTCGGCATACTTGGCGGCAGCATCGATCTGGTCGTCGGTCACCGTGTCGGCCGAAGGCACCTTGAGCTTAAAAGTGGCCTGGTCGCGCAAATCCTGGCCGTCGGCCTTCACCGTGATCTGCGCCTTGGTGGTCGGAACGGTATAGATAGTGCCGTCGGCCGCGATGGGGGAGGCGGCGATGGAGAGCGTGTAATCGCCGGGCAGCAGCTTAATGCCGCGACCGTGTTCGTCTACATAGAGCGTCTCGCTCACGGAAGAACCGTCGGAATCCTGACCATTCACCTGCACGGGAATCTTGGAGCCAGTTGAGCAATTGAGCCCCGCGGCGCGCACGCCAATCTGCACCGACATCATGGTGTGTGCGTTGGCGGCGACAACGGCAGCCTGTTCTTGCTGATATCCGTTCCAGGCGGCATAGCCGGCGCCCCCCGCAACGAGCGCGACGGCTACAACGCCTGCCACCATCAGATTGCGGCGCTTGGGCGTCATCTTGCGATGGCGGTCTTCGGCTTCGCGCGCCGAGGGAACAGACGGCAGGGGAATATCGCCCATGGCGATGGTCTCGTCCACGGCCGGCGCAGAGCCCAGGCCGGGGAGTTCGCGGGTGAGCGAGTCGTCGACAGGCAAGCTGTCGAGCAGGACGGTTTCCTCGCTTGTGTCGGATTCGGGCTGGTCGTCGGCCTCGCTTTCGGATTCTTCGTGCCCCGCTTCGTCTTCGGTGGGCGCGGCACCACCGTCTTCTGCATTCTGATCATCGGGCTGCGCCTCGATATTCGGCTCATCCTGCATATCAACGCTCGAATCGTCAAACGCAATCTCGGCCAGCGCGATCTGGTCTAGGCTCTCCAGGGCCTCGGCACACGCTT
>CAJMSG010000194.1:0-3322 GCA_905216105.1 uncultured bacterium | reverse complement strand
GGTGTTTTCCATAAAGACCGCTCCAATCTTGGTCGTCGTGTGCAACAAGAACTCTAGCACGGTATGCCACGGCATACTGCGACGCTTGGATGGGGTAGAATCAGCCATTGAATGCAGAAGGGACGGAAGATCATGGATACGACAAATAGCTCGCGCGAACTACATCTGACGGTGGCGAACGAAGACTACTTGGAGTGCATGGTTCGCATTGAAAGCGAAGAGGGGGAAACCAACGGCGTGCGATCGGTCGACATCGCGCAGCGCCTTGGCGTCTCCAAGGCATCGGTCAATAAAGCGGTTTCGGCGCTCAAGGCATCCGAGCTTGTCGAGCAATCGCACTACGGCAAGGTAATCCTGACCGATCGCGGCCGCGAGGTTGGCACGGCTATCTGGTACCGTCATCGCCTCATCCGCACGTTTTTGGTTCAGGAGCTCGGTGTCGAATTTGAGCGAGCCGATTCCGAGGCCTGCATGATGGAGCATGCGCTATCCGAGGACACGATGAGCCGCTGGCTCGCCTATCTCGAAAAGCAGGGAATCAGCGTCGAGGAATAGCGGGATATATATGGATACGAGTTATTACAACCGCTTTGGTGCCGAGGAACTTACGCGCCGCTTGTCGAGCGAGACCTTGTTGGCGCAGGGCCCCATGGGCAGTGTTCTGTTGAGTGAGTACGATGCCGCCGACATTCCACCAGCGTTTTGGAATCTGGCAGAGCCGCAGACCGTTTCTCGTATCCATCGCTTGTATGTCGTCGCCGGCGCGCAGGTGCTCATTACCAACACCTTTCAGGCATCAAGCTATGCCCTCAAGCACGACCAGATTGCGCCGTCCGTGGCGGAGGTCAATCGCGGGGCCGTCGACGATGCCCGCCAGGCGCACCCTCAGCTGCTGCTGGGCTCGATGGGCCCGATCGGTATTGAGTGGTTTGCCGAGGACTCTGCCGAGTATCGTGAAATCCGAGGCATTGCGCGCGAACAGGCGCACGCCTTGCTCAATGCCGGCGTTGACGGTCTGCTGATCGAGACGGTGACGTCTATCCGTAATTTGCAGCCCATGCTTGCCGGTGCCCGAGATGCCGCCGACGGTATGCCTGTTCTGGTGAGTTTTGTCGTTGACGATAAAGGCGACCTGTTGGGCGATGGCCTCAACATCGAGGCAGCCGTTTTGTACGCCGAAAAACACGGCGCAAACTCGATTGGTGTTAATTGCTGTTCGCTTGCGGCCGCGAACGCGGCGGTGCCCAGGATGGTTGCATCGGCGACTACTCCCGTCACGGTGCGTCCCAACGTAGGCGATCCGGTCCAGACTCAGGATGGCCCCGTATGGCACGAGAACCCCGAAGCTTTCGCGCGCGCATGCATCGAATGGAGACATGCCGGTGCCGCAATGGTGGGCAGTTGCTGCGGAACCACGGCAATCACTACGGCAGCGATGGCCGAGGCGCTCGATATATAAAGGGCAAAACCGCTCCATACGGGGCGGTTTTTTTTATTGCTTGCATGTCCTCGGCAGCATTTGCCCAAATGGTGAATGCTGGTGCCGGCAGGTTGCCGAGTGCATGTTGCGGGTATACCCCATGCGTACCATGATCCAAACACTGTGAGGTGTCTGCGCGTGTGCGCGATAATTCATTTTGGAACTGACGGTTGGCGCGCTCGCGTCGATGAGGACTTCACTGCCGATAACGTTGCCCGTATCGCCGATGCCGTCGGCGAGTTGTGGCAAAAGACCAATCCGGGCAAAACGGTATATATAGGGTTCGACACCCGGCCCCTGGCGCGCGAGTTCGCTGAGCTTGCGGCGGGCGTGCTAGCAGCGCACGGGCTAGACGCCGTGCTCGCTTCGCGACCTGTCCCGACCCCTGCCCTTACGTGGGCGGCGGCTTATGACGGTGAAGCGTGCGGCGCGCTCATGGTGACGGGGTCCCATCATCCGCAGGGCTATCTGTGCCTCAAGATTCGCATGGGTGACGGCTCGACCGCCAACCAGGATGTCATCGAAGAGCTCGAAGAGACTATGGCTCCCGAGCCAATGGGGATCGAGGGGCAATATCGCACCGCGGATATCATTCCTGACTATATGCAGGCGGTGGCATCGTTTGTCGATGCCGAAGCCATCCGCGCCGCGCACCTGCGCGTGGTTGTCGATCCCATGGGCGGCGCAGCCCAGGGCTATCTAGCCGACTTGCTGCGCGAGCTTGGCGTTGAGGTGCACGAGATTCACGCCGGGCAGGCGTCTGACCAAGAAGATATCTGCCCCGACCCCGTTGAACCGTGGGTGGACGCTTGCGAGCGCACGGTTATCGAGGACGGAGCTTGCGCTGGCCTGGTGACCGACGGCGACGCCGACCGTATCGGCGCGGTTGACGAGCGCGGCAGATATATACATCCGCATCAGATCATGGCGCTCGTTTTGGGCGACTTGGTTCAATTTCGTAATTTGGAGGGGCGCGTCGTCGTCAATCTTTCATGCTCGACGCTCGTGCGTCGCATTGCCGAGACGCTTGGCTGCCGCGTGACCGTCAAACCAGTCGGTTTTAAATATATAGCGGCGGAGATGAAGAAGGGCGGCGTCCTCATGGGCGGCGAAGAAGCCGGTGGTATCGGCATCGCCGCGCATATGCCCGAGCGCGATGGAATCCTCGCCTGTCTGATTCTGTGTGAGCTTATGGCAAAGACGGACGCGCCTTTGGGCGTTCTGGTCGACCAACTCGAGGACAGTTTTGGTAAGACGAGTTACGGTCGACGCGATTTGCGCCTTGAGGCCGAAGATGCCGAAACGTTACGAACCCTGCTGCCGGGCGTAAACCCCAAGTCGATTTGTGGCAAGGTGCCGCAAAACGTTAGTCATATGGATGGCTTGCGTTTGGCATTCGAGGATGACACGTGGCTGCTGGTCCGTCCTAGCGGGACCGAACCGGTGGTGCGCGTCTACGCCGAGGGGTTCTCGGTGGAAGAACGTGACGAGTTGCTCGATGCTGGCTGTGCTTTAGCTAGGGGAACGTATCCGCTTTAACCATGAGACTGCCTTATATAAAGAGATGCTCGGCGAGCGGTAGGTAACGGCTGGCAAACGTTAGTCGGATTCCAAGATGTGTGGGAAATGTGTACGCCCAGATTCCCGCCCGCGGGGCCCCTCCGGTCTGGCAATATATCTCCTTGCCGCGCGGCCCGGTCGGACCGGACCAGCCGCCAGGCGTGCACCTTGAGAACCGGATACTGCGAGGATGGACACACCAGTTGTGTCGCATCCGGGCAGACATCGAACCATTTGAAATGGTCTAACTTGGATTTGTTTTTCGCAAGGCCGCCGAGAGGC
>CAJMSG010000193.1:0-3328 GCA_905216105.1 uncultured bacterium | reverse complement strand
GTATTGGCATGCGCGCGGTGTATCTGGAGAGCATGGTATACGGCCTGTGCATGGGCGGGCTGTTTGTGGCGAGCGTGTTGTGGTTTGAGGCCGCGGCATCGATGCTCGAATACGACAAGGTGCTCGCGCTGCTGGGCAATGCCGCACCGGTGATTGCGCTTATGATCTCGATGTGCATGCGGCTTATCCCGCAGTATTTGCGCCGCGGCCGCACGGTACTGGCGGTGCAAGATGCGATTGACGTGCCGGGCCGCGCGCCGGCCGACCCCGTGCGCTCGCGCCTGCGGGCGTCGAGCGTGTTGATGGGCTGGGGCATGGAAGATTCGCTGGAGCGTGCGGACGCGATGCGCTCGCGCGGGTGGGGTGCCGCGACGCGTCGTACGACGTATGCGAGGTATCGACTGGGGCGCAGCGACATTGCCGCGCTGGTTGGGCTTGCGTTGTTTGGCGTGGCCACGGCGGCAGTGGCGTGGACCGCGACGACGCAGTATTCGTTTTATCCGCAGCTCTCGGTGCCGGCGCCATGGCCGGGCTATGTCGTGTACGCTGCCTGGATGGTGCTGCCTTGCGCGTTGCATGCGATTGATGAGAAGAGGTTTGGCTGATGGCTCGGTTTGATAGGAGCTCGGCGGCGGGTGTGGCATATGGCTCAGCCGCGCCGGCGATTGAGGTGCGAGGCCTTAGTTTTGCCTATCCCGGGGCCGAGGCACCGGTGCTCGAGGGACTTGATTGGCGTGTTTCCCAAGGTGCGTTTGCGCTGCTTGTTGGCGGTACCGGGTCGGGCAAATCGACGCTGCTGTCGCTGCTCAAGCCCGAGATCGCTCCGGCGGGTCCGCGCTCCGGCGAGCTGCGCGTGCTGGGCGAGCCCGTCGCCGACATGGACGTGCGGGCATCGGCGGAGCGCGTGGGTTATGTGTTCCAGGATCCCGAGAACCAGATCGTGTGCGAAACCGTGTGGCACGAGATGGCGTTTGGCCTAGAGAATCTGGGTGTGTCGCGCGACGAGATGCGCCGTCGCGTAGCTGAGACCAGCTATTTCTTTGGGCTGGAAGATTGGCTTCACCGCGATACTGACACGCTTTCGGGTGGTCGCAAACAGTTGCTGTCGTTGGCGGCCGTTCTGACGCTAAGCCCGCGCGTGCTGCTGCTCGACGAGCCCACGTCTCAGCTCGATCCCGTTGCCGAGAAGAATTTTCTGCACGCGCTGTTTCGCGTGAACCGTGAGCTGGGCTGCACGGTTGTTGTGGCTACGCATCAACCGCGGCCGATGCTCGAGTATGCGACGTGTGCGTACCGGATTGAGGGCGGTCGCGTGCGCGAGGTGGCGGATATGGCTTCTTTGGGACGCCGAGAATCGCTGTTTTCCGATGACATGTTGGGGTGGGGTGCCATCCGATGTGCAAAAACAGGAGTATTCAGCAGGCGTGAGGACAGTTTGGGCTCTCTGGAGTCGCCCGTAGACGCATCGAGCGCGAAAAAAAGTTCGGAATTGGACAAATCGTCTGAATTTGTGGCGCAAACGTCGCTCAAGAACGGCTCGGAAGCCTTCCCGCGCACGGATGGAAGCAGCAGAATACTCCAAAAAATGCACGCTGGGTCGGCTACCACCCTGGCAGGGAGCTGGTTTCGCTACGATCGCGCGGGCGGTTGGGTGCTGCGCGGGCTCGATGCGTCGTTTTCGGCTGGCGCGGTGCATGCGGTTGTTGGCGGTAACGGCTGCGGCAAGTCGACAATGCTTTCGGTGCTGGCCAAGACCGCCAAGCTGCAGCGCGGCCGCATGATGCGCGGAGCGGCCTCGGCGGCGCTGCTGCCTCAGAATCCCAAAGCATTGCTGGTTGCCGAGACGGTGCGCGACGAGCTGATGGAATGGGCTTCGACCTGCGGGTACGGCGAGGATATGGCGCGGGAGCGCGCGGTGAGTCTGGGGCTCGCGGGCTTAGGGGAACGCCACCCCTATGACCTTTCGGGCGGACAGCGCCAACTGCTTGCGTTGGCAAAGCTGTTGCTGATTGGCCCCGAGCTGCTGCTGCTTGACGAGCCCACGAAGGGCTTGGACCTGGAGAGCCGCCGCATCATCGCCCGCGCCCTGCGTGACCATGCGAAGGCTGGCGGCACCGTCATCATGGCTACGCACGATTTGGACTTTGCCGAGCAGGTAGCCGACGACGTCGCCATGATGTTTGACGGCGAGATTGCCTGCGTGGAGCCCCCGGCCGACTTCTTTGCCGACAACGTGTTTTATAGGGCGTGATGGGATGACGGACTGTCGTTTCTCGCGCTTGCTTGCAAAACTGGAGATCCCGCTGCTGCTGGCGGTTCCTGCGGTGATGGCTGCGGCGTTGCTGGCAGGTATTGAGCAGACGGCGCTTGCCATGCTTGTCGTGGTGGCACTGGTGCTTGCGCTGTTCTTTGCGGGTTACGAGGCGTCGCGCCCGGGCCTGCGCCAGATTATGCCCACGCTGGTGTTGGCGGCGTTGGCCGCGGCGGGGCGCATCTTGTTCGGTCCCATTCCCGACTTTAAACCGGTGAGCGCCATCGCCATTATCGCGGGGGCGACGCTTGGTCGCCGCAATGGTTTTATGGTTGGCGCGCTGGCGGCGCTGACCAGCAATTTCTTTTTTGGGCAGGGCATGTGGACGCCGTGGCAGATGTACGCCTGGGGTCTGGTTGGCTATGTCGGCGGCGCGCTGGCGTATGCGGGTGCGTTCGACCGCGTCGACGGCACCGTGCGCATGCCAGCGCTGCTGGCATACGGCTTTGCGTCGGGCCTGCTCTATGGCGTCGTGATCAACGCGTATGACATCATTGGTTTTGTGCAGCCGCTTACTTGGGCGGGTGCCGTGGCGCGTCTTGCCACGGCAGTGCCGTTCGATATTACGCACGGCCTTGCGACCTGCGTGTTTTTGGCCGCCTTGTACAAGCCCTGGTGCCGTCGCATTAACCGTGTCGTCGTGAAATACGGGCTGTAAGGCCGGTTGCACTGGGGCGAGAATCAATACTGCTTCGGTGCCATTTCAAAACTATGCCGGTTTACGGGGCTAGATTGGCGCAGGCAGACCATGCCGGCTTTTTTCGAAATAGAGCAAGCCGTTCACCTGCGGTTTTATTATCTCGGAATTGCGTATGGTTGGGGGTTCGCGATTCAGCCCCGTAAACCGGCATAGTTTTGGAATGGCCGGCTGATATGACGGGCATCGTGGCCCTCAGAGAGCCAAATTGATCCATTTTCTTCCGTCCCCAGATGTCCCCAGGGAATCAGTTGACGGCGCTTGCCACGAAACTGGCCCATCTACTACGTTTAGCTTGATACTCCCGACCATGACCGCGT
>CAJMSG010000192.1:0-3456 GCA_905216105.1 uncultured bacterium | reverse complement strand
GCCAAGAAGTGCGTTGCCCCCGACGAGACCACGCCGGCGGACAAGCCCAAGGCGATGATCCTGGGCGCCGGCCCCAACCGCATTGGCCAGGGTATCGAGTTCGATTACTGCTGCGTGCACGCGAGCTACGCGCTGGCGGCCCGCGGCTTCGAGACCATCATGGTCAACTGCAACCCCGAGACCGTCTCGACCGACTACGACACCTCGGACCGCTTGTACTTTGAGCCGCTCACCTACGAGGACGTCATGGATGTCATCGATGTTGAGCGACCCGACGGCGTCGTGGTGACGCTCGGCGGCCAGACCCCGCTTAAGCTGGCGCGCATGCTCGAGGAGAGCGGCGTGAACATTATGGGCACCAAGCCCGATGCCATCGACTTTGCCGAGGACCGCGAGCGCTTCGCCGCTCTGCTCGACAAGCTGGGCATCATGTACCCGCCGGCGGGCCAGGCCACCTCGTTTGAGGAGGCCGAGGTCGTGGCCGCGCACATCGGCTACCCGCTGCTGGTGCGTCCGAGCTACGTGCTGGGCGGCCGTGGCATGATGATCGCCTACGATGCCGAGCATCTGCGCGATTACATGGCCGAGGCTGCGCGCATTAGCCCCGACTACCCGGTGTACCTGGACCGCTTCCTGGAGGGTGCGATTGAGTCCGACGTCGACGCCCTGTGCGACGGCGAAGAGGTCTACATCGGCGGTATCCTGGAGCATATCGAGGAGGCCGGTATTCACTCCGGCGACTCCGCGACCTGCATCCCGCCGTTCAGCTTTAGCGAAAGCCTGCAGGCGAAGCTCCGCGAGACTACGCGCCGCATCGCGATGGCGTTGGGCGTGCGCGGTCTGGTCAACGTGCAGTATGCCATCAAGGGCGAGACCGTCTACGTGATCGAGGCTAACCCGCGTGCCAGCCGTACCGTGCCGTTTATCTCCAAGGCCACCGGCGTGCCGTTGGCCAAGTGCGCGGCGCGTATCATGGCGGGCGATTCCATCGCAAGCCTGGGCCTGCCGAGCGATGAGCGTCAGCTGGACTGGTTCTGCATGAAGGAAGCCGTTATGCCCTGGGGCCGTTTCCCGGGAGCCGACGTTATCCTGGGGCCCGAGATGAAGTCGACGGGCGAGGTCATGGGCATCGCCAAGAGTTATCCCGAGGCATACGCCAAGACGCAGCTGGCGATCGACTACAAGCTGCCCGATCCGAGCTGCGGCAAGGTGTTCATCAGCGTGTGCGACCGCGACAAGCGCCATATCCTTTCGGTCGCCCGCATCCTGCGCTACCTGGGCTTTGACATCTGCTCTACCGAGGGTACGGCGCGCGTCCTGCGCGGCGGCAACGTGACGTGCGAAGTCGTGGAGAAGATCAGCGGCCCGCACGACGGCGAGTGCCCCAACATCGGCGACCTCATCGCCGATGGCAAGATTGCGGTGATCATCAACACGCCGTACGGTCCGGGCTCGCGTGGCGATGGCTACCTGCTACGTACCGAGGCCGTGCGCCGCGGCGTGACCTGCGTGACGGCGATGTCTGCGGCCAACACGTACGTGAGCGCCATCGAGGCCGTGCGCGAGGACCAGCAGGGTCACGGCAGCGCCAACGACATGGGCATGGACGTCATCGCCCTGCAGGACCTGCCGCAGCACACGGTGTAGTTGAGCTGTCCGGCCGGGGCAGAGGGGGCCGAGTTTCCCCCTTCGCTCCGGCTGCAAGCAGAGTCGCTCAGTGGGAAACTCGGCCCCCTCTGCCCCGGCCTACGGTGACTCGGTAGCACCGTGTGCTGCCGAAGGGGCTTTGCGCGATGGCTAGGGCTGAGAAATAAAGTGAGTGTGGGCTCTGTCGTTCGAATGAACGACAGAGCCCACGTTAATATTTCAGCCAACGTACGTCATGGCAATCCCCGGTAGGTCCCCGGGTGCCCCGCGGCGGGCTGGGTTATTTAGCTGAGCGACTTTGCGAAGCAAGGGGAGCGAAGAAAAAAACCCAGCCCGCCGCGGGGCACCCGGGGACCGCAGGGACGGGAGCAGCTATACTACTCTCAGTAGTTAAGGGTCGCGGATTCGCCGCGTCACCGCTCTCAACAGGAGGTCTTTGTTTATGGCAGATCAAAAGCCGGTTGTCGGGATCATCATGGGCTCCAAGTCCGATCTGGGCGTTATGGAAGGTTGCACCGCCGAGCTCGAGGCACTGGGCGTGCCCTATGAGCTCGTCATTGCAAGCGCGCACCGCACGCCGGCGAAGGTCCATGAGTGGGCCTCGACTGCTGCCGACCGCGGTATCAAGGTGATTATCGCTGCCGCTGGCAAGGCTGCTCACCTGGGCGGTGTCGTGGCTGCGTTTACGCCGCTGCCGGTCATCGGCGTGCCTATGAAGACGAGCGATCTGGGTGGTATGGACTCACTGCTGTCGATGGTTCAGATGCCTTCGGGCGTGCCCGTTGCCTGTGTGGCCATCAACGGTGCCAAGAACGCTGCCATTTACGCCACGCAGATTCTGGGCGCATGCGACCCCGAGTACCGCAAGGTTATCGAGAAGATGAAGCAAGAGATGGCTGACGCCTAAGCGCTCTGCCAGTCCATTTGCAGCATAAGGAGAGCCATGTCCGACTATCAGGGAAAGCGTTTTTCGGCTTCTCGGATTCCCGATCCAGCCAAGTCGGGAGCAGCCCGCGCGCCGCAGCGGGGTCGGACATCCTCTCCTCAGCAGTCGCGTGCGCCGCGCCCCGTGACGCCGGCGAAGCATCGCCGTCAGGATACGCCTGCTGCATATCGCCCTTCGTCATACAGTACGGCCAAGAGGTCACCTCGCTCTTCGGCGCATACCGCGCCATCGAGCTATACCGAGCCGCCGCGCAAAAAGCGCCGCTCCGTCATTCCCATTCTGCTCATCATCATCGGCATTGGCCTGATCGTTGCTGCGGCCGCCATCTTTATCAACGCGCAGATTGGCTATAAGCAGGCGAGCGAGTCGTATCAAAAAATCGAAAAGCAATATGTGAGCGACAAGGACGCCAGCGGCGTGCCAATTATCGACTTCAATGCGCTCGCTCAGACAAATCCCGAGGTTGTTGGCTGGATTTACGCGCCCGGCACCAACATCAACTACCCTGTGGTGCAGACCAACAACAACTCAAAGTACCTCAATACGCTGTTCGACGGCACCGCCAATGCGTCGGGAGCCATCTTCTTGGATAGCGACGATACTGCGCCGGGCATGGTGGATCAGCAGACCACGATTTACGGTCACCACATGAACGACGGGTCAATGTTCAACGTGATTTCGAACACGACCGATCAGGCGACGTTCGACAGCATGGAATACGTGTACTACATCACGCGCGATGCGACGTATAAGTTGCGCCCGCTGGCGACCAAAGTGGTCGAGGATACGTATGCCAAGGCGCGCACACCCAACTTTGAGGGCGATGACGGACTGAAGAATTACCTGTCCGAGATGCTCGACGG
>CAJMSG010000191.1:0-3517 GCA_905216105.1 uncultured bacterium | reverse complement strand
GAGGCGCCGTCGTAGGAGAACTGGTGCAGGCGGGGCAGCGACAGGGCGCCCAAGGTTCCGCCGATAAAGTAGGCGTCGGCGTCGAAGGGGCGGTACTGCGGGTCCTCGCGGGCGGTTGCCTCCCAGTTCCAGGGGCTGGCGGTGGCGTCGGAGATGGTCATGCTTGCGAGCGCTCCATCGGCAAAACGCACGTTGACCACGGCGGAGTCCTCGGTCTCAAAACCGCGGGCGGCGCTGGACTGCATACCCTGGACGGCAACGGGCTCACCCAGCAGGTAGCGGAGCAGGTCGACGTCGTGCACCAGGTTGACCAGGATCGGGCCGGCACCCTTCTTGCGGCGCCACTCGACATCGAAATACTCGTCGTTCTTATAGATCATGTAGTGGAAGCTCGATACGGTGAGCTTGCCCAGCTCGCCGGACTCGATGATCTCCTTGGCCTTGTTGACAAAGGGGTTGTGGCGACGGTGCTGACCCACGAGCACGGGCACGCCGGCGGTCTCGGCCTCGGCGGCAAAGGCCTGGGCATCCTCGAGATCGTTGGAGATCGGCTTTTCGACCAGCGGCACAATATTGCGCTTCACGGCCTCGCGGGCAACGCCCAGGTGCAGGTCGTTGGGGGTGGCGATGATGACGGCCTCGGGCTTGACCTCGTCCATCATCTGGGCGGGATCGGTGTAAAAAGGCACGCCGGCGGCCTCGGCCGTGGCGCGGGCGCCCTCAAAGGCGTCGGCGATGGCGACGAGCTCGGCCTCGGGCTCCTCGGTGACAAAGCGGATGTGGTTGCGGCCCATGGCGCCGGCGCCGATGACGGCAATGCGGACGGGGTTGAGCTCTGACATTTTGACTCCTTAGAATGCGACAAAGGGGCTGTCCCTTTGTCGCATCGGTAAAACTAGGCGGACTTCTTCTTGCTGTCGGAGACCATCATGTAGACGGTGAGCACGACGGCGATGGCGGCGATCACGATGGCGCCGTAGAAGGACTGCTGGTAGGCGGCGCTGCCAGCCTCGGCGTGATACAGCACGGCGGTGATGGGCTGGCTGATCCAGGTGGAAGCGGCATAGCCCAAAAACATGATGCCGTAGTTGACGCCGATGTTGCTGGTGCCAAAGGCGCCACCGGTGAGCGGCGGGTAGATGACGAGCAGGGCGCCAAAGCTAAAGCCGAGCAGGGCGAGTGCCACAAAGAACATGCTCTGCGTAAAGCTCATCGACATGATGACGAGCGCGACGATGGTGACGACAAGGCTGATGAGCAGCGACTTATAGGCGCCGAGCTTGTCGATGATCTGGCCAAAGGACAGACGACCGACCAGGTTGGCGCAGGTGTTGACGGAGACGACCACACCGCCGAGGGCGACGGCCGCGGCGCTCGTGGGGTCGGCGAAGAGCTGGACAGCGGCGATGGAGGCAACCTTGCCCACGAGCAGGGTGCCCGCGGTGGCGGCAAAGGCGAAGGTGACGATGAGGACCCAGAAGCGCGGGGTCTTGACCATCTCGCCCGGGGTGAGGTCACCGAAGGTGCCGGCATGTGCGCCACCCTTGGGGGCCTCGAAGCCCTCGGGCAGCCAACCGGCCTCGGGGGCCTTCAGGAACAGGGCGGAGGCGGCGATCGTCACAAAGAAGATGACGCCGAGTGCCTTGAGGGCGCCAAAGATGCCCAGGCTCGGGATGAGCAGCGAGGCGAGTACCGGGGACAGCACGGCGGGACCGGCGGTCGAAGCGGCCAGGGTGATGCCGGAGGCGAGACCCTTCTTGTCAATGAACCACTTTTGGCCGGTGGTGAGCGCCGGGTTGTAGCCCAGGCCGTTGCCGACAGCGGCGACGAGCGAGAACCACAGGTAGAACTGCCATGGCTCGGTGACGGTGCCGGACATGAACCAGCCCACGCCGTAGCACACGGCGGCAGCGATCACGACGTTGCGCGGACCGATCTTGTCGGAGATGCGGCCGGCGAAGATGCCCGTCACGGCCATGATGGTCTGGAAGACGGGGAAGGCCCAGGTAAGGGCGCTGGACCATTCGGGGTAGACGGCGAGCAGGTTCTTGCTCACAACGGAATACAGCGCGATGGAGCTGATAAAGAACATGGTGACGCACGCGGCGGAAAGCACGACGGCGCGACCCTTGTTGGAGTTGGTGGAAGCCATTGGACTCTTTCTAATCGATACGGGGGAGGGGAGGGACTTGTCCCGCGCCCTCTCTACTGGGTTGGTTTACTGGTCGGTCGGCTTAGCGACGCCGGACTCATCGGACCAGAGCTCGACACCCTTGTTCTTAAGGTAGTTGTCGGCATAGGCGCGACGGCCGCCGGGTTTGGCGGTGAGGTCGCCCATCATGTTGGAGAAGCCGCCGTCGACCTTGATGGCGTCGCCGGTGGTAAAGTCCGAGCGCTTGGACGCCAGGAACATGACGGCGTTGGCGATATCGCTGACCTCGCCGATGCGACGCGTGGCGATCAGACGGCTGCGGCTCTTTTCGACCTCGGGATCGGCGTAGAAGTTGGCCGACATCGGGGTCTTGACGAAGCAGGGCTCGACGCAGTTGGAGCGCACGCCGTAGGGACCCCATTCGGCAGCCAGCATCTTGGACATCATGTTGACGCCCGCCTTGGTGGAGCTGTACACGCCCGAGAATGTCTCGGGGGAGTGGCTGGCAACGGTCGAGATGTGCACCAGGCGACCCTGGCCGGCCTTGATCATCTCGCGACCAAAGCGCTGCGAGGTGATGAAGTAACCGGTGAGGTTGACGTTGATGACCTCGTTCCAGTCGGAGAGCGGCAGGTCCTCCATGGCGGCGAAGCGCAGGATGCCGGCGGTGTTGACGAGGACGTCGACATGGCCGAAGTTGGCGATGGTGGCATCGACGGCGGCCTGAACCTCGGCCTCGTCGGTGGCGTTCATCTTGTAACCCTCGGCGTGGATGCCAAACTCAGCGGCGAGGTCGGCGGCAGCGGCCTTGACCTTCTCCTCGTCCAGGTCGAGCAGGACGACGTTGGCGCCGTTGCGGGCGAACTCGCGGCAAATCTCGACGCCCATACCGCCGAGCGCGCCAGTCACGGCGCAGACATCGCCCTCGAGCTTAAGCCAATTGCTCATAGGAACTTCCCTTCTTGTGCCTCTCGGTGGGTCGCTCCCATTAATCGACCCACGTGGTTTTCGCTGGTTATCGTATGCTTTGCATTTGCGCAGGTGAATTGCATATTTGTTAGAATGGCGTTAACCGTAGGTTTACACCGTGCGATGCAGTTTTTCTCAATTGAGCGCGTGACCTGCGAAAACAACCCCCTGTGGCATCATGTGGCCACAGACACGAAAACGGGAGATTGACGTGTACGATCGACGACTTGAGGCCATATCGGCCGCCGCGGAGCTGGGAAGCTTCTCGCGTGCGGCGGCAAAATTGCGCGTGTCGACCCCGGCACTCGTCAAGCAGGTGTCGGGCTTCGAGGCCGAGTTCGGCATCACGCTGTTCGAGCGCTCGCACTCGGGTGTCAAGGTGACGCCGGCCGGCGC
>CAJMSG010000190.1:0-3533 GCA_905216105.1 uncultured bacterium | reverse complement strand
AAGACGTCGCGCTATATTCGCCAGCTTACCCGCGCCGGCGTGAAGGTCCACGTGGGCCACGAGGCTGCGACGATCGATGAGGTCAAGCCCGACGTGGTTGTGGTCTCCACCGCAATTCCCGAGTCCAACCCCGAGCTCGTGCGTGCCCGCGAGCTCGGTATTCCCGTGTGGCCCCGTGCCAAGATGCTCTCGGCCCTGGGCCATGGCTACACCACCATCGCCGTTGCCGGTACGCACGGCAAGACCACGACGTCTTCGATGTGCGCCACGATGCTCGATCGCATGGGTCTGGACCCCAGCTTTTTAATCGGCGGCATTGTCGAGGGCTACGACACCAACGGCAAGAACGGCTCGGGTGACTACTTTGTCGCCGAGGCCGACGAGTCCGACAGCTCGTTCCTGTTCCTGAACCCCAACGTGGTCATCGTGACCAACGTCGAGGCCGACCATCTCGATCACTACTCGGGCATCGAGGAGATCGAGGCCACCTTTGCCAAGTTTATGGGGCTGGTGGGCGAGGACGGCACCGTCATCGTTTGCGGCGAGGACCCGCATCTGGTCGAGCTCGCCAAGTCGACGGGCCGTCATGTGCTTTCCTATGGCTTTGCCGAGAACAACGACATCGTCTGCGTACATCCGGATGTCAAGGGCATCCAGAGCGACTTTATCGTTCGCTTTGAGGACGGCACCGAGCACGCTGTCGAGATTAAGAGCAACCCCGGTCGTCACAACATGCTCAACGCCACGGCCGTCTTGACCGTCGCCCATGTCCTAGGCCTCGATATCGACGCCGCCGCTAAGGCGCTTTCGAGTTTTGAGGGCGTCCGCCGTCGCTTTACTCACGTGGGCGATATCGATGGCATCACGGTGGTTGACGATTACGGCCATCATCCCACCGAGATCAAGGCGACGCTCGCTGCTGCCTCTTCGCTGGGCTACAAGCATGTTGACGTCGTATTCCAGCCGCACCGCTATTCGCGTCTGCAGGCTCTGTGCGATGACTTTGCCGATGCCTTTGCCAACGCCGATAAGCTGCTGCTGATCGATGTGTTCTCTGCCGGCGAGATGCCGATTCCGGGCGTTACCTCCAAGATGCTCGCAGATACCGTTCGCGCCAAGCACCCCGGCAAGGAGGTCGTGTACTGCTCCAGCCGTCTTGAGCTCAACCAGGAGCTTGAGAAGCTCGTGGGCGAGGGCGACCTGCTGCTCACCATGGGTGCCGGCGACGTTACGACCGTCGGCCCCGAGTTCATCGAGTATCTGACTGCCAAGAAAGACGCTTAGCCTCCATGGGTCTGTTTAACGCCGTCATGGCGCTTTCGGGCATGATCGACACGGACGTGGTCGAGGACGAACGTCTTGCACGCCATACAAGCTATCGTATCGGCGGCAAGGCCGACCTCTTTGTGACGTGCCATAGCTACCATGCCCTGCGTCGCGCCGTGGCGGTGCTTGACCGCGAGCAGGTGCCGTGGGTGATTATCGGTAAAGGGTCCAACCTGTTGGTTGCCGATGCCGGTTATCGCGGCGCCGTTATTTCGCTGGGACGTGAGTTTCAGCGCACAGTTGTTGCCGAGGACGGCTGCACGCTGACCGTTGGTGCGGGCGTGATGTTCGCGCGTTTGGTCAACGACGCCTTGTCGCGCGGGCTTTCGGGCCTTGAGTTCGCGGTCGGTATTCCCGGTTCGGTCGGCGGCGCCGTGTCCATGAACGCAGGAACGCGGACCGAGTGGATCGGTTCCCTTATCGAGGACGTGGTCACGTTTGATCCGGCGTCCGGTATTAAGCACTATGCAGGGTCCGAGATCGCTTGGGGGTATCGCGAGTGCAGCTTGCCGCGTAATGAGATCATTCTCGAGTGCGTGCTTAAACTCAAGCCCGCGCCTAAGGCCGACATTCGCGAGCGCATGGAACGCTACCTGACGCGCCGCAAGCGCACGCAGCCCATGGGCCGTGCATCCTGCGGATCGGTCTTTCGCAACCCGCCCGATGCAAGCGTGGGCAAGTTGATTGAGGATTGTGGATTAAAGGGTTTTTCGGTCGGCGGTGCGGAAGTTTCGCCCGTACACGCTAATTTTATCGTTAATAACGGAACCGCCTCGGCCGATGACGTGGCCGCGGTTATCAGGCATGTGCACGGAAAGGTGAGGGAGGCGTATGGCATCGAGCTCAGACCGGAAGTTAAATTCCTCGGCTTCTAGAGCATCGAAACCAACCTTCCGCCGCGCCGGAGGGCGTTCCGGCGCACCTGCCCAGCCTCAACATAAGCCCGCCATGCCCTCCAAGTCTGTTGGGTCCGTTCGTCCTGCCAAGCGCCCGGTCGTCGGCTCGCAGCTGGGGGGACGCCCCGCTTCTAAAAAGACGAGTCGTCCGGCTCCGCGTCCTTCGGTGACGCCCAAGCCGGCGATGGGCACCAAGACCTCCCGACCCATGGCGACGCCCAGGCCTTCGCTGGGAGCTCGTGCGCCGCATGCCGGCCGTACGTTGGCTGGCGCTAAGCCGCGTTCACTGACATCGGTACCCGCCGCCAAGGCGTCTTCGGCAAAAAAGGGCATCAATCCTCTGTCATCGCTGGGTGCCATGGCAAGCAAGGCGACCGACGCCGCTTCTGCCATGAAGGGTAAGGGCAAAATCGCGGGCGGCATCCTAGCGGCCGTGGCCGTACTTGCCATTGTTGCCATCGTCGTCATCAACTCTGGCCTGTTTTCCGCCACCGATATTCAGATTCATGGCAGCGAGCATGTGACCAAGCACGACGCCATGCAGCTCATCAGTCTTCCCGAGAACACGTCGCTCTTTAACGTGGATCCCGATCAGATCACCGAGGGCCTCAAGCAAAACCCGTGGGTCTCGGGCGTGGATGTCCAGCGCCAGTTTCCCCATACGCTTATCATCACGCCGACGGAGCGTAAAGTTATCGCCATTGCGTATATCAGCTCCGACGACCTTGCCTGGGCTATCGGAGACGATGACACCTGGATCGCTCCGCTGTCAACATCTGTCGAGGTGGACGACCAGGGAAACGTCATTGCATCGGGGGAGGGTGCCAATACCCTGACCGGCATCGATGCGGCCCTGGCGCTTGCCAAGCACTACGGCGCCGTGCTATTGACTGATGTCTCGGCCGATGTCGCTCCGGTTTCGGGTCGGGCGGTGAGCTCCAAGGCCGTCAAGGCCGGCCTGGATTACGCGCGCGGTTTTTCGAGCGAGTTCTTGGACCAGGTGAAGGATATCTCCACGCCTTCTGTTGAGGCTATCTCGGCAAATCTCGATAACGGCGTCGAGGTGTCGCTGGGCGATTCGGACGATATCGCCAAGAAGGAACGCATCGTGACCAAGCTGCTTTCGCAGGTAGAGGGCGTAACCTATATCAATGTGCGTTCTCCGGGCAACTACACGTTTAGGAACGCACCGACCGCCTAGCATCCTAAATGGCTTTGTTGAGGGGCCGTACCACGCCGTTTATCTGGTTTGTTTGGTTTTCACGGTCAATTATTTGACTGATACGTTCATAATGTGCAAACATAATACGG
>CAJMSG010000189.1:0-3537 GCA_905216105.1 uncultured bacterium | reverse complement strand
CATGTCGACCATCTGATGCTCTACCGCCCGCTCTTTGCAGTCGGCGCCACCGTCACACTGCGAACCGACAGCAAGCCTCTGCGCGACTACGCCCTGGGGCAGTTTGCCGCGGCCGGCTACGACACACTTTGGGTAAGCGACGACGTCCGCCGCGACCATCCCGAGCATCCCGAGACCGAGTACGAGTGTCGCACGCGCGAGATGGGTGCCGTCGTCTATGGCATTTGCGCTACACCCGGCGCGGAGCCTACCGAAGAGCAACTCGCGGCAGGCCGGGCGCAAGAGCAGAGCCTCGCCTGCTATCTGCCCGATAACCTTGATGAGCTCGCCTATGTACCTCTGGGCATGGAAGAGGCCGTCGAGAACTTTAAAAACCGCGCCCGCAAAGGCAAGAAGCCTTTACCGCAGGAGTCCCAGAGGCCTCTGATGGTCGCGGCGTCGGCAAACAAGCGCAAATAGGCGCCAGCGAACGGCCCTCAAATCTAAGTGAGTAGACTTTTTTGCAATAGCCAAGCACAGCCCGCATAGCGAAAAATAAAACCGCAGGTAGATCCCTTGCGCAAAAGCCATGTGCTCGCGATATTGCAAAAAGTCTACTCACTTAGCTGGCGACCGCACCAAACAGCTGGACAGAACGCCCATTTCCTGCATTTTCTTGCCTGCGAACGCATCGATGCGACGCTACGCCATAATGGATGGCGAACAAACGCGAGAGAAAGCAAACCACATGGCACAGACCACGACAGATACTTCCGCCAGCACCGTTTCCGGCGCCGGCGCCGCCAGCTCATTCTCGGGCGGCACGGGAACCGAAGCCGAGTTCGGCTCGCTCGGCGCACTCTCCCCCACCTGGTGGGAGCCCGAGGATGGCAGCGAGCCCGAACCATGGCTCACGCCCGATCAGGCCTTCGAACGCTTCTTTGAATGGACGAGCAGCCGCGGCATTGAGCTGTGGGATCACCAAGAAGAAGCCCTCATGGACCTGGCTGCCGGTGACCATGTCATTTTGGGAACACCGACCGGATCGGGCAAGTCGCTTGTCGCGCTGGGCATGCTCTTTATGGGTATGGCGCAGGGTAAGCGCTGTTATTACACGGCCCCCATCAAGGCTCTGGTCAGCGAGAAGTTTTTCGACCTTGTGCAGGTGCTCGGCCGCGATAACGTCGGTATGATCACCGGCGACACGCATATCAACACCAAGGCGCCCGTCATCTGCTGCACGGCAGAGATCCTTGCCAACGACGCGCTGCGCGAGGGCGAAGATGCCGATGTTGGCTGCGTCGCCATGGACGAGTTCCACTACTTTGCCGACCCCGATCGCGGTTGGGCCTGGCAGGTGCCGCTGCTCACCCTGCCTCACACGCAATTCATGCTCATGAGCGCCACGCTCGGCGATGTCACCGCGATCGCCGCCTCGCTCGAGGAACACACCGGCGCTACCTGCGACTTGGTCGTCGATGCCCCGCGCCCCGTGCCGCTGAGCTACGACTATGTGACGACCTCCCTCGAGGGCACCGTCGAGCTCGCCATGCGCCGCGGCGAGGCCCCGCTCTACATCGTGCACTTTAGCCAGGATGCCGCCCTTGCGACGGCGCAATCCCTCGCCAATTTTGGCATCGCCAGCAAGGAGCAACGCGAGGCTATTAAGGAAGCCGCCAAAGGCACGAGCTTCTCGACGGCCTTCGGCAAGATCCTCAAACGCTTGCTCGGCTGCGGCGTCGGCGTGCACCACGCCGGCATGCTGCCGCGCTATCGCCTACTGGTCGAGCGCTTGGCACAGCAGGGCCTGCTGCCCGTCATTTGCGGCACCGACACACTCGGCGTCGGCATCAACGTGCCCATCCACACCGTGGTCCTCACCGCGCTCACCAAGTTCGACGGCTACAAGATGCGTCGCCTGCGCGCCCGTGAGTTCCATCAAATCGCTGGTCGCGCCGGCCGTTCGGGCTTCGATACCGAGGGTATGGTCATCGCCGAGGCCCCGGAGCACGAGATCGAGAACGCCAAGCTCATGGCCAAGGCGGGCGACGACCCCAAGAAGCTCCGCAAGATTAAAAAGAAGAAGGCCCCCGAGGGCTTTGTCACCTGGAACAAGCAGACCTTTGAGCGCCTGATCGAAACGCAACCCGAAACGCTCAAGCCGCGACTTCGCATCACACACTCCATGGTGATTAGCGTGGTCGAGCAGGGCGGCGATGCCCGCGCCCGCGTGCACGACCTCATCGAGACGAGCCTGCAGACTCCCGAGGAAAAGGCAAAACTCGAGGTTCGTGCCGACGAGATCTTCGCCACGCTCATCGACTCCGGCGTCGTCGTGCGCACTGAGGTGCCGCCCGCACCTGACGCTCCGGCTGACGCCGCGTCGGACATCGACTACGCGCTGACGGTCGACCTGCCCGAGGACTTTGCGCTCGACCAGCCGCTCTCGCCGTTTTTACTTGCCGCGCTGGAGCTGCTCGACCCCGAGAGTGAGACCTATACCATGGATCTCATCTCGATGGTCGAGGCTACGCTCGAGGACCCCAAGCAGGTATTGCGCGCACAGGAGCGCGCCGCGCGCGACCGCGCGATGGCCGAAATGAAGGCTGACGGCGTCGAATATGAGGAACGCCTGGAGCGCATTCAAGACGTCACCTACGAAAAGCCGCTCGAGGATTTGCTCGACGCCGCCTTTGACAAGTACTGCCAGGAAGTACCCTGGGCCAACGACTACCAGCTCTCTCCCAAGAGCGTCCTGCGCGATATGCTGGAAAGCGCGAGCGATTTTAAGGGCTATATCCAAAAGCTCGGCATCGCCCGCTCCGAGGGCATTTTGCTGCGCTACCTAGCCGAGGCCTACCGCTCCCTCGATCGCACCGTGCCCATTGAGAAGCGCGATGAGCGCTTGCGTGACATCATTTCGTGGCTGGGCTTTGTGGTGCGCTCGGTGGACTCAAGCCTGGTGGACGAGTGGGAGAACGCCGGCAACCCCGCTGCACTCGACGCCGCGCCGCCGCAGGGCATCGACGAGGTCGTTACGGACCGTCGCGGCTGCACGCTGTTGGTGCGCAACGCGCTCTTCCGCCGCGTAACCCTTGCAGCCCGCGGACACGTGCGCGATCTGGGCGAGCTCGACGAGGACTGGGGCATGAGCGAGGTCCGCTGGCAAAAGGCCCTCGTTGCCTACCATGAGCAGCACGAGGAAATCCTCACCGACGGAGACGCCCGCAGCGCCGCGATGTTTTCCATCGACGAGTCCGACGAGAAGACCGCGCACGTATGGCACGTGCACCAGATCTTTGCCGACGAGGATGGCGACCACGACTTTGGCATCATGGGCGATGTCGATCTGGACGCCACGCAGGACGGCGGCGAGGTCATCTTCAAGAACTACCGTGTCGGCTTTATCGAGGACCTGCTCGAAGACTAGCCGGGCGCAATGGAACGAAACGAAGCGGGGCCGCTGGCAACATCGCCAGCGGCCCCGCTTTTGCACTATACGCTATGCCTTACTCGGCATCCTCGACCTCATACGAATCCGCCTCGGCGGGCTCATCG
>CAJMSG010000188.1:0-3574 GCA_905216105.1 uncultured bacterium | reverse complement strand
CACAACTTGGTCGATATCCTCGACACGCTGCGTGCTGCCGACGTTGCGCTCGGCCGCGTGTGGAGCGAGCCGCCGACTCTCAACGACGTGTTCCTCGAGATCACCGGCCGCGAGCTGCGCGACTAGGGGGCAGCCATGTTCAACACCATTATTATCACGGTCAAGACGCTGCTGCGCCGGCCGAGCACGTGGGTTTGGGGCGCGATCTTTCCCGTCGCGCTTTCCACGATGTTCATGTTTATGTTTGCGAACCTCAGCTCCGACGGCACGGTCGACCCGGTGCCGGTGGCCGTCGTAGCGGATGAGGCCTGGGACGCCTCGACCTTTAAGGACGTGGCGACGTCGCTTGCCAAGGAGGGCGACGACCAGCTGCTCGAGATCCACGAGTGCGACGATACAGCCGATGCGAACCGTGCGCTTAAGGCCGGCGAAGTCGCGGGCATTTACACGGTCGACGCCGAAGGCACGCCCAAACTCACGCTGCTTTCGAGCTATGACAACTCGCGCGCCTCGTCGGTACTCACCGACCGCAGCATTCTGGAGACGGTGGCAAGCTCGTATACGCAAAATGCCGAGCTCATGTCCCAGATTGCCCAGGACAACCCGGCGGCGCTCGCCGACCCGGAGGCGGTTGCGCGCGCCCTGTCGCTCGAGGGCGGCACCCGCCGCGTAAGCCTGACACGCACCACGCCCGATGGCACGGTCATCTACTACTACGCGCTCTTTGGCCTGGTCGCGATGATGTCTGCCGAGTTTGCCGCCTTGAGCGTCGTCGACCTGCAGCCCAATCTGTCGGGCCTTGGCGCACGTCGCTGCGTGGGCGGCCTTTCCAAGACGGCATCACTGGCCGGCATTTTTGTGGGCTCGTGGCTGGTTTCCTTTGCCTCGATGACGATTGCGATCGGCTACGTGCGCCTGGTCGTGGGCGTCGACTTTGGCGGGCGCGAGGGGCTGTGTCTGGTGGGCGGCGCCGTGTCCGCGCTTGCCGCCACGGGCCTGGGGCTCTTTGTGGGCACGCTTCCCGTTAAGGGCGGCAAGGCGTCCAAGTCGGGCATCCTCACGGGCTTCGCCACCACATGCGCCCTGTTTGCCGGCCTCTACGGCGAGCCGGCGATGGCGCTTGCCGACGACGTCGCCCGCGCCTGCCCGGCCGAGTGCTGGTTCAACCCCGTCAAGCTTATCTGCGACATGTTCAATCGCCTGTATTTCTTTGAGGACCTGGGCCCCTTTGCCGTTCGCGCCGGCGCGCTCGTCCTGATGGCCCTGGTGTTTGTCGCCGCCGCCACGCTGATCTTTGGAAGGAGCCGCCATGAGCACCTTTAAGACCGCGCTTCGCATGGCGCTGGCGCACCCGTTCTACCTGCTCATCTATACGGTGTTCATCTCGCTCATGGGCGTATTCATCGCGGCGTCGGTGAGCTGGAACTCGTCGCAGCTCACCGAGTACAAGCCCTACGACACCAACGTGATCGTGGTCGACCGCGACAATAGCGACCTTTCGCGTGCGCTTGCCAAGCATCTGGGTTCGCGTTTTGAGCTGGTCACGGGCATCGGCGACGACACCTACGACCTTGCGGACGCGCTCTCCAAGAGCAACAGCGCCAAGGGTAGCGCCGACTGCGTGTTCTTTATCCCGGAGGGGTTTGAGGGCGACCTTGTTGCAGCCGCCCGCGCGGGGGAGTCTCTGCCCAAGCTCGATGTGACCTACGGCGCCGGCACCATGGCGGCGGTGCTTTCGTCTGCCGAGGCCTCGCGCTGGATCTCACTCGCGGGTGCCGCGGCCGCGCTTGAGCCTGCCGCCTCCGACGGCGACGTCGCCAAGGCTGCCGAGCACGCTGCCGCCAAGCGCGCCGAGGTTCAGATTGAGCAGGTCAAGGTCGACTCGACCGCCGCCGCCACGCTCGAGTCGTATTTCAACTTTGGCGCGTATGCGATCATCTCGTCGGTCATCGTGTCGGTGGGCCTGGTGTTCTCGGGCATGAACGAGCCCGAGCGCGTGCGCCGCATGGAGGCCGGCCCGGTCTCCGAGCGCCATCGCTCGCTCGCCGTGTTCGCGGCCGCCGCGGTGCTCACCGTCTGCATCTGGTTTGTGTCGAGCATGATGGGCGTCGTGGGTTTTGCCGGCGTGGTTGCCGAGGTCGGCGTGGGTCGCGTGTGCCTGGCGCTGGCGGCGACGTTTGCCCTGGCGTGCACGCCTCTGGCCGTTGGCTTTACGCTGTCGAGCCTGGGCGCGCGCGAGGAGCTGCTCAACGGCGTGGGCAACCTGCTCGGCATGCTCATGACGTTTTTGGGTGGCGCCTGGATGCCGCTGTCGCTCATGGGCTCGGCCGTGCAGACCGTGGCGCACTTTGTGCCGACGTATTGGGTGAACGACGCGATCGGCAAGGCGCTCGCCGCGGATCTGACGTCTGCCGTGCTGGGCGACATAGCCTGCGACCTGGGCGTCACCGTGCTCTTCGCCGCCGCCATCGCCGCCGTGGGCCTAGCCCTCACCCACAACAAATCCCACGCCTAGCCACCTACTCATTGGGGACAGACTTAAACGACCAAGAGTGGTCATCGGGGACAGTCTTTGCCGATCCGCCGGCTTGCCGGTCGGGTTGCCAAGGACTGTCCCCAGCTGCCGGTAGGAAAGGAACGCCCCCAAGTGCCGGGTGGCGAAAGAGTGTCCCCAACGACTGGTCATTTAAGAACGTCCCCAATGACTAGTCTGAAACAAACCCCACTCTCGCCCAAAAATAGTTCGCCAAGGTTTACTATTACGTTCATAAAGTAGTACAAGGCTAACAATGGGGGATAGTATGGCGACGAAGCAAGCCTATGTCCAGGTTAAGGATCTCAAAAAGCACTACGGCGATGGAGATGCATGCCTGACGGTGCTCGACGGCATCGACACGTCTATCAACCGCGGCGAGATCTGCGTCATGCTGGGGCCTTCGGGTTCGGGCAAGTCCACGTTTCTTAACCTGATTGGCGGCCTGGAGGATGCCGACGCCGGCTCTATTCTGGTGGACGGCTGCGACCTCACGGTGCTCAAGCCTACCGACCTGGGTGAGTATCGCCGCCGCGAGCTGGGCTTTGTCTTTCAGTTCTACAACCTGGTGCCCGATCTGACCATCAAGGAGAACATCGAGGTCACGGCGCACCTGTCCAAAAAGCCGCTCAACATTGACGACCTGCTACGCTCGCTGGGCCTCTACGAGCACCGCAACAAGTTCCCGCGCCAGGTCTCGGGCGGTCAGCAGCAGCGTTGCGCCATCGGTCGCGCGCTCGTCAAAAACCCGGGCCTGCTGCTGTGCGACGAGCCCACGGGCGCGCTCGATTACAAGACATCCAAGGAAATCCTGCAGCTCATGGAGGACGTCAACCGCACCTATGGCTGCACCATCATCATCGTCACCCACAACGCCGCCATCGCCCGTATGGCCAATCGCGTGCTGCGCCTGCGCGACGGGCGCATCGTCGAGGACGAGCTCAATGAGTCGCCCGTCGCGGCTGCCGAGCTCGATTGGTAGGCGGCGCCATGACACCTCTCGCAAAACGTCTCCCGCGCGAGCTGCGCCGCAATATCGGC
>CAJMSG010000187.1:0-3593 GCA_905216105.1 uncultured bacterium | reverse complement strand
AACCGCCAAGCAGACTAGCCAGCACCCGAACACGATTCGATATCGCCTCGATAAGGTGACAGCTCTCACCGGACTGAGCTACAAATGCGCCCCAGAGATGGAGCAGTTGTCGCTCGCCTACGCCATCGAACGCGCTCGCTCGCTTCAGTAAGCCCACCCCGCCTTGAGGTTAGGAGCGGCGGGCGCGGAGCTTTTCGTAGCCGTCGGCGAAGAAGGCGACCGTGGCGGCGTCGGCCTCGGCGGCGTCCGTCTCGGTTGCGGGGACCACGCCGTGCTCGTCGCTCACCAGGAACAGCGCGCCCTTAAGCTGCGCGGGAATATCTACGCGCGTGACCGGGATGCCCTTGGTCTGGGCCAGTTGTTCGATGAGCGTCGCCGTGCCGCACAGGTACTCGTCCGCCGGCGCCACAAAGGCCAGCTCACCGTCGTTGACGGCAGCGAGCAGCTCGGGCGCCACGCCGGTCTCGTCGGCTTCGGAGCGGGCCTCGGCAGAACGGGCACGCAGCGCCTTGGCCGATGTGTCGGCCAGCGGCTCGTACTCCCCCACCGTCATGGCGGCGTTGCCGTTAACGTCGATCACCAACATGAGCACACCGTCGCGGGCGGTGTAGTCGCCCTCGGCAAGCGACCACTCAACGTGCTGTTTGGCCCAGCTGAGCATGTTATGGGTAAGCGGCTCGCCCTGCACCAGGCGCTCGGATAGCGCACGGATGTGGCGATTGAGCATGGGCACCTTTTTGTTGGACATGCGCCAACGGCAGACGAGCGCGGGCTTGTCGAGCGTAAACTTCTCGACTGCCTCCTGATTGGCGCAAAAGTCCTCGTACGCACGCTGATCCTCGGCATTGCCAAACAGTTCGGCATCATCAATCTGGGGCATGGTTGTACCTTTCGTGTTAGTCATTCCGTCCTCTTATACCAAAAAGACGGCCCTCCAAACGGAGCAGCCGTCTTTTGCAGAGATTATTTTGACGATATGGTCAGGCGACCGGTCAGTTTTATGGGATAGAGCAACATCCCATAAAGGGGTTTTCCAAGTGCCCGAGATTGCCCCGAAAGAGGAGCGCCGCGTACTAAATGTACGCAAGCGACGGTTTGAGGGGCAAGGTCGGGTGCTTGGGAAAGCCTCTAGTGCCTAAAATGCCTGGCTCCCGTGAAGACCATCGCAATACCATGCTCGTTGCAGGCCTGGATGCTCTCGTCGTCGCGCTTGGAGCCGCCAGGCTGAATGATGCAGGTCACACCATGCTCGGCAAGCACGTCGACGTTGTCGCGGAACGGGAAGAATGCGTCGCTTGCGCAGGCAAAGCCGCCCTTCTCCACGCCCTCGCGCTCGCAGAAGTCCTCGGCACGCTCGCAGGCCAGCAGCGCAGAGTCAACGCGGTTGGGCTGACCCGGACCCATGCCAATGCCGGCCTTGCCCTTGGAGACCAGGATGGCATTGGACTTAACGCCCTTGCAGACCTTCCAGGCAAACTCGAGCTCGGCCATCTCGGCGTCGGTGGGCTTGCGGTCGGTGGGGAACGTAAAGGTCGCGGGATCCTCAGTCACGTGGTCGACTTCCTGTACCAGCATGCCGCCGTCGACGGAGCGCAGCTCCACCTGGGCGCCGTGGTCCACGCCGCCGGTAGCCAGCACGCGCAGGTTGGGGCGCTTAGCCATGCGCTCGAGCGCCTCATCGGTGTAGCTCGGGGCGATGATGACCTCGACGAACTGCTTGTTCTGATCGGCGAAGTGCTCAACCAGATCAAAGGGAACCTCGCGGTTGCAGGCGATGATGCCGCCGAAGGCGCTCTTGGGATCGCAGGCGAAGGCGCGGTCGTAGGCGGCCGTGATGTCCTCGGCAACGGCGGAACCGCAGGGGTTCTGGTGCTTGAGAATCACGCAGGCCGGCTCGTCGAACTCGCGGACCAGGTTCCAAGCGGCATCGGCATCCAGATAGTTGTTGTAGCTGAGCGGCTTGCCCTGGATCTGCTCGGAGCCCACAAGCGGGAACTGCGAGCTCGCGGTGTTCTCGCAGCCCTCGGCAAAGCGGTAGACCGTGGCCTTCTGCTGGGGATTCTCGCCATAGCGCAGGTCGTCGACCTTCTCCAGCGAAATTTCGAGCTTGGCAGAGGTATCCGCCACGTCGCTTGCCTGGGCGGCAAGCCAACGGGAGATAGCCGTGTCGTAGGCGGCGGTAGTCTGGTAGACCTTCACCTGCAGGCGACGACGGGTGGAAAGCGTGGTGCAACCGCCGGTCTCGCACATCTCGGCCAGGACGGCATCATAGTCGGCCGGGTCGGAAATGACGGTAACGCTCGCGGCGTTCTTGGCAGCAGAGCGCAGCATGGAGGGGCCACCGATGTCGATGTGCTCGATAGCGTCCGCGAAGGTGACCTCGGGGTTAGCGACGGTCTTCTCGAACTCGTACAGGTTGACGACGACCAGGTCGATCAGCTTAATGCCGTGCTGAGCCGCCTCCTGCATGTGCTGCTCGGAATCGCGGCGGGCCAGCAGCGCGCCGTGGACCTTGGGGTGCAGCGTCTTGACGCGGCCGTCCATCATCTCGGGATAGCCCGTGAACTCCTCGATGGGGGTTACGGGAACGCCCGCGTCCTCGATGGCACGAGCCGTGCCGCCCGTAGAGATGATCTCGACGCCAAAGTCGTCAACCAGCGTCCGTGCGAAATCGACGACGCCCGTCTTATCGGTAACCGAAATCAACGCGCGTGCGATCTTCACATCAGATCCCATGCAGTCCTCCTGTCTGGTACGCCGCCGTGCTCTGTGAGTCGGTGATACGTCGATCTGCAGCGCTCGCGCAGCGGCATTGAAAATACTGATTCAATGTAGCGCATCGAGCGCGACGATGCACCCCGCAACGCACGGCTGTGCAGAAAAAGCTTCGAGCGGGGGTTGCAGGAGCGCCACTGGGCACGGTGAGTTGATGGAACACAGGGGCACCATAATTAGATGCCAGTGGCGTGGTAGAACTGTGCTCGATATGCATCCGCAATAGAAAGAGGCACCATGGTCTCGCGGGTTCTCTACCGACCGTTTGATACCGAAGATTTCGACGCCATCGCGCTGATCCTGCAGCAGCTTTGGCACAACAACTCGGATAACGATGAGTACAACCGCCTCGAAGCCGCGTGCGATCTTGCCTACTGTCTCTCTTCCTCGACGTTTTCGCAGGTTGCCGTAATCGACGGTCAGGCGCGTGGCATTGCGCTCGCGCGTGCGGGACAGAGCTCCGGCGCCACCGTCAAGGAACATTGGATGGACACCGAACGCGCGCTGCTTTCGCAGATGCGCGAGCTGGAGCCCGATGCCTGCGCCGAGTATCTCTCGTTTGTGCGCGCAACCATCCGAACCAACAACCGCCTGCTCGAGAGCAGCCCGTTGCCGCACGACAACGAGGTCACACTGCTTGCCGTGGATCGCGACGTCCACGGCCTGGGCGTCGGCACGGTTCTGCTCGACGCCGCAATCTCGCATCTGTCCTCGCTTGGAGCGACGAGGGCGCACCTGTACACCGACTCCAACTGCTCGTGGAAGTTCTACGAGCTGCACGGCTTTAAGCGCACGGCCACGCACCGCGCCAACCGCGA
>CAJMSG010000186.1:0-3648 GCA_905216105.1 uncultured bacterium | reverse complement strand
GGCTCTACGCTCGTTCGCCTGGGCAGGGTAGTATTTAGCCCGGAGTTTGCAGTAAAATAAGGCTCTGAAGTGCGCACTGATTATCAGAGCGCCTGCACTAAACCGCGAGAGGACACAACCATGGGCTTCCTTGACGAGATTAAAAATAAGATGCACCTGGGCGGCCAGCAGGGTTACGACCAGGGTTATGGTCAGGACGACGACTACGGCTACGATGATGGCTATGACGACGGCTACCAGAACAACGGTTACAGCGGTGCCTCGGGCGAGGGCTTCTACACCCAGGACGAGCCGAGCAACGGCCTGTTGGGTCAGACGCGCCGCGGCGAGGCCGAGTCGGTGGCCGTGTACACGCGCTCCGGTCAGCTGGTCGGCGACGATTCTCGCCACGCTACGACCTACAACCCGCCATCGCGCTCGCAGGAGACGGTTGCGGGCGGTTATCGTCCCGGTGCCTACGACACGCCGTCGAGCTACGCCGAGAGCACGCGTGCCCGCGCTGCCGCTCCCGCACCTGCCCCCGCGCCGAGCGATGCCTCGACCTATGCGAGCAACATCATCAACTCTACGCCGCAGCTGCCGGCGTATGTCCTGCGCCCCGAGAGCTATGACGACGTGGAGACCGTTGTGCGCCGCGTGCGCACCAAGCAGCCTGTCGCGCTGGTCTTTGTGGGCGTTCGTACCGAGGTCGCCAAGCGCGTCCTGGACTTCTCGTACGGCTTTGCCTGCGGTCTGGGCGCCACGGTCAAAGAGGTGGGCGATCGCGTGTTTATGGTGCTGCCCGCCGGTTGCGAGGTCAAGGATTCGGACCTCAAGAAGCTCCGTGCCGACGGCTACCTTAAGTAAAGACAAGACGAGGAGATTCTCATCAACATCTACACCATTGTCCAGCTGGTCAATACGCTGTTCAACTTTTACTCCACGCTCATCGTGGTCTACTGCCTTATGACGTGGATCCCTATGAAGCAGGGCGGATTGCTACAGGATATCGCCGCTGTTCTTGATAGTGTGTGCGGCCCTTGGCTCAATTTGTTCCGCCGGTTTATCCCGCCCATGGGCGGCGTCGATTTTTCACCGGTCGTTGCGATTATTGCGTTGCAGTTGGTGCAGAAGCTGGTTCTGCAACTTCTTATAGGTATACTCATATAAAACCGGCTTAGTAACTCACGTCGGGCGCACGGCGCCAAGGCGAAGATAAAGGAGAACTTGTTATGGCTATTACCCCTGCTGACATTCAGGCTCAGACCTTCTCTGAGGCCAAGCGCGGCTACGATCCCGCCGAGGTCGACGTCTTCCTGGAGACCCTGTCCTCTGAGGTCGACGCCATGCTCGCCAAGATTGTCGATCTTAAGGGTCGTCTGACCGCCACCGAGCAGCAGCTCGCCGATACGCAGGCCCAGCTCGCTCAGGCTCAGGATGCTGCCGCTCAGGCCGTCCCTGCCGCGCCCGTCGCCGCTCCCGCACCCGACTTCTCCGCTCAGGAGCGCCAGATCTCCGCTGCTCTGATTGCTGCCCAGCAGACCGCCGAGGGCATTGTCAACGACGCCAACGAGAACGCTGACCGTATCCGCAACGAGGCCGACGCCAAGGCCCGCGAGGTCATCCGTCAGGCCCTGACCGAGAAGCAGGCCGAGCTTGAGGAGATCGACCGTCTTAAGGCTTCCCGTGAGGAGTTCAAGGCCGAGTACCTCAAACTCATCCAGCACTTCATGGACGATGCTCAGAACTCCTTCCCGTCCGATCTCATGGCTTCCACGCCGGTCGGTTCCGCCGCTTCTCCGGCTGTGACTGTTCCTGCTGCCGAGCCGCTGCCCGTCGCCGAGCCGGTTATCCCCGTTGCCGATCCCTTCGCACCGATCGACAACTTCGCCGCCGACGATCTGGACTAACATCCAGCTATCATGTAGCGCCTAGAAAGGGCCCGCAGCTTGCGGGTCCTTTTTTGTGGCTGTATGCAGTTTGCAAAACAAAACGCCGAGTCCTGCGTTTGAGGGCACAGAACTCGGCGAACGGATGAGCGGGCAATGGTAGATTAAGGCATGTCCCAAAGATCTACTTGAGGAGGAAGTCGGGGAGTGGAATGGTGCGGGCCTCGCGGTGCTCGGGATCGGCGATGTGGTCGGCAGGATAGCCGCAAACGAGCATGTGATAGGGATAGATGCCTTTGGGCAGGCTGAACTGCTCACAGGCCACCTCGGGCTTAAAATGGCACACCCAGCACGTACCCAGGCCCTGCTCCTCCGCCTCCATCATCATCTGGTCGCAGACAATCGAGGTGTCGATGGCACTGGAGTTCATCTGGTCATAAGGACGCACCCAAGCATCGTCGGTAACGCTGCAAATAAGAAAGATAAGCGGAGCCCCAAAGATAGACCCATCACGAGCAAACCGAGGCTGACAAGCAGCGGCCTTTTCCAACAACTCCGGAGTATCAAGCACCATCACGCGGCTTGGATGATTATTACAAGCAGAAGGAGCAATACGCCCAGCCTCAACAATGGCATCCACCACAGCCTGCTCAACAGAACGATCCTCAAACAAACGACAAGAATACCGAGAACGAGCCAGATCCAAATACGACATACAGCCCTCCAACAATTAAAAATCAAACAAATCCAAAGTAACCCAAAGAGTACCCAAGGCAGCAATCAGCCAAACGCTCATCAAGGGCCAAAGTGTCCGAACGGGTACCAAAGGCTCCTTCAGCCAAACCCCCATTGCGCTAAAGCTATCAGCCAAAGTTCCAATGGTGATACGTAAGGCGAAGGGCCGGCCACGGTTTACTTTCGAACGACTCTGCAAAGCAGTCGGAGTGAGAAAGCAAACCGTGGCCGGCCCTTCGCCGCCGGGACACGTACCCCCAATTAACTGTTCTTCATGACAATCGAATCCACGACATCAGCCACATTCTCGCAGCAGTCGGCGCAGTACTCCAGGAAGGCGTAGACGTCACGCCAGGCGATGACCTCGAGCGGATCCTTGCCGTTGACATGCAGGTTGCGCATAGCGTTGATGTAGAGCTCGTCGGCCTCGGACTCGATCGTGTTGATCTGGATGACGAGTTCGCGCAGGGTCTTGGACTTGCGGTAGTTGGGCAGCTCGACCATCAGGTCCTTCATGGCGCGGCAGGCGTCGGTCACCTTGTGGGCGATCACGATGGCATCAGGATGGATGCTCTGGATGTTGGTGAAGTAGACGCGCTGCACGACGCCCTCGATACGGTCGAGCACGGTGTCGAGCGAGCAGCTCATCAGGTCCAGATCCTCGCGCTCAAGCGGGGTGATAAAGGCAGTGAGCAGGGCATCCTCGAGCTCATGGTGCTTCTTGTCGGCCGCATGCTCAATCGCATGCATCTCCTCGAGCATGTCGTGGATCTGCGCGGGATCAAAGTTCTCGAAAATCTTGATGAGCAACTCTGCGGCCTGGACAGCAAGGTCGGCGCAGGCGACGTAGTTGTCAAAGTAGAACGAATCGGGTTTCTTTGCCATGAGTGGGTCCTTTCGAGGCGAAGACGGGTGGGCGAAGTATTACGGTCCGGATGGACGCTCGGTTTGACTAGATGAACATCATGAACAGCTTGGCCATGACAAAGCTGATGAGTCCGCAGGCGGGGAAGGTGAAGAACCAGGTGAACATCATGTCCTTGAC
>CAJMSG010000185.1:0-3673 GCA_905216105.1 uncultured bacterium | reverse complement strand
CTTCAGCCCATGGCCCATCTGCTTCCGCAGCAGATCGGCCTTTTGGGACTCAACTGCGAAGACTGGACCAACCTCACCACACCAACCGTCTCCACCATCATCGAGCCCGTCGACCAGGAAGGTCGCGAAGCAGCCGAAATGCTGCTCGCCCTACTTGACGGTAGCAGCGAACCCGGCGAGCAGCGCATTCTCGAGTGCAAGCTCAACTGGCTCGACTCCACCTCGATCTAGACCGCGGGATAAATTAATCAGCAGCGTCTATCCCAAATCTTGAGTATTTGTTCGGCGGAACGGCCCCTGCTAGCTCCTGCTAGACTGGTAGATTCCCAACCATCTAGCCAGGAGCCGCAATGTCTCGCAAGTCCGCCTACAAGCAAGCACTTTCCATCGGCACCGCCGTGGTGCTGGGGTTTGCGCTGTTCACAGGATCGCTCGACGGAGCGCCCAGGCTGTTGTCGCCGCAAAGCGATGAGCAGGCGACGGCTCTGGCCGAAAAACAAAACGAGAGTCCCAGCCGCACCGACGACGAGGCAGACCTGGTTGCCCGGCTCGAATCGGGAACAGCGAGCTCCTCGGACTCTCAAAATAGCCAAGACTCTGGCGATGGCTCCGAATCCACCGCGGCCAACACCGACGACGCCTCCGCGGACAGTGCCGCCACCCCCATCGACGAGGTGGAAAACCCCGACCTCAACCGCGCCCGCGGTGTTTATCTCAGCAGCATTCCCGACTACGCCGGCAACCCCTACGTCGCCCTTCGCGCCGACAGCACGCACCCGCTCGGCACACCGTCATTCACGCTCGACGAGTATGAGCGTGCCACCGAAGAGGGCTGCTTTAAGAAATTCTCCAAGCTCGACAGCCTGGGCCGCACTCGCAAGGCGCTCGCCTGCGTAGGCCCCGAGTCGCTCGGTCAAGGCAAGCGCGGCGATATCTCGCGTATCCATCCTGCCGGTTGGCACCAGCAGCGCTACGACTTTATTCCAGGCCAGAGCCTCTACAACCGCTGCCACCTCATCGCCTGGTCGCTCTGCGGCGAAAACGCCAACCGCAAAAATCTCCTCACCGGCACGCGCTATCTCAACGAGACGGGCATGCTACCGTTTGAAGAGCAGATTCTCAACTATATTCGCGATACGGGCAACCATGTGCTCTACCGCGTCACGCCCATGTACAACGAAGAGGAACTCGTCTGTCGCGGCGTTCGCCTGGAGGCACAATCGATCGAGGACCACGGCAAGACCCTGTGCTTCCACGTGTACTGCTACAACCTGCAGCCGCACGTGCAGATCGACTACGCCACCGGCCGCAACCAGGCATCCGGAGACTAGTGCCGACCGCGCCGCCCGTAACCCAAAAACATGATCCGTTTTCCTCCGTCCCCAGGGGATCAAATTAGGCCGCCCCGGTTACCCAGGACGGCCTTTTCGTCAGCACCTACATTGCAGGCAACGCCATACGCTACTTAGCGCGGCCTTCCTCATAGCGCTCGACCAACTTGGCCTGAACGTCATAAGGCACCTGCTCATAGCCTGCGGGCTTCATGGTAAAGTCACCCGTACCGCGCGTGATAGAGCGCAGGCGCGTCGAATAATCCGTCAGCTCTGCCAGCGGCGCCTGGGCAATGACCACGGTGTCTCCGCGCTCATCGGTCTCCATGCCCGTCACGCGACCGCGCGAGGCCGAGATGTCGCCCATCACGGCGCCGGCGTAGCTCTCGGGGATAGTCACCGTAATTTCCTCGATGGGCTCCAGCACCACCGGGTCGGCATCGGCGCATGCCTTGCGCAGGCCGATGCGGGCCGCCGCGCGGAACGCCATCTCGTTGGAGTCGACACTGTGATACGAACCGTCGTACACAGCCACGCGAATACCCGTAAGCGGGTAGCCGGCAATGATGCCGTCCTTCATGGTCTCTTGAACGCCCTTGTCCACGGCGGGGATCAGCGAGCGCGGAATACGGCCGCCCACGACCTCGTCCACAAACTCATAGCCGTCGCTCGTGCCGTCGGGCCCAATGAGCGGCTCCACGCGCAGCCAGCAGTCGCCGTACTGACCGGCGCCGCCGGTCTGCTTCTTGTGGCGACCCTGGGCGCTTGCCGTGCGGCGGATGGTTTCGCGATACGGAATGCGGATCGGCACGCTTTTGGCCACGACCTTGGTGCGATCCTCCAAACGGTTGAGCAGCACCGAAACCTGCGCCTCACCCACGGCGGAGATGATAGTCTGGCCCGTCTCCTCGTCGCGGTCGATGCTCATGGTCGGATCGGCCTTGCAGGCTTTCTCGATAAACGTATAGAGCTTCTCCTCGTCGCCGCGGTTCTCGGCCTCGATGGCAATGCGGTACTGCGAGTTGGGGAACTTGAACGCCGCCGCCTCGACCTTGCCGGTAATCGAGAGCGTATCGCCCGTCTCGGCCGCCAGCTTGGGCGCCACGATGATGTCGCCGGCATAGGCGTGGCCGACCTCGGTCATGTCGCGGCCGCACATCACATACAGGTGAGCCAGACGGTCGCTCTTGCGCGTGCGCGCATTGATCAGCTCAAGGCCCGGCTCAAGCGTACCCGTCAGCACCTTGATAAAGCTGATGCGACCCTGCTGTGGATCGGCCAGGGTCTTAAACACAAAGGCCACCGGGCGGTCATCGTCACTCGAGATCTTGAGCGAGTCGCCGTCGATGAGCGGCATCTCGCCGTAGTCAGTCGGCGCCGGGAAGTACGTGGCGATGTCGTCCATCAGCGAGTTGACGCCCTGCTCCTTAATGCAATCGCCCGCAAAGACCGGCACAAAGATGCGCTCGGCGATCGCTTTCGACAGCAGGCCCTCGAGCTCCTCCTGCGTCAGCGTCTCCTCGCCTTCCAAGTACTTCATCATCAGTTCGTCGTCAGCCTCGGCCACCAGCTCGCACAGATGGTCATGGGCTTCCTCGGCCTGGGCACGATACTCCTCGGGAATCTCCGACTCAACGGCTTCGGTGCCGTTGCAATGGCGCGCCTTCATGCGCACCAGGTCGATGATGCCGTTAAAGTCCTCGCCCTCGCCCCAGGGGAGGGTCACGGCGCCCAGACGCGTGCCAAAGCGCTCCTGCAGCAGGTCCATCGTGGTCGCAAAGCTGGCCTCGGAGCGCGACAAGCGGTTTACGAACACCGCACGCGCCAGGCGCAGGTCCTCGGCGGCGTACCAAAGCTTAACCGTCGTCGGCTGCGGGCCGGCCTCGGCGTCGACCACGAACAGCGCCGTCTCGCAGACGCTCATCGCGGCAAAGGCGTCGCCGATAAAATCGGGGTAGCACGGGGCATCAAGCACGTTGATGCGGGCGCCCTTCCAATCGATCGGCGCGATGGTCGTCGAGATAGAAAATGAACGCTTGACCTCTTCGGGGTCATAGTCGAGCGTGGGCTTGGTGCCGTCGTGGCCGCCCAGGCGGGCGGTCTTACCAGAAAGGTGGAGCATGGCCTCGGCGAGTGAAGTCTTGCCCACCCCGCCTTGGCCTACGAGCACCACGTTCCTTACGTTGCCGGTCTTGGGAGCACCCATGATGACCTCCTTGCAGGGTCGCGCGCAATGCGCGACGCCAACGGGGAGAGTTCGCGGTCGATACCGTCCCGGGAGCAGCACGGTCGGCAGCCGAGCCGACTCACCCTCCAAATGTCCTATGCCACCACCCTACCCT
>CAJMSG010000184.1:0-3694 GCA_905216105.1 uncultured bacterium | reverse complement strand
CGAGCTGCTCAATCCGAGCGACGAGATCGAGGACGATATCGAGTTTGAGAACGAGGACCGCGCCCGTCAGCGCGAGGCCGAGGCGGCAGAGCGCGCCCGCACCCATGAGGCGGCGGCACGCGCCACGGAGGCAGCTACGCAGGCAAGTGATGCCGCGGCCAAGGCGGCGCAGGCGGCAAGCTGGAGTGCGCAGGCCGCCAATGCCGCTACGGCGCAGGCGACGAGTGGCACCGCGGTTGGCTCGACTCCGGTGAAGGGCCCGTTCCAGTCGTTCCCGTATTGGGCCGTGTGCTGGCTGCTGTTCTTTTTGCTGATGTTCCTGTTTGGTGCCGGTCCCTTTGCCGCGCTGATCTTCTTTACGATTCCCATTTATCACTGGGTGGCTCGTGCGCTCGATGGCGATTGGGCGCGTGGGGATATCCAGGTTGGTCCGGCGCCGGTGACAACTAGGGCTCAGAATGCTTCCGCTTCGGTTGATACTGACGTGGCTACCGCGACCACCGCTGAGCCGGTCGTCAAAGAGGGTGATGAATGATGAAGCTTTCGCATGAATCCAGGGTGCGCTTGGGCGTTGGCGTTGGGGCGTTTGTACTCATCATTGGGCTTGTCTTTGGCGCTTCGCGGGTATTGGCCCATTCCGATATGGTGCGTACGACCGGCATTTTATCTGGCCATTTGTCTGATTTTGACGATATGTTTGACGAGGACGATTCCTTGAATAGCGGTAACTATTCCGCTCGGCCTCAGCAGCTTTCGAGCACGACTTTTGATGCCGATGAGTTCCGCTACCTCGATTTCGATATCAATGCGGCTTCGGTGGACGTCAAGGTTGTTGATGGCAACAAGGCTCGCGTTATCGAGCGGGGGCGCGTTGCCGAGGGTATGGATGCCTCCAAGGCCGCGACGCAAAACATCGCATCCGTCGAGGACTCGACGCTCAAGGTTTCCCAGTTTGGAAGTGATGACGGTAAGGCAATCGATCGCTCAGTTACGGTCGAGCTGCCGCGCCGTGTTGCCGAACATCTGAAGGGAGTCAACGCGCACGTGGGCTCGGGTGATCTGCAGATTGCCGGTGTCATCTGTGATGGTTTCGATCTTTTCCTGGGTGCGGGAGATGTAGAGTTTACGGGCAGCGTGACTGATGCGCTTAGCGCTGAGGTCGGTTCGGGCGATGTGACGCTCGAGCTTTACCAGGCCCCCGCGAAGTCGATGGACGTGAGTGTGGGCTCGGGCGATGTGGAGATGACGGTTCCGAACTCGACGGGCTTTAAGGCGAGCCTCACCTTGGGCAGCGGCGACTTCGAGAGCGATTTCCTTCCGCTTGGCTACGACGGCGAGACCATTTTGAATCTTGAATTCGATAACGGTGACAAGTCTGCCACGTATCGTTTTGAAGTCGATTCGGGTGACATGTCGTTTGATTCAGAGTGACGGGTGGTTATCGAAGACTTATAAACCATAGACGCGCTGTTTGATGAAGGCGCCGAAGCCGAGATTGGCTCCGGCGCCTTTGCCTTTACAATGGGGTCATGGAACAGATTATCTTGAACATACTCGAGGCTCTGCGTCGCGGCGAGACCGTGGACGACAAGGCACTCGTCAAACTGATACATGCCGAGGCGCGCCGCGAGGGTGCCGACAAGCGCGATTTGGCCAAGCGCCGTCTGCTGCCGTTCTACCAGCGGGTTAAACGTGAAGAGCCGGCTCGGTGGGCTGCGTGGAATGTCGATGCCGAGCTGGAACGTCAACTGCTGCAGGTGTTGCGCATGAAGCCGCGCCGCACGGCTTCGGGCGTGGCGACCATTACCGTCATCACCAAGCCCTGGCCGTGCTCGGGCGATTGCCTGTTTTGTCCTAACGACCTGCGCATGCCCAAGAGTTATCTGCACGCTGAGCCGGCGTGTGCCCGTGCAGAGCAAAACTGCTTCGACCCGTATCTGCAGGTGAGTGCTCGTTTGACCGCGCTTTCGCAAATGGGGCATGCAACCGACAAGATCGAGCTTATCGTTCTTGGCGGTACCTGGAGCGACTATCCGCAAGGGTATCAGGCATGGTTTATGTCGGAGCTTTTCCGTGCGCTCAATGACGATGCCGTCGCCGGCGTGGCTGCCAACCCCATGTTGGCGCGTCCGGGCATCAGCCGTGCCGAGGCAGGGCGCCTGCTCGATGACGCGCCCGCCGATGCGCTGCCGCCGGTGGTGGCGGAGCGTCGCGAGCGCTATCGGGCTGCCGGTATTGCGACCGACGAGGCCGAGCTTGCGAGCGGTGTTGCCGGCGAACAGGAGCGCGTAGATGCTGCCGTGGGCGGCTATAACCGTGCGGTGCGTCGTCTGTACGGCCCCGGCACGCCGTGGGACGAGGTCGCCGAGTGGCAGACGGCCACGATGGAGGAGCTTGAGCGTCAGCAGCGCGTCAACGAGACGGCGAAGCATCGCGTGGTGGGGCTCGTTATCGAGACGCGCCCCGATGCTGTAACGCCGCAGGCCCTCAAGCTCATCCGCCGCCTGGGTTGCACCAAGATTCAGATGGGCATCCAGAGCCTCGACCAGCACCTGCTCGATATCAACGAGCGCCGCATTTCGGTGGCTCAGATCGAGCAGGCGTTTTCGCTTGCGCGCCTGTTTGGCTTTAAGATCCATGCGCATTTTATGCTCAACTTACTGGGCGCCACACCCGAGGGGGACAAGCGCGACTACGAGCGCTTTATGACCGAGGGGGCCTTTATGCCCGACGAGGTCAAGGTCTACCCGTGCGCGCTCATCGAGGGCTCGCGTCTGGTGGGCTGCTATGAGCGCGGCGAGTGGCGTCCCTATACCGAGGAAGAGCTGCTCGATGTGCTGGCCGACGATATCGTGGTGACGCCGGCGTTCTGCCGCATCAGCCGCATGATCCGCGACTTTAGCTCCGACGACATCATGGTGGGCAACAAGAAACCCAACCTGCGTCAGCTCGTCGAGAACCGCCTGGCGGCTCGTGCGGAAGGCGCGACGGTGCGCGAGATTCGCTATCGCGAGATCAGCACGGCTGGTGCCGACCTGGACGAGTTGACCCTTGACGAGGAAGTGGCGTACGAGACGCCGGTGACGCGGGAACGCTTTTTGCAGTGGGTGACGCCGCAGGGCAAGATCGCGGGCTTTTTGCGGTTGTCGTTGCCCGACCATTCGTTTGTTGCCGCGCATGCGGACGAGTTGCCGACGACGCCGGACGAGGCGATGATTCGCGAGGTACATGTGTATGGCATGGCGGCACGCGTGGGGGATCAAGGCCAGGCGGCGCAGCATCACGGGTTGGGGCGTTTGCTCGTAGAGCGTGCGTGCGAGATTGCCCGGGATGCGGGTTATGCACGTATCAACGTGATTAGCGCGATTGGCACACGCGAGTACTATCGCCATCTTGGATTTTATGACCATGGTCTTTATCTGCAAAAGGAGCTCTAAATGAACAAGCCGAGTGTTTCTGCCGGTGTCGTTGCCGGCGTTGCTCTGGGAGCCGCGGCACTTGGTGCAGCCGCCGTCGCTGTTCGTGCTGCCTGTCTGCAGGTTGCGCGAACCCGCAACGGGTTGGCGCGTGTGAAGCGTGTGCACGGTGAGGGCGGTGACGAGGTCCGTGTGCTCGTGCAGGGCGGCGTCTACCAAAGCGCGAGCTATGTTGGCGATCGTTGGGCGGAGCCGGTCTTTGCGTACTATCGTGCATT
>CAJMSG010000183.1:0-3696 GCA_905216105.1 uncultured bacterium | reverse complement strand
GCGGCGATGGCCTTGTCCATGTCGTAGTACTTGTAGCCGCCCAGGCGACCGGCAAAGATCACGTCGCCCTCCTGCGCTGCCAGCTCCTCGTACTGCTTGTAGAGGGCCTCGTTCTTGGCGTCGTTGATGGGGTAGTAGGGCTCGTCGCCGGGCTTCCAATCGGCCGGGTACTCGCGCGTGATGACAGTCTTGTCCTGCGTGCCAAACTCAAAGTGCTTGTGCTCGATGATGCGCGTGTAGGGGATCTCGCGCTCGGTGTAGTTGACCACGGCAACGCCCTGATGGTCCTGCTCGTCGAGTGTCTCGGTCTCAAAGCGCAGGCTGCGGTACTCCAGCGTGCCCAGCTTAAAGTCATAGAACGCGTCGATGGGGCCACAATAGATCGTCTTGGCGGCGATATCGGGCTCGGCGGCGATCAGCTCCTTGTACTCCACGCCGCAACGCACCTCGACGCCCTCGAGCATGTTGGCGACCATCTTGGTGTAGCCGCCCATGGGGATGCCCTGGTAGCGGTCGTTGAAGTAGTTGTTGTCGTAGGTAAAGCGGCAGGGGAGGCGCTTGATGATGCTCGCGGGCAGGTCGCGGCAGTCGCGGCCCCACTGCTTCTCGGTGTAGCCCTTCACGAGCGTCTCGAAGATGTCGCGGCCCACGAGGGACAGCGCCTGCTCCTCGAGGTTCTGCGGCTCGCCGATGTTCTCGGCGGCCACCTGCTCGGCGATCTTTGCCTTGGCGTCTGCCGGCGTGACGACGCCCGGCCACATCTTGGCGAAGGTGTTCATGTTGAAGGGCATGTTGTACATGTTGCCGTGGAAGTTGGCGACCGGCGAGTTGACGTAGTTGTTGAACTCGGCAAAGCGGTTGACATAGTCCCAGACGTCCTTCATGGAGGTGTGGAAGATATGCGCGCCGTAGCGGTGGACCTGGATGCCCTCGACGTCCTCGGTGTAGATGTTGCCGGCGATGTGATCGCGGCGGTCGATGACCAGGACCGACTTGCCGGCGCGCTTGGCAGCGTTGGCAAAGACGGCGCCCGAAAGGCCGGCACCGACGACGAGGTAATCGTACTGGGACATGGATATGCTCCTTTGTATGTCAATTGGACAGTTGCTTAAGTTTTGGGACAAACAAACCTGATTATTTTGTCCCATGGATTAGTGTAGCAGATGCTCTTTCAGCAGCTCCAATGCGTGGGCATACCCCTGCAGACCTTCGCCGGTGATGGTGGCAAAGCAGGCCAGGCGGGCATAGCTTACCTGGCGGAAGTCCTCGCGCGTCTCGACGGCACTGATGTGGACCTCGACAGCGGGGATGGCGACGGCCTTGAGGGCGTCCAGGATCGCCACGCTCGTGTGCGTGTAAGCTGCCGGGTTGATGACGATGCCGTCGACCTTGCCGTATGCCTCCTGGATCTTGTCGACGATGCTGCCCTCGTGGTTGGACTGGAAGACCTCGACCTCGTCAAAGCCCTGTGCGGCGCCGGCCTCCTTGCAGATCTGGACCAAGCGGTCGTAGTTGTCGCTGCCGTAGATGCCCGGCTCGCGAATGCCGAGCATGTTGAGGTTAGGGCCGTTGATGACGAGAGCTTTCATGGTTGCTTCCTTTGTGGTTGGGCGGGCGGTGAGGCGGAATGAAAAACCACCACAAAGGTGCCTGTCCCCTTTGTGGTGGTTTTTGTTAGAGAGCGGGTGGGAGGGTGTCGAGGAGGGCGCGGGCGGTGTTGGCTGCGCAGTCGCGCGAGTCGATGATGTAGTCGGCCCAGGCGCGGTAGCGCGGCATGCGCTGCTCGGCCAGCTTGTCGATACCGTCGCGGGCGGTGATGGGGCGACCTTTGTGGGCGAGCTCATCGAGCTTGCGGTTGAGCATCACAATCTGACTGTTCTGGTGCAGCAGCGGGTAGTTCTCGTCTCGCGTGACGACGCCGCCGCCGGTGGAAAGTACCAGGCCGCTGCGCTTGGAGATGTCGGCCAGGGCCGCCGTCTCCTGCTCGCGGAAGGCCGGCTCGCCGCGCTCGACGATAAAGTCGGCGCAAGGCATGCCCAGACGCTCCTCGAGGGCGCGGTCCAGGTCGATGTGCTCGCGGCCAGTGAGCAGGGCGATCTGCTCACCCACGCGGGTTTTGCCCGAGCCCGGCATGCCGATCAGTGCGATGTTTTGCTCGCGGTGAGATAGACGCTCCGTTACGTCCAGGATGCGCTCGCGCGGGGTGACCTGGCCGGTATAGCGCTCGACGGCTTGCGCCGCCTGGGCCACAAGCATGAGCAAACCGCCGATGCAGGGGATGCCGCGACGCTCGGCCTCGAGCATGAGTCCCGTGCGGGCGGGGTTGTAGACGATATCGATGACGCCCTCGAGCGCGTCGAGGCCCTCGAGCGTGCAAGGTGCGTCGGGGCAGTGGGGAAACATACCGGCAGGCGTGCAGTTGACGAGCAACGCGGCGTCGGACTGCTGTGCGATGTTGTCGTAGTTGACCTCGCTCGTGCGTCCCACGGGAACCACGATCGCGCCCAGGTCGCCCAGCACCATACTTGCCGTGGTGCCGGCGCCTCCGGTGGCTCCGAGCACGAGGACCTTCTTGCCGGCAATCTCCACGCCTAACTCCTCGACCAGGCACTGGAAACCGAAGTAGTCGGTGTTGTCGCCGCGCAGACGGCCATCGGGCAGGCGCGTGATTGTGTTGACGTTGCCCATGCGTTCGGCGAGCGAGCTCAGCTCGTCCAGGTAGTCCATGACGGCGCGCTTGTAGGGAATGGTCACGTTGGTGCCCTCCCACTCGTCGCCCGTTATAAAGGCCGCGAGGTCTTCGGGCTCGCGCTCAAAACGCACGTACTCAAGCCCCGCGAGTTCCTTGTAGATGGTCGGGGTGTAGCTGTGGCCCAGCACGCGGCCCAGCACGCCGTAGGGGCGGGTTGTGGCGACGTCAGTCATCTAGAGCACCTCCGTGTAGCTGCCAAAGTAGGTGAAGCTCTCGCACACGTCATCGATGGAATCGAGTAGGTCGTCAAGCGCCTTGCTGCCAAAGGGGCAGTCCAGGTCAAAGTAGAACATAAACTCAAAGTCGCGCCCGGGGATGGGGCGGCTCTCGAGCTTGATGAGGTTGATATTGAGCGCATAGAATCGCTCGAGCACGCGATAGAGGGCGCCGGGCTCGTTGGCCGTGGTGATCATGAGCGAGGTGCGGTTGGCACCGGGATAGACGCGTGGCTCGCGGCTGATGACGACGAAGCGCGTGTAGTTGTTGTCCGAGTCCTGAATGTTGGGCTCCAGCACCTCCAGGCCGTAGAGCGCCGCACAGCTGCGCGAGGCGATGGCGGCGACGTCGGTGCGCTCGGAGTTGGCGACCATCTCGGCCGACATGGCCGTGTTGAGATACTTGGTGGCGTGCAGATCGTGCGCCTCGATAAAGCCGGCGCATTGCGCGATGGCCTGACCGTGGCTATAGACCTCACGAACATCCTGCAGCTTGGTGCCGGGCTTGACGAGCAGGCTGTGGTCGATCTTGAGGCGCAGCGAGCGCACGATGTGGAAGTCGAACTGTGCGAGCAGGTCGTATACCGCGTTGACCGAGCCCGCGGTGGAGTTTTCAATGGGCAGTACGCCAAACTCGCAGAAGCCGTCGCGCACGGCGCGCATGACACCTTCGAAGGACTCGAAGAACGCGATATCGGGCACGTCGAAGAGCTTGCACGCGGCGATCTG
>CAJMSG010000182.1:0-3743 GCA_905216105.1 uncultured bacterium | reverse complement strand
GGATAAGCCCTTTGGCGTCAACGTTATGCTCATGAGCCCGTTTGTCGACGAGGTCGCACAAGTGGTGATTGATGAGCGGGTGCCCGTTGTGGTGACCGGCGCCGGCAATCCCACCAAGTACATGAAGGCGTGGAACGAGGCGGGCATCAAGGTCATCCCGGTCGTTGCCTCGGTGGCGCTGGCGCGTCTCGTGGCGCGTCGTGGGGCCACCGCCGTGGTTGCCGAAGGCACCGAATCGGGTGGACATATTGGCGAGACATCGACGATGGCGCTCGTTCCGCAGGTTGTCGACGCGGTCGATGTCCCCGTTGTGGCAGCTGGCGGTATCGCCGATGGTCGCGGCGTGGCAGCGGCCTTTATGCTTGGCGCCGCTGGCGTCCAGGTGGGAACACGCTTTCTGGTCGCAAACGAGTGCACCGTATCCGAACAGTACAAAGAGCTGGTGCTCAAGGCAGGCGACACGTCGACGCGCGCGACCGGTCGCTCGACGGGACATCCGGTTCGTGCCCTCAAGAGCCCCTTCACCAACGCGTATGCCAAGAACGAGGCGGCGGGCGCAAGTCCCGAGGAGCTCGGGGCCATGGGCACGGGTGCGCTTCGCAAGGCGGCAAAGGACGGTAATTACGAAGAGGGTTCGTATTTGTGCGGACAGATTGCCGGCATGGTCAACGAGCGCCAGAGCGCTCGCGAAATCGTCGACGATCTGGTCGGCGGCGCCGAGCATGTCCTGAAGGGTGCGTCCGCATGGGTAGCGTAGCGTTTCTGTTTGCCGGTCAGGGTGCCCAGCACCCCGCGATGGGCGTCGACCTCATCGAAGCATCGCCGGCGGCTGCCGAGGTGTTCGCCATTGCCGACGAGGTGCGCCCGGGGACCAGCGAGCAGTGCCGGAGCGCCTCCAAGGAGGAGCTCTCGCAGACCGAGAACACGCAGCCTTGCGTGTTCGTGCACGACTTGGCTGTCGCCGTCGCCCTGCGCGAGCGCGACGTGGTGCCTGCCGCCTGTGCGGGATTCTCGCTGGGCGAGGTCGCTGCACTCACCTTTGCGGGGGCATTCGATACGCGAGCGGGTTTTGAGCTCGTATGTGAGCGCGCAGCATTGATGGCCACGGCGGCCGAGCGCCATCCGGGCGGCATGCGTGCCGTCATTAAGCTCGATGCGGCGCAAGTCGAGGGCCTGGCAAAACAGGCCGGCGAGGACTGCTGGCCGGTCAACTACAACAGCCCCCAGCAGACGGTTGTGGCCGGAGCGCTCGATGCGTTGCAGACCCTCGACGCCCTGGTAAAAGAGGCTGGTGGTCGGGCCATGAAGGTCGCGGTGTCGGGTGCATTCCATAGCCCCTATATGGCCGAGGCGACTGAGGGGCTGGCGACGTATATCCAAGCCGGTCACGCGCCATCCCCGTTGCTCATTCCGGTCATGGCAAATATGACGGCGGCGCCCTATCCGGCCGACCTGCAAGCGGCATCGGACGTGCTGGCCAACCAGGTGAGTCATGCCGTGCGCTGGGTCGACACGCTGCATGCTCTGCAGGATCAAGGCATCGACACGTTTATTGAGGTCGGCCCCGGCAAAACGCTGTCGGGCCTGGTCAAGCGTACGCTGAGCGACGTTCGCGTGTATTCATGCGAAACGGCCGAGCAGGTCGCAGCTATTGCCGACGAGCTCGCATAGTTCACAGGGCTGTAACCCGAAAGGAATGACATGGGCAACTTGAACAACGGCGCGCCCGAGCGCAACGACTCACGTCGCGTGGCGCTTGTCACGGGCGGTTCGCGCGGCATCGGTCGCGCTTGTGCCGTGGGCCTAGCGGAGGACGGCTTTGATATCGCCGTCGTCTATGCCGGTAGCGCAGATGCGGCGCGCGAGACGTGCGAAGCCTGTGAGGCGGCTGGCGCCACGGCGCGCGCATATCAATGTGACGTGGCCGACCCCGCCGCTGTCAACACTTGCGTGGAGACGATCCTCAGCGACTTTGGCTCCATTTGGGCGCTCGTCAACAACGCCGGCATCACGCGCGACGGCCTGCTCATGCGCATGGGCGACGATGCCTTCGACCGCGTGCTCGATGTCAATCTCAAGGGCACGTTCAATACGACGCGCGCACTCACCAAGACCTTTATGCGCCAGCGCGGCGGTTGCGTCATCAACATGGGCTCGGTCGTGGGCCTGATGGGCAATGCCGGGCAGGCCAACTACGCTGCCTCCAAGGCGGGCGTTATCGGCCTGACCAAGGCGGTAGCGCGCGAGCTTGCGCCCCGCGGCGTACGAGTGAACGCGGTCGCCCCCGGGTTTGTCGAGACCGATATGACGGCAAAGCTCTCGGAGAAGGTGCGTGCGGCGTGCGAGGAGCAGATTCCCCTTAAGCGCATGGCGCGTCCCGAGGAAGTGGCCGGCGTGGTGCGATTTTTGGCGAGTGATGCAGCAACCTACATTACGGGCGAGGTTGTGCGCGTCGACGGCGGAATGGCGATGTAGAAACCAGGGCCGAACAACGGCTTGAATGAGGAGACCAAGATGGAACAGAGAGTTGCAATTACCGGCATCGGTGCCGTATCGCCGCTCGGTAACACCGCGCTTGCCACCTGGGCGGCCATGTGCGCCGGGACCTGTGGCATCGGCCCGATTACGCACTTCGATACCGATGCGTTCGCCGTTAAGGTGGCGGCCGAGGTCAAGGGCTTTGACGGCAACGATTACTTTGGTAAGCACGATGCCAAGCACCTGGACCCCTGCGTTCAGTTTGCACTGGCGGCGTCGGACGAGGCCATGCACGATGCAGGCTTTGATGTCGAGGGCGCCATCGATCGCGAGCGCCTGGGCGTCTACGTGGGTTCGGGCGTGGGCGGCATGCAGACACTCGTCGACAACGTCCACACGATCGCCGATCGGGGACCCCGCCGCGCATCGCCCTATATGATCGCGATGATGATCCCCAATATGGCTTCGGGCAATATCGCAATCCGCCACAAGGCAAAGGGCCCGACCCTGCCCGTGGTGACCGCCTGCGCGACCTCGGCCCATGCCGTGGGCGAGGCATTCCGCGCCATCAAGCATGGCTATGCCGATGCGATTCTCGCCGGCGGCACCGAGGCCGCCATCATCCCCGATGCCGTTGCGGGCTTTACATCCTGCCGTGCTCTCACCACTAATCCTGATCCGTCGACGGCATGCCGTCCGTTCGATGCAGACCGCGACGGCTTTGTGATGGGCGAGGGCGCCTGCGTGCTCGTGCTCGAGAGCATGGAACATGCGCAGGCGCGCGGTGCGCACATTTATGCCGAGGTCGTGGGCTACGGCAACACCGATGATGCCTATCACATCACGAGCCCCGATCCCGAGGCTGCCGGCATTGCCCGTGCGATATCGCTGGCGGTGGTCGAGGGCGACGTTAAGCCTTCCGAGGGCCTCTACATCAACGCTCACGGCACCTCGACTAAACTCAACGATTCGTCCGAGACGGCGGGCATTAAGCGTGCGCTCGGCGAGGACGCGGCGCGCGCGGCGCACGTCTCGTCGACCAAGTCGATGACCGGCCACATGATCGGTGCCACGGGTGCCATCGAGGTCATGGCCTGTGCCATGGCGCTCGAGCAGGGCGTGGTGCCCCCGACCATTAACTACCACACGCCCGATCCCGCCTGCGATCTTGATTACACGCCCAATCGAGCGGTTCGCGCCGACCTTACCTGGGCGCTTTCGACCAACCTGGGCTTTGGCGGGCACAACGCCGCCATCGCGCTGCG
>CAJMSG010000181.1:0-3759 GCA_905216105.1 uncultured bacterium | reverse complement strand
ACGGAGCCGATGTTGATGATGGCGCCCATCATGATGACGGCGCGGTCGCCGATTTCGACGCGGTCGCGGATGATCGCGCCCGGCTCAATGCGGGCGTTGATGCCCTTAAGGTCGAGCATGGGGACGGCGGAGTTGCGGCAGTCATTCTCGACGTCGTAGTAGTCGATGGAGTCGGCATTGGCATCGAGGATGGCCTTGAGCTCATCCCAGTCGCCAAAGACGGTCTTGCCACGACGGCCGCCGTAGACGTGCGCATCGCCCCAGGCAACCTTCATGCCGGGCTTCTCGCGCACATACAGTTTGACGGGCGTCTTTTTAGGCGCGGTGGCGATGTAATTGATGATCTCCTGTGCATCCATTTCGGCTGCGTTGCTCATTTGCTATCTCTCCTTTGGGTGGATTCGGTTGATACCCGGTTAGGCAAACATGACCTGGTCGAACGTATAGAAGCCGGGTTCGCGGGTGACGAGCTTCTGCGCGGCTGCCAAGGCGCCGTTGACAAAGATCTGACGGCTCGTGGCGCGGTGGGTGAGCGTGACCTCCTCGTCCTGGCCAAAGAAACTCACCTCGTGCGCGCCGGCGACGGTGCCGCCGCGCAGCGAGTGCATACCGATCTCCTTGGGGTCACGCGCGCCGCACATGCCCTCGCGGCCATAGACGGGGTGGTAGCCTGCCTCGGGTTCAGCTTCGACGACGGCGTCGAGCAGCAGCTTGGCAGTGCCGCTCGGGGCGTCAACCTTTTGGTTGTGGTGCGTCTCGACGATCTCGCAGTCAAAGCCGGGCAGCTCGCGTGTGGCCTGTGCTACCAGATGACGCAGGGCTGCGATACCGATGGAGTAATTGCCGGAGTGCATGATGCGGGCACTCTGACCCAGCTCGCGCAGGCGGTCCATCTGATCGGGCGTGTAGCCCGTGGTGCCCGAGACCAACGCGGCACCCGTGCGCTCGACATAGGCGACGACGGCATCGAAGGTCACGACGTTCGAGAAGTCGATGATGACGTCGGCTGCCGGGGCGCTCTCGAGCTCGGACAAGTCGAAGCCGATCTGGGCGACGATGTCAAAAACGGGCTCTCCAGCGGCGTTGACAATGCCCTCGGCGGTGGTGCGGATGAGCGAGCCCATGCGGCCCGTTCCCATAATGACGGTCTTAATCAAGCAGACCAGCTCCCTTCAGAGCATCGGTAAGTGCAGCGCGCGTGTCGTCTGCCATGGGGCATAGCGGCATGCGGTAGTTTGCCTCGATCATACCCATCTGAGCGAGCGCTTCCTTGACGGGGATGGGGTTGACCTCGCTAAAGAGGGCATTGATGAGCGGCTGGCCGGCAATCTGGATATTGCGGGCGCGTGCCACGTCACCGTCCAAATAGGCGCGGCACATGTCATGCACAAGCTGCGGCTGAACGTCGGCCCACACGCTGATGGTGCCCGAGGCGCCCAGGCTCATGAGCGGCACGGTGAGCGCGTCCTCGCCCGAGTACATGCGGAAGTCGTCGGACAGCAGGTGGGCGATCTTGGCCGCGTAGGCGACGTTGCCCGAGGCTTCCTTAATACCCATGATGTTGGGGTGCGCGGCCAAGCGCTCCACATTGCGCTCGCTGATGCCGCAGCCGCAGCGGCCGGGGATGTTGTACAGGATGCAGGGGATGTCCACAGCATCGGCGACGGTCTTAAAGTGCTGATAGATGCCCTCTTCGTTGGACTTGTTGTAGTAGGGGGTGATGAGCAGCAGGCCGTCGGCTCCCAAGCCCTGGTAGGTGAGCGACTTGGTGAGCATCGTCTGCGTGGAGTTGGAGCCCGAGCCGGCGATGACGGGGACGCGTCCTGCAACATGCTTGACCACGGCGGCGACGACGGAGTTGTCCTCGTCATCGGTCATCGTGGCGCTCTCGCCGGTGGTGCCCAGGGTGAGGATGGCATCGGTGCCGTTTTGCAGGTGGAAATCGATAAGGCGTTCGAGCGCGTCAAAGTCGACGCTGCCGTCCTTTTTAAACGGCGTAACAAGGGCGACGATTGAGCCCTCGAGATTGCGGATGTCCATGTTCTTCTCCTTCGCGTCCGCGATCTGGATGCGTTTGTTCCATTGGGCGGCGACTGCCAGGCGCTCGTCTTGGGCACGACGGCGAGCACTTTCGGCGCGCGACTTGGCCAGCAGCTCTCGGCCGCTCGGCAGCACGTCGAGTGTGGCAAAGTAATCGCCCGGGCGCTCGGCGCGGCGGATGAGGTCGGCCGAGCCATCGGGGCGCAGCAGCACCTCGGCGGAGCGCAGACGGCCGTTGTAGTTGTAGCCCATGGAGTAGCCATGCGCGCCGGTATCGTGAATCACGAGCACATCACCCATGTCGATATGCGGCAGCTCGCGATCGATGGCGAACTTGTCGTTGTTCTCGCATAGGTTGCCCGTGATGTCGTAGGTGTCCGTAACGGGTGCTGTGGTCTTGTCGGCGCCACCCGGCTGACCCATCACCGTAATGTGGTGGTAGGCGCCATACATGGCAGGACGGATCAGATCGACGGCGCTCGCATCAACACCGATATAGTCCTTGTAGATCTGCTTCTCGTGGATGGCCTTGGTGACCAGGCAGCCGTAGGGCCCCATCATAAAGCGGCCCATCTCGGTGCAGATGGCCACATCGCCCATACCGGCGGGAACCAGGATCTCGTCGTATGCCGTGTGCACTCCCTCGCCGATGGCGTGAATGTCGTTGGCCTGCTGCTCGGGCAGGTAGGGGATGCCGACGCCGCCGGACAGATTGATGAAGGCGACATGTGCGCCGGTCTCGCGCTCCAGGCGCACGGCAAGCTCAAAGAGGATGCGCGCGAGCTTGGGGTAGTAGCCGTTGGTGACGGTGTTGCTGGCAAGGAATGCGTGGATGCCAAAGTCCTCGGCGCCCTTGGCCTTGAGCATACGGAAGGCCTCGAAGAGCTGCTCGGTGGTCATACCGTACTTGGAGTCGCCGGGGTTATCCATGATGCCGTTGGAGAGCTGGAACAGTCCGCCCGGATTAAAGCGGCAGCTGACCGTCTTGGGGATGGGCCCCGCAACGCGCTCAAAGAACTCGATGTGGCTGATGTCGTCAAAGTTGACGATGGCGCCCAGCTTGTCGGCGAGCTCAAAGTCCGCTGCCGGCGTGTCGTTGGACGAGAACATGATGTCGTGTCCCGTGATACCCAGCGAGCGGGCGATCATGAGCTCGGTATAGCTCGAGCAATCGCAGCCGCAGCCGTATTCGTTGAGAATGGAGATGAGCGCCGGGTTGGGATTGGCCTTGACGGCAAAGTATTCCTTAAAGCCCGGGTTCCATGCGAAGGCGTCACGCACCTCTTGCATGTTGCGGCGGATGCCCGCCTCGTCGTATAGATGAAACGGCGTGGGGAACTGCTCGACGATATGCTCGAGCGTCTCCTTGTCCACAAACGGCTGCTTGGCCGCATATGCCTCGTTGGGGGTCAATGCCATGTCCCGTAAACCTCGCTATCCAGACGGCGCCATCGGCGCATCGAATCCGCATAGCGTGGACCCCATGTCCGGATAGCGCTCCCGCATTGCTGCAGACAGTCCTGCGGGTGTTTCCCACAGGCCCACCAGGTCGTTCGTGCCCGAAAAACCCAGTTCGGCGGGTTTCGCCTCCCCACGGGGTCAAAGTCTGCCGACTCGCCCGCGGATCTTCGTGCCCGCGCCTCTATCAAGTGGTAACGACCCTACCACGTTGCACTTTACCAAACAAGAGTATTCGTATATAACGTTTAAAAAATGCAG
>CAJMSG010000180.1:0-3761 GCA_905216105.1 uncultured bacterium | reverse complement strand
GAAGTCGCGCGACGGAATCAGCTCCGGGGAAACGGGGCCTCCTTTGTTAACTCGCTACAGGGTTACTGGGCTGAATTCATTTATTGACTACCGTTCAGCGGCGTTGATGGCTTCCTTGTTGGGGCTTTCTTTTTATCTCGGTACAATGTGGTCAGTTTGTCGTTCGGTGTGGGAGTGGTTATGGCTGTTGTTGATGTTTTGCCTTCGGATGGGAAGGTTGTTGACGAGGGTCCTGTTGGTTGCTCTGTTGATGTTTGCTGTGATGATTTTCGTCATCTCGATATTGGTCTGCCGCCTGAGATTCTTCGACTCAAGGATGCCGGCTATTTGACGCGGGCTGTTGCGGCTTGTGATCGCCTTTTGGAGCAGAACCCTGAACCTTCGCTGGCTGCTTGTGTTCGTGCCGAGCGGTATCGCATGCTCGAGACGCCGCTTCATTTTTCGGTGTCGCGTGATCGGGCCATTGCGATGATTCGCGAGGAGTGGCCAGAGTTTACCGAAAAGCAGTTTGATGACCTGATTAATCGCAAGCGTATCGATTGGCGCTTTATCGATGGCGAGCTGTTTGTTCTTGATAACTTCCTTGATTCGCTTCGCGTGTACCCCAAGGAGGTTCCGGGCCTGCGTCCCGATTCTACGGACGGCATAGCACTGCGTAACCAGATGCTGAGGGAGATGGAGTCGCAAAACGGGTTGACTCGCGTCATCACGCTCAAGGCATCCGTGTCTGTCCCCGGGGCTCTGGAGGGAGAGACTGTTCGCGCGTGGCTACCCGTTGCCGCCACCTGTCGTCAACAGTCTCATATCGAGGTTCTCGATATGACGTCGGGGGGTACCGTTGCCTCTGAAAACGTTTCGGCTCGTACTGCCTCTTGGACATCTTCGACTGAACATTCATTCTCGGTGACCTATCGCTATCACATCGATGCCGCCTATTGCGATATCTATGGTGGCGCGCTCCCATCGCATACGTGCATGGACACGCCACTGCCCGAGGACACTTCCGAGGACCGTCCGCACGTTGCGTTTACGCCGTACTTGCGACAGTTGACGGAGCGTGTTATAGACGGGCTCGAGGATCCGCTCGATCGCGCTCGTGCTATCTATGATTACCTGACGCAACATATCGACTATCGCTATCAGCCACCGTACCTGCTTTTGGGATCTATTGCCGACGACTGTGCGCATTCGCTCCGCGGCGATTGCGGCGTTATGGCGCTCACGTTTATCACCATGTGTCGCATCGCGGGGGTGCCTGCTCGTTGGCAGAGCGGCCTATATGTTGCGCCCGATTCGGTGGGACCGCACGATTGGGTCGAGTTCTACACACCCCAGACCGGTTGGCTTAACGCCGACGTTTCGTTTGGCTCCTCGGCACGCAGGATGGGGGAGGAGTGGCGCCGTCGTCACTACTTTGGCAATCTCGATCCGTGGCGTATGGTGGCCAACGATCGATTCCAGGCTGAGTTTGTGCCTGCTTTCGATGGTATGCGCGAGGACCCCTATGACAACCAGATGGGCGAGGCCTCGGTTGACGGACGTGGATGTCGTAAGCGGGAGATGTTGCGCAAGGTTGAGCTTATCGAAATGCTCGAAGTTCCATTTTCGGACTAATCAACAGAAAGCTGTGATAAACTAACTCACGCATTACGTGCCCGAGTGGCGGAATTGGCAGACGCAGTGGACTCAAAATCCACCGTTGGCAACAACGTGCGAGTTCGAGTCTCGCCTCGGGCACCATACATGCAAAAGAGCGTTCAAGGGGGTCAAGGCCCCCTTTTTCGTGCCGAACTCGCGTGAGCGCGCGGAGCGTTAAGCAAACAGGCCTGTGGCCTGTTTGTAGCGGAGCGTGGCGAGGGCGCCATGCGCCCGAAGCCCGGGGCTTCGCGAAGCGAAGTCCCTTCGAGTCTCGCCTCGGGCACCATACATGCACCTGCGCTTCAAGGGGGGTCAAGGCCCCTTTTTCGTGTACGTAATGTGATAGCGCGCGGTACGTGTTATTATTCGCAAGGCGTTGTTCCCGCAATGCCCTAAAGAGGAACCCGAGGGTTCCCACCTTTTGGCGCCAATGAGCAGCTGACTGGTCATACAACTTAGATTCCCTTCCTCATACCGAGGATGTCTATGTGTACGACCTGGTTGCAAAGAAGCGCCGGGTTATTTTTTTATGAATGGAGGTAGGGAAAATAGCTAAGTCTGATGACACCCGCATCAACGACGAGATCACTGCATCTTCGTGCCGTTTGATTGGCGTCGATGGCTCTCAGCTCGGCCTGTTCGCCATCCGCGATGCCCAGCGCGTCGCTGACGATCAGGGTCTCGACCTGGTCGAGATCGCTCCCAACGCGGAGCCGCCGGTCTGCAAGGTCATGGACTACGGTAAGTTCAAGTACCAGCAGGCCATGAAGGCCAAGGCCGCTCGTAAGAACCAGTCTAAGGTCGAGGTCAAGGAAATGAAGTTCCGACCCAAGATCGACGTTGGCGATTACGAGACCAAGAAGGGCCACGTTCTGCGTTTCCTCAAGAAGGGCGCACGCGTTAAGATCACCATCATGTTCCGCGGCCGTGAGATGGCTCACCCGGAGCAGGGTCTTAACGTTCTCGAGCGTCTCGCCGAGGATCTCAAGCCTTACGCTACGGTCGAGTCCAAGCCTAAGATGGAAGGCCGTAACATGCTTATGCTGCTCGCCCCGATTAAGGGCGCCTTCGATGAGGATAAAGCGGCAAGCGATACCAAGTAACTAGTGTTCTGTAACCGATTAAGGAGTATTTCATGCCTAAGATGAAGTCCCACAGCGGCACCAAGAAGCGTTTCCGCAAGACTGGTACCGGCAAGCTTATGCGCGCCAAGGCTTTCAAGAGCCACATCCTGAGCAAGAAGTCCACCAAGCGTAAGCGTGGCTTCCGTCAGGAGACCGAGATCGCCGCTGCCGACCGCAAGGTCATCAAGTCGCGTCTCGCCTAAGTTCGCGTTCCCGTTTTTCGTTTTACCGTCTAGGAGTTGATAGAACATGGCACGTATTAAGCGCGCTGTTGCCGCCAAGAAGAAGCGCCGTACCGTTATGCACCGTGCGAAGGGTTACTACGGTGCCGCTTCGCGTACTTACAAGCATGCTAAAGAGCAGGTCCAGCACTCCCTGCAGTATCAGTATCGTGATCGCCGCAACAAGAAGCGCGAGATCCGCTCTCTCTGGATCACCCGCATCAACGCTGCCGCTCGCCTGAACGACATCTCTTACTCTCAGTTCATGCACGGCCTGAAGGTTGCCGGCATCGAGCTCGACCGCAAGGTTCTGGCTCAGATGGCTTACGAGGACATCGAGTCCTTCAACGAGCTGGCTGCCATTGCCAAGAAGGCTCTCGAGGCCTAATAGATTCTGTTGAATCGCTAGGGGAGTGTCGCACTGTGCGCGGCACTCCCTCTTTTTTATCGAAAGCGCTGGTTTACATAGCAAAAAGCGCGGGTAGATAAACACTTACAGGTGACCGATCTTTATATATCTCTTAACCGAAGGGTCATCATCTGATACGTGCGGTCTTACTGCACATGACTTTCTATTGCCTATATAGAAAGTGATATATTGTGTAGGACTTGTGAAGAGCGGAATTGACGTCCCACATCGCTTCGCGGTCTGGCAATATATCTCCTTGCCGCGCGGCCCGGTCGAACCGGATCAGCCGCGGGGCGTGCACCTTGAGAACCGGATACTGCGAGGATGGACACACCAGTTGTGTCGCATCCGGGCAGACATCGAACCATT
>CAJMSG010000179.1:0-3802 GCA_905216105.1 uncultured bacterium | reverse complement strand
GACCACTTCCAGGGCGGCGCGCACGAGTTCCCCATGATGCATGCCGCCGAGGTCTCGCAGTTTAGCGTGCCCGGTTTTGACCAGGTCACCGGCACTGTGCTGCAGTGGCCGCTCTCGGTGCTGCGCCTGCGCTCGCATGACCGCGCTCAGCTGCTCGACGCTGCCGAGAAGATTATCCTCGCCTGGCGCGAGTGGACCGACGAGTCTGTGGGCGTTATCGCGCACACGGCCGACGGCGTAGCGCACAACACCGTGACGCCCGTCATCCGCCGCGTCGACTCCCGCGGCAACGCCGGCGGCGAGATTTACGAGGCCTACCTGGCGCTTCGCTGCAACATCACGACCGACGAGCATCCGCTGGGCGTTTTCCACCCGCATGCCGAGTACCATCACATTAAGAAGGAGAACATCGGCCTGATCGAGGTCATGGGCCTGGCCATTCTGCCGCCGCGCTTGGTTCCCGAGCTCGGCGCTGTCCGCGAGCACCTGCTGGCGGCCAAGGCCGATGCCAGCTACGATCTCGCCGGTGCGCTCGAGAGCGATGATCTTTGCCGCAGCCACGCTGCATGGGCCGAGGACGTTTTTGCCCGCCGCGCCGACGAGCTTACGGCTGACAACGCCATCGATATCCTGCACGAGGAGGTCGGCGTGGTGTTTGGCCACGTACTCGACAACGCCGGCGTCTTTAAGTGGGACGAAGCCGGCCGCGCCGCCCAGCAGCGCTTTATCGACTCGCTGTAGCATACGAGTTCGAGCCTCATCAGCGACCACGACACAACCGCCCACACGACAACGGCGCCCGCCGGCAACATCGCCGACGGGCGCCGTTTTCTGATGCAAGGGTAGCTAATTTGCACCAAAACAAGGAGTGTTCCAAATTGCCGGCAGAGAAGGAGCACCCCAGGTGCCGACCTAAACCACACATTATTCGATGGAAAAACGTGGTTACCTCCCACATTATTCGATGGAAAAACGTGGTTTACTCCCACATTTTTCGATGGAAAGACCAAGACGGTCTTATACTAACCATGATCGTTAGGGGGCAGTATGCAGCGACAGCTAATGGACGAACTCATCGCTTGGAAATCTAGGGCAAACCGCAAGCCCCTCCTGCTTAAGGGGGCCCGCCAGACGGGAAAAACCTGGCTTCTCAACGAATTCGCAGGCCAGCAGTATCAAAACGTCATCCGTTTTGACTTTATGCTCGAACCGGGCGCACGTTCGCTGTTCGACGGAAGCCTTGACCCCAAACGCATCATCTCCCAGATAGAGCTCCTGCACGGCCAGACTATAACGCCGACAGACACGCTCATCATCTTCGACGAAATCCAAGAGGCACCGCGTGGCATCACCTCGCTCAAATACTTCAACGAGCTGGCGCCGGAATACCATATCGTGGCAGCCGGCTCCTATATGGGGCTCGCGCTCCGACGCGAAAACGAGTCGTTCCCCGTCGGCAAGATCGACCAGCTCACCATGCGCCCCATGGGGTTTGTTGAGTTCGTTCGTGCCGTCGATGGCGATCCACTCGCAGATGCCATCCTTGCCGCAGACATGGACCTGCTGGCAAACGTTTCCGAAAAGCTCGAGCGCCTGCTCAAGGAATACCTCGTTGTCGGTGGCATGCCAGAAGTTGTCTCCGCTTTCGCCGCCTCCCACGATTTCATCGAGGCCCGCAGGCTTCAGCAGCAAATCATCGAAGCTTACGAATCCGATTTTGGCAAGCATGCGCCAGCCCGCATCGTCGAGCGCATGAGGCTGGTTTGGAAATCCCTTCCCGGCCAGCTCGCAAAGGAAAACAAGAAGTTCGTCTACGGCGCGCTTCGTCCTGGGGCGCGCGCACGCGATTTTGAGGAAAGCCTCCAGTGGCTCATGGACTACGGAATCGTTCATAAGGTACCACGTGTTTCCGCCCTAAGAGCACCGCTCACAAGCTACGAGGATCTCTCGGGCTTCAAGCTGTTCTGCATCGACACCGGCATCCTCGGAGCACTCTCCGGCCTCTCGCCAGCCATTGTTCTGAACGGGCCCGCTGTTTTTACGGAGTTCAAAGGCTCGCTGACCGAGCAATACGTCGCACAGGAGCTTTTGCTCCAAGGCAATACCCCCGCGTATTGGTCATCCTCCTCCGGCAATGCAGAGACTGACTTTGCCGTCGACCATGCGGGGACCGTGCTTCCGCTCGAGGTCAAGGCGGCAGAGAATCTCAAAGCAAAGAGCCTGAGGATTGCCTGCGAGAAGTTCAAGCTCGAGCGCTGCGTGAGAACATCGTTAGCGGCATATAGAGACGAAGGCACGCTCGTCAATATTCCGCTCTGGGAGATTGGGCAAATCGACAAGCTGGCATAGGCGCTGTGGAGGGGGTGCCCCGTAAGGAGTGTCCCAAACTGCCGGCAAAAAAGGAACGTCTCTATCTGCCGCATTCCCGAAGCAAGGCGACGCCGATGTTTTGGCAACGGCAGCGAGCGGGCCGCATTTGAGACAAGGTGACGTGAAACGAAAGGGCGCTGACCTTCTGGTCGCGCCCTTGAAGTTGAACGTCAGATTGTCCAAATGCGGCCCGCGCAGCGTCGGCTGGTTACGGCGTTTGGCAAAACGCCGTAACTCTAAAGTTCGGTCACCTCGACGCTGTTGTAGATCTCGTCCCAGCGGTCCATGACCAGGTGGCCGGTCTTGGGATCCATGGCGTTGAGCTTGCCGCAGGTATTGGCGGTCTTGAGCACCGTGACGTCGTCGGCACCAGCAGCAATGGCATGCGCAAAGCCGGCGATGGTCGAGTCACCGGAACCCGTCGCGTTCACAGCCGCAATCGCGGGCGTCTTGGCGCGGAACGCGCGGCCCTCATGGAAGCCCACCGAACCGGCAGCGCCCATCGAGACGACGACCCAGGGAATACCGGCAAAGCGGCCATCGGCGGCAAGCGCCTCGCGCAGGGCATCGACATCATCGGTCGTAAAGGACGTACCCAGCAGGCCGTTAATCTCGGTCAGGTTGGGCTTCACGAGCTCAGGCTTAGCGTCAGATTCCAGCGCAGCCTCCAGCGATGCACCCGAGGTGTCGAGCAGCACCTTGGCGCCCGCCTCCTCGGCGATCTTGACGAGCTCGGCATAGTAGCCAGCATCGACGCCGCGCGGCAGCGAGCCCGAAAGCGTCACAACATCCGCCTTCGCTGCAAGCTCGGCGAACTTAGCCGTAAAGGCCTCGAGCTCGGCCGGGGCGATCTGCGGACCGCTCTCCAAAAGCTCGGTCTGATTGCCCTCGTGCAGGATATTCAGGCAAATGCGCGTCTCACCGGCGATGGGCACAAAGTCGTTCTTGACGCCGTCGGCATCCATAAGCTCAGCCATATAGGCACCCATGTGGCCGCCGAGCAGGCCGGTCGCGAGCACGTCGTCGCCCAGCTGCAGCAGCACACGGCTCACGTTGAGGCCCTTACCGCCAGCGGTCTTTTCGGGCGTCACGCGGTTAACGTCGTCGATGATCAGCTTGTCGAGTTGATAGCGCGTATCGATCGACGGGTTCATGGTAACGGTCAGAATCATATTGAACTCCTGTTCCGGGGCGGCATGACCCGCCCCAAACATACGATAACTCGTTAAAGGATCTCGATCTCAAAGCCGCGGGTAACGGTCTCCCCCGGCTTGGCAACCAGGCAGCCACGCTTGTGCTCCAGAATATCGTCCTCGTCGGAGCAGGTGGACAGGCCGCCCCACGGTTCAACAGCCACAAAGTCGCCCTCGGGCTTGCTCCACACAATCAGGTACGGCATATCGGGGAACGTCAGGCGCACGCCCTTGTCCTC
>CAJMSG010000178.1:0-3815 GCA_905216105.1 uncultured bacterium | reverse complement strand
AAGAACGGCAATAAACCCGAGCACCCCGTCACCATCATCTTTGGCGGCAAGGCGGCACCTGCCTACACCATCGCCCAAGACATCATTCATCTAATCCTGACGCTGTCCCAGTGGATAGCCAACGACCCCGACGTGGCTCCCTACCTGCAGGTTGTCATGATCGAGAACTACAACGTCACCGCCGCCGAGCGCGTGATCCCCGCCGCTGACATCTCCGAGCAAATCAGCCTGGCCTCCAAGGAGGCGAGTGGCACTTCCAACATGAAGTTCATGCTCAACGGCGCTTTAACCCTGTGCACGCTCGACGGCGCCAATGTGGAGATCGCCGAACTCGTCGGCGACGAGAACATCTACACCTTTGGCGCCTCGTCCAAACAGGTCGAGAAGCTCTACGCCGACGGCACCCACAACGCCGGTGCGCTCTACCGCAAGCCCGGCATTAAACTGCTGGTGGACTTCATCACCAACCCCGCCTTTATGGCGACCGGCAACGCGGAGCGCCTGCAGCGTCTGCACGACGACATCAAGGGCAAGGACTGGTTTATGGCCCTGCTCGACATTGAGGAATACATCCAGACCAAGGAGCGCGTGCTGGCCGACTACGAGGACCAGGACGCCTGGATGCGCAAGGCGCTCATCAATATCGCCAACGCCGGCACCTTCTCGTCCGACCGTACGATCTCCCAGTACAACGACGAGATCTGGCACCTGAGCTAATTTCGTTTCCTTTACCCATCCTCTTGAAGGCGGAGTCGCGGCAACACGGCTCCGCCTTTTGTGCCCGCGTGTTGCCCGTGGCCTGCCTCGACCAAAATCTCGGCCTGTAACATCTTGCCGGCAAAATTGGGTCTACCTGTTACAGAACGAGACAGACGGGCAAGGCGGCTAAAAAGATCTCGATCTGTAACAGGTAACTGCCGAAATCAGTCCTTCGTGTTACAGATCGAGATGAAAGGACAGGCAGCTCAACGCTGTCTCGATCTGTAACATCTAGACCGACTTTGGCCCTCCTCCTGTTACAGATCAAGACAAACTGGTAGATGGACAACCCCAACACAAAGAAAGGCTCCCCTCTCGCCCAGCGGACGGGAGGGGAGCCTTATATGTGACCGCGGCAAAAGGATGGCAAAACCGCAGTCGCCCAAAAGGAGGGCCTGATTGGGTCGGGCCTAGATAAGGTTCTTGCCAGAGACCTTATCGAAGAGATGGGTCGCGTTCTTCTCGAACTTGAACCAGATGGTGTCGCCCGCCTTGAGCGCACCCTTGGCCTCAAGGTCGACAACGGGAATGATCAGGACGAACTGGCCATCGGGAGCGGTCACGTGGACATGCTCGGTCGAACCCATGAGCTCGGTCACCTCGACGGTACCCTGGAGCGCACCCTCCTCGCCCTTGTCGGCAAGCAGAATCTGCTCGGGGCGCACGCCGGCCGTAATCTCCTTCACGTCGCCGCCGTCCCAGTTGAGAGCAAGCTGAGCGCAGGTCTCGGGGGCGAGCGCCACGTTCATATCCTCGGTCTTGACGGTGAAGCCGTTGCCCGAGCGCACCAGCTGGGCATCGAAGAAGTTCATCTGCGGCACGCCGATAAAGCCGGCGACAAAGATGTTCGCGGGATGGTTGAAGACCTCCTGCGGCGTGGCGATCTGCTGGACGACGCCGTCCTTCATGACCACAATACGGTCGCCGAGGGTCATGGCCTCGGTCTGGTCGTGGGTAACGTAGATAAAGGTGCCCTTGATCTCGTGGCGCAGCTTAATGAGCTCGGCGCGCATCTGGTTGCGCAGCTTGGCGTCCAGGTTGGACAGCGGCTCGTCCATCAAGAAGACCTTGGGATCACGCACGATAGCGCGGCCGATGGCGACACGCTGACGCTGACCGCCGGAGAGCGCCTTGGGCTTGCGGTCGAGGTACTCGGTAATGCCCAGGATCTCGGCGGCGGAGCGAACCTTGCGGTCGATCTCGTCCTTGGGGACCTTCTTGAGCTCGAGCGTAAACGCCATGTTCTCGTACACCGTCATGTTGGGGTACAGGGCGTAGCTCTGGAACACCATGGCGATGTCGCGGTCCTTGGGAGCGACGTCGTTGACGCGCTTGCCGTCGATGAGCACGTCACCCGAGGTGATGTCCTCCAGGCCGGCGACCATGCGCATCGTCGTGGACTTGCCGCAGCCAGAGGGGCCGACGAGGACGATAAACTCCTGGTCGTGAACGGTGAGGTTGAAGTCCTCTACCGCAAGCACGCCGTCCTCGGTAACCTTGAGGTTGTGCTTCTTCTCCTCGGTCTTCTTCTTTTTGCCAAAGAAGCCCTTCTTTTTGGACTCGTTGTTGGGATACACCTTCTGAACATGTTTGAGAACGATCTCGGCCATGTCTTTACCTTTCGATACGCGGCGCCGCGCTGAGGGGCGCCGCAGAAACTTGCAAAACAGTTACGGCATCAGCCCTTGACGGCACCTGCCACCACGCCGTCGATGATGTACTTCTGACAGAAGATGTACATGATGACGATGGGGATAACGACCATCATGATGCAGGCCATCATGGGGCCGAGCTCAACATGGCCATAGCCGCCACGGAAGTACTGGATCAAGATAGGAATGGTCTTGTACTTAGTGGAGTCGAGCGTAAGGTAGGGCAGCAGGTAGTCGTTCCAGACCCACATGGTCTCGAGGATGCCAACCGAAAGATAGGTGGGCTTCATGATGGGAAGGACGATCTTAAAGAACACCTGGACCGGGTTGCAGCCGTCGATCATGGCCGCCTCTTCGATCTCGAGCGGGATGTTCTTGACGAAACCGGCGAACATAAAGACCGCCAGGCCCGCGCCAAAACCAAGGTAGATGAAGCAGATGTTGAACGGCGTGTTAAAGCCGATACGGTCCGCGAGGTTGGACAGCGTGAACATGAGCATCTGGAAGGGCACGACCATCGAGAAGACGAACAGGTAATAGAAGAAGTTCGAGATCTTGCTGTTGACGCGCACTACGTACCAAGCGCACATGGAGCAGCACACCAAGATCAGAACGACCGAGGTGACCGTGATGATGAGCGAGTACATAAACGCCGAGGCAAAGCCCTGCTCATTCAGAGCATGCACATAGTTTGCAAGGCCGTTGAACGTCTCAGGCGTAAGCAAATCGAACGCCGTGGTGGTGCTGATTGCAGTTCCCTTTTTAAAGGAATTGAGCGCAATCATGAACACGGGGTAGATCCACGCGAGCGACAGGATCGTAAAGAAAATCGAGAGCGCGCGGTTAATAGCCTTATCGCGTTTCATTACTGCTGCACCTCCTTGGACCTCGTGGCCTTAAGCTGGATCATGGAAATAGCAACGACCAGGATACAGAAGATGACTGCCTTGGCCTGGCCAATGCCCTGCCATGCGATGCCGGCACGCGAGTAGAACGTGTTGTAGATGTTCAGGGCGAGCATCTCGGTGGAGTGTGCGGGAGCGCCGCCGGTAAGGGCGAGGTTCTGGTCGAACAGCTTAAATCCGTTGGTGATGGACAGGAACAGGCAGATGGTAATCGTCGGCATCAGATTGGGAATCTTAACCTTCCAGAACGTCTGCCATGCCGTGGCACCGTCAACCTTGGCGGCCTCGATGTAGTCGGACGGAATGGACTGCAGACCGGCGATGTAGATGATCATCATGTAGCCGACCTGCTGCCACAGGGTCAGGATGATAAGGCCCCAGAAGCCAGCAGCAGAGTTAAGGGCGATAAGGTCGGCGCCGATGTTGGAGAGCAGGCAGTTGATCAGAATCTGCCAAATGTAGCCCAGCACGATGCCGCCGATCAGGTTAGGCATAAAGA